>JAGWQN010000129.1 GCA_028869995.1 Rhodospirillales bacterium
CGCGCGCGCCTTGCCCGCGGCACCGCGCCCGGCGACGGCGGCCGAGGCGACGACATGCCGCTCCCAGCCGGGCGCCTGGGCAGCGGCGCGCCCGGCCGCGCGGCTGTCGGTGAGCAGCACGATCCGATGTCCCCGCGCGGCGAGAGCGTGCCCCATGGCCAGCGCGGGGAACAGGTGCCCGGCGGTTCCGCCGGCGGCCAGCACGATCGGCTGCATCGCGGGCCCCCTCATATTGTGTCGTTTCCGAACCGACGGCGCGTGAGGGCCAGGAGCATGCCGATCTCGATCCCGACCGACACCGCCGACGAGCCGCCGTAGGAGATGAACGGCAAGGTCATTCCCTTCGCCGGAATGAGGTGCAGCGTGCTGGCCATGTTGACGAAGGCCTGCAGCCCGAAGCTGGTGGCCAGCCCGGTGATCGCGAGCAGCACGTAGCGGTCCCGCTCGTCGCGTGCCCGCACCAGCCCGCGCAGCACGACAGTCGCAAACAGGGCCACGATCACAAGGCAGACGATGAGCCCGAACTCCTCGCCGGCAACCGCGAACACGAAGTCGGCATGCGCGTCCGGCAGCACGTCCTTGATGTGGCCTTCACCCGGTCCGCGGCCGAACAACCCGCCATTGGCAAAGGCCTCGAGCGATCGATCGACCTGGTAGTTGCCCGCCGCCTTGAGGTGGAGGAAGCGCTGCACGCGGCTCTGCACGTGCGGGAAGGTGAGGTAGGCGCCGAGCCCGCCGGCCGCCATCGCCAGCAGCCCGAACCCGGCGAGCGCTAGGTTGAGCCCGTCGACGAACAGCTGCGCGAACAGCACCGCCGTGATGACGACGATCATGCCGATGTCCGGCTGCGACTTCAGCATCAGCAGGATCATCGCGTAGAGCACCAGCACGATGGTCGCACCCGGTATCCGCTTGTTGCGATGGCCGAGGTCGAGCAGCCAGGCGGTGACCACGGCGAAGCAGGGCTTGAGAAACTCGGAAGGCTGGATCGCCATGCCCGGCAGCGCGATCCACCGCTGCGCGCCCTTGATGTTCACGCCGATGACGAGCGTCAGCGCGGTCATCACCAGCGCGACGGCGAGCCCGAGCAGGGCCACTCGCCGTACCCCGCGCGGTGAGAGCAGGCTCACGCCGACCACCAGAGCGCCCGCCACCGCGAGGAAGACCACCTGCTTGAGGATGAACAGCTCGCGCGGCACGTGGATCCGCTCGGCGACCGCGGGGCTCGCGGCGAGGACGAGGATGTAGCCGGCGCCGATGAGCGCGCCGACGCAGGCCAGCGTCCAGCGGTCCACGGTCCACCACCAGCGTCCGAGGATCGAGTTGTCGGCACGCGAGAGTGCGGGCATCAGGCGGCCTCCCCGTCGGTCGCGGCAAGGCCGCGGGCCAGCGCGGCAAAGCGGTCGCCGCGCGCGTCGTAGCCGCTGAACTGGTCCCAGCTCGCGCAGGCTGGCGAGAGCAGCACCACCGGCGCATCGAGCCGTCGCGCCGCGCGATAGGCCGCCGGCACCGCCGCCTCGAGCGTGCCGATCTCGGTGAACGCCACGCCATGGCGGGCGAGCGTCGCTGCCAGCAGCGGGGCGTCGCGGCCGATCAGGAAGGCGTGGGCGATGCGTCCGAACAGCGGGGCGAGGCTTTCGATGCCGCCCTCCTTGGCCATCCCGCCGGCGATCCAGATCAGCCGGTCGTAGCAGGCGAGCGCGTAGGCCACGGCATCGGCGTTGGTCGCCTTGCTGTCGTTGACGAAAGCGACGCCGCCCGTGCGCGCGACGAGTTGCTGGCGGTGCGCGAGGCCGGGATAGCTGCGCAGCCCCTCGATGATCGCCGCCCGCGGCAGGCCGAGCGCGGTTGCGAGCGCGCAGGCCGCGGCGGCATTCTGGGCGTTGTGCCGCCCCGGCAGGCTGGGTGCGCCGGTGAGGTCGAGCAGGTCGCCCTCGCGGTCGCGCAGCATCGTGCCACAGGCCCAGACATCCGCCGGCGCATGCCCGGAAATGGTGACCACATGGCGCGACCCGCGCAGTTCCTCGGCCATCGCCCGGCTGGCCTCGTCGTCGATGCCGACGACGGCGGTGTCGTCCTCGCCCTGGTTGTCGAAGATATGGCGCTTGGCACGTGCATAACCCGCCATGTCGCCGTGGCGATCGAGATGGTCGGGGCTGAGATTGAGCATAACCGCCGCATCGAACCGAAGCGTGGCGATTCGCTCCAACATGTAGGACGACATTTCGAGCACATAGATGCCCGCATCGGCCAGCAGCGGCAGCGCCAGCGCCGCCGGCCCGAGATTGGCGCCCGCCGCCACCGGCAGCCCGGCGGTCGCGACCATGTGGGCGAGCAGCGCCGTGGTGGTGGATTTACCGTTGGTGCCGGTGATGCCGGCAAAGCGCGCGCGCGAGCCCATCGCGCGCACCGCGACGTAGAGCAGCTCGGCGTCGGTCAGGATCGGCACGCCCGCGGCGAGGGCCGCCGCGGCCAACGGGTGCGCCTTGGGCGGACGATGCGCGATCCCCGGCGAGAGCACCAGCGCATCGAGCCCGGCCATCGAGGGCTCGCCGACCGCAAGCCCCGCCGCCGCCGCCGCCGCCCGGGCCGGCTCGCGGTCGTCCCATGCCGTGACCTCGGCGCCCATGGCGGCAAGCGCGACGGCGGCGGGCAGCCCGGCCTTGCCCAGCCCGACCACCGCATAACGCCGTCCGGCGAGGATGTCGTTGCGAAACATCATCGGATCTTGAGTGTCCCGAGCCCGACCAGCGCCAGGATCACAGCGATGATCCAGAAGCGGATGACGATGGTCGGCTCGCTCCACCCCTTCTTTTCGAAATGGTGATGCAGCGGCGCCATGAGGAAGACGCGCTTGCCGGTGCGCTTGAACCAGAACACCTGCACGATCACCGACACGGTCTCGAGCACGAACAGCCCGCCCACGATCGCGAGCACGATCTCGTGCTTGACCGCGACGGCGACGGCCCCGAGCGCGCCGCCGAGCGCGAGGCTGCCGGTGTCACCCATGAACACCGCGGCCGGCGGCGCATTGAACCAAAGAAAGCCCAGTCCCGCGCCGATCAGCGCCGAGAGGAACACGCACAGCTCGCCCGCGCCCGGCACGGGATGCAGCTGCAGGTATTCCGCGAAGACGTGGTTGCCCACCAGGTAGGAGATCAGGGCGAACACCCCGGCGGCGATGATCGTCGGCACGATGGCGAGCCCGTCGAGCCCGTCGGTGAGGTTCACCGCGTTGGAGGAGCCCACCATCACCAGCATGCCGAACACCGGGAAGCCGTATCCGAGCGGGATCAGCACCGACTTGAACACCGGCACCGCGACCGAGGAGCCGAGCGGCGCCCCGGTGGTGACCATGAACACGCTGGCCGCAGCCAGGCCGAGCGCCGCCTGCACGATCAGCTTGCCGCGCCCGGAAAGGCCGCGGAACGAGGCGCGGGTGAGCTTGATCGCGTCGTCGATCATGCCGAGCACGCCGTAGCCGAGCGTCAGCAGCAGCACCGTCCAGACATAGGTGTTGCGAAGGTCCGCCCACAGCAGCGTCGAGGCGGTGAGGGTGGTCAGGATCAGCACGCCGCCCATGGTCGGCGTGCCTTTCTTCTCGAGCAGATGGCGTTCCGGCCCGTCGGGGCGGATCGGCTGGCCCGCGCGCTGCACCGAGCGCAGCCAGCGGATCAGCGGTCCGCCGAACACCAGGCTCGCCAGCAGCGAGGTCATGCACGCGGCCCCGGACCTGAACGTCAGATAACGGATCAGGTTGAAGAGGAAGAAATGGGTGCCGACGTGGCGGGTGAGATCGAACAGCATCAGGCGGCCGCCTCTTCCAGAGCGGCGACGATTCGCGCCATCCGCGACCCCAGGCTGCCCTTCACGAGCACGGCATCCCCGGCCCTCAGATCGGCCGCGACGAGGGGGGCGAGCGCCGATGAGTCCGCCGCCCAGGCGCCCCGCAGCCCCTGCGGCACCGCGTCGAAGAGCTGGCGCATCAGCGGCCCGCAGGCGAACAGCCGGTCGGCGCAACGCCCGACCTCCGCCACCAGCGAGAGATGCTCCGCCGGGCCCGCTTCGCCCAGTTCCAGCATGTCGCCGAGCACGGCGATCCGCCGCCGTGCCGGTTGCAGCGCCAGCACCGCGAGCGCCGCGCGCACCGAGATGGCCGAGGCGTTGTAGCTTTCGTCCAGCAGCAGCGCCTCGCCGCCCGCGAGCCGCAGCACCCTGCGCTCCCCGCGGCCGCGCACCGGCGCGAAGCCACCCAGGGCTGCCGCGGCCTCGCCCGGCGGCACGCCGAGCGCGCCGGCGGCCAGCATCGCCGCGGTGGCGTTCATCGCCATGTGGGTGCCGGGGGCGGCTAGGCGGGTTTCGACCTCGGTGCCAAGAACCCGCGCGCGCAGGCGCACCGCGTCCTGCGTGCTGGCGGCCGCGAGCAGCCTCGCATCCGCGTCCTCGCCCGTGCCGAACCCGAGCACCCGGTGCGCTCCGGCCGCCCGGCGCAGCCGCTCCACGTGGGCCGCCTCGACGGGGAGGATCGCGATGCCGTCCGGCTCCAGCCCCTCGAAGAGGCTGCCCTTCTCGATGGCGATGGCCTCGAGGCTGCCGAGATGGCCGATATGCACCGGCGCGATCGCGGTGATCAGCGCCACGTGCGGCCGCGCCAGGCGCGCCAGCGGCGCGATCTCGCGGGGGTGGTTCATGCCGATCTCGACCACCGCGTAGGCGATGTCGGGCGGCATGCGTGCCAGCGTCAGGGGCAGGCCCCAGTGGTTGTTGTAGGAGGCGACCGCCGCGTGCGTCGGCCCCCGTGATGCGAGGATCCGCGCCAGCATCGCCTTGGCCGTGGTCTTGCCGACGCTGCCGGTGATCGCCGCCACCCGGGCGCCGCAACGCGCCCTCGCGAACCGCCCGAGACCGGCGAGCCCCGCCAGCGTATCGGCCACCCGCAACAGCCGCGCATCGCCCGCGAGGCCGGGGATGTCGGCATGCACCATGGCGCACGCGGCACCCCGGGCCAATGCGTCGCCGACGAAACGATGTCCGTCGCCGTTCTCGCCCACCAGGGCCACGAACAGGTCGCCCGGCGTCAGCGTGCGCGTGTCGATCGACACCCCGGTCGCATCGCTTCCGCCCGTGCCGCCGGTCGCCTGCCGCAGGTCGCGCGCGTTCCACAGCGTCATGCCGTGCCACCCGCCAAGGCGCGGATCACCGAGGCGTCGTCGAACGGCAACACCGTCGCGCCCACGACCTGTCCCTGTTCGTGTCCCTTGCCGGCCACCGCCAGCACATCGCCCGCGCGCAGCATCGCCAGCCCCTCGGCGATGGCGTGGGCGCGATCGCCGATCTCGATCGCGCCGGGGCAGGCGGCCAGAATGGCGGCGCGGATCACGCCCGGATCCTCGCTCCGCGGGTTGTCGTCGGTCACGATGACGACATCGGCGGCGCAGGCTGCCCGGCCCATCAGCGGCCGCTTGCCCGGATCGCGGTCGCCACCGGCGCCGAACACGAGGACGAGGCGCCCCGGCGTGTGCGGGCGCAGCGCCGCGATCAGCCGCTCCAGCGCGTCGGGGGTGTGGGCATAGTCGACATAGGCCGCAGCGCCATTGGCCAGCACCGCCGCGCGCTCCATGCGCCCGCGCACCGGCACGAGATGCGCGACATGCGGCCACGGATCGGTGCCCAGCACCGAGGCCAGCGCAGCCGCCACCAGCGCGTTGTCGGCCTGGAAGCGCCCGGCCACCGGCAGCAGCAGGCGATGCGTCGTCCCGTCGGCGGCGATCGCGAGTTCCTGGCCCTCGGGCAGCGGCCGTGCCGCGAGCAGGCGCCAGTCCGCCCCCGCGGCCTCGCCGACCACCAGCCGCGGCAGGTGGCGTCGCCCGGCGATGGCGGCGAGCGCCGCCTCGGTCTCGGCGTCGAGCGCGCTGCTCGTGACCATGGTGCCGCTGTCGCGCAGCAGCGTTTCGAACAGGCGCAGCTTGGCGGCGCGATAGGCGGCCATCGAGCCGTGGTAGTCGAGGTGGTCGCGCGTCAGGTTGGTGAAGGCGGCGGCGGCAAAGGAGCAGCCATCGAGACGGAACTGGTCGAGCCCGTGCGAGGAAGCCTCGAGCGCCGCATGGGCGATGCCCGCACGCGCCAGCCGCGCCAGCGTGTTGGCGAGGCTCACCGGGTCCGGCGAGGTGAGGCCGCCGCCGCCTTGTTCGCTTTCGGCAATGACGCCGAGCGTGCCGATGCTGGCGGCGGCAAGGCCGGCACCACGCCAGATCTGGCGCAGGAAGTCGACCGTGCTGGTCTTGCCGTTGGTGCCGGTGACGGCGGCGAGGGTGCGCGGCGCGGGGCCGGCCAGCGTCGCCGCGATGCGCGCGAGCAGCCGGCGCGGCTCGGTGTCCTCGATCAGCGGCCGGCGCTCCACGCCGGCTGGCCATTCGGTGCCGGACGGCGCCAGCACCGCCGCCGCGCCACGCGCCACGGCATCGGCGATGAAGCGGCGCCCGTCGATGCGCCGGCCCGGCAGGGCGGCGAAGATCACGCCCGGGCCGGCGGCACGGCTGTCGGCGGTGATGGCGGTGACCTCGAGCTCGCGCAGCGCGGGATCGAGCGCGCAGCACGCGCCTGCCGCGAGGTTGGGCGCGCACACGTCAGCGAAGCGCAACGCTGTGTACGGCGCCCGCGGTATCGGCGCGGCGCGCGCCTCCTGTCATGGCGCCGCGCCGCGTCTGCGCCTGCGCCGGTGGCGGCGGCACCGTGGAGCCGTTGGGTGCCGCGGCCTGGAACGGGATCACGTCCGGCGCCACGCCGGCGGGCAGCGGGGGCTGCAGCGGCATGGCGAGCTCCGCCTCGACCGCCTTCGCCGCATCGCCGGTCACGGGCAGCAGGCCGAGCATCGGCGCGATGCGCGCGATCACCTTGCCCGCGGCCGGGGCCGCGACCTCGCCGGCGGTGGAGAAGAATCCGGTCGATTTGTCCCCGTGTGGGGCGTCCAGCATGATGTAGACGACATATTTCGGCGCGTTCATCGGAAACGCGCAGATGAAGGCGCTGACGTTGAGGTGCTGGTGGTAGCCGTTGGCGCCGATCTTGGCCGCCGTGCCGGTCTTGCCGCCGACGAAGTAGCCGGGAATGTTGGCCGCGGCACCGGTGCCGCTGGCGACGACCAGGCGCATCAGCTCGCGCATCGTCGCCGAGGTTTCGGGCTTGATCACCGTCGTGCCGGGTACCTCGGTGCCCGGTCGCACCGCGAGCAGCGTTGCCGGGCGCAGCGTGCCGCCGTTCACGATCGCCGCGGCGTCGCGCACGAGCTGCATCGGCGGTTCGGTGATCCCTTCGCCGAAGCCGACGGTCATCACCGTCGCCGGTCCCCACTCCCGTGCCGTCTGCACCATCGGCATC
>JAGWQN010000130.1 GCA_028869995.1 Rhodospirillales bacterium
GGCAACCCGTTCTTCACCACCGACACCGCCGCCGCCCTGCGCGCCGCGGAGATGAACTGCGACGCCCTGCTCAAGGGCACCCAGGTGGACGGCGTCTATTCCGCGGACCCGCGCAAGGACGGCACGGCCGAACGTTACGAACAGCTCACCTATCTCGACGTGCTGTCGCGCGACCTTTCGGTGATGGACGCCTCGGCGGTCTCGCTGGCACGCGAGAACCACCTGCCGATCGTCGTCTTCAACATCAACGCCCCCGGGGCCTTCGCCAGCGTCATGCGAGGTGAAGGAAGGTTCACAACAATTCTCGAACCCGTGTAACCCCGTCCACGCTACCACCCCTTATATATCGTTCCGGAGCCTCGACCTTGGACCTCACCTCGCTGAAGCAAGACCTCACGCGCCGGATGGACCAGGCCATCGAAACCCTGCGCCATGAGTTCGCCGGCCTGCGTTCGGGCCGCGCCTCCCCGGCGCTGCTCGAGCCGGTGCGTGTCGAGGCCTACGGAACCATGACGCCGCTGAACCAGGTCGGCACCGTCGCCGTTCCGGAGCCGCGGATGCTCACCGTTCAGGTCTGGGACCGAAGCCTGGTCTCGCATGTCGAGAAGGCGATCCGCGACTCCGGGCTCGGGCTCAACCCGGCATCGGACGGGCAACTGGTACGCGTGCCGATCCCACAGCTCACCGGCGAGCGCCGCACCGAGCTGTCGCGGGCCGCGCACAAATATGCGGAGGCCGCCAAAGTGGCGGTGCGGGGCGTTCGCCGCGACGGCATGGACCGGATCAAGCAGGCGGAAAAAAAGGGGATCTCCGAGGACGAGGGCAAGCACTGGGCGGACGAGGTGCAAAAGCTCACGGACTCCATGATCAAACGCATCGACGACGCGCTGGCTGACAAAGACCGCGAGATCGTCCAGGTATGACAGGCAGGCCGCCCCCCTGGCCGGTATGCTCCCCCTCCGAGGACCGGCGGATATGAGCGCGCTGACCCAGACCGCCGCCGCCATGCCCGCGGACGCCCCGCCGGCGCCGCGCCACGTCGCGATCATCATGGACGGCAACCGGCGCTGGGCCCGTTCGCGCGGCCTGCCGCGCCTTGCCGGGCATCGCGCCGGTGTCGAGGCGGTACGCCGGACCGTTCGCGCCGCTATCCAGCAAGGGGTCGGCTGGCTCACCCTATATGCCTTCTCGTCAGAGAACTGGCGCCGCCCGCCGGACGAGGTGCTCGACCTCACGGGCCTGTTGCGTCACTTCGTCCGCGCCGAAATGGCGGAACTGGCGCGACAAGGCGTGCGGCTGCGCTTCATCGGCGACCGCAACCGCTTCTCGCCGGAGATCCGCGCCGACCTGGCCGCCGGGGAGGAACTGACCCAGGCCAACCGCCGCCTCACCCTCGTCGTCGCTCTCTCCTATGGTGCCCGCGACGAAATCGTCAGTGCAGCCCGCGCGGTGGCCGAGGCCGCGGCCGCCGGCCGGCTCAACCCCGCCGACCTGAACGAGGCGAGCTTCACGTCGCTGCTGTCGACCGAGGGCATGCCGGATCCTGATCTGGTGATCCGCACCTCCGGCGAGCAGCGCCTGTCCAACTTCCTGCTCTGGCAGTCAGCCTACGCCGAGTTGCTGTTCCTGGATGTCATGTGGCCCGATTTCGGTGAACACCATTTCGCCGGAGCGCTGGCCGAGTTTGCCCGCCGCGAACGCCGCTTCGGCGCGCGTCCCGGCTGATCGCACCCGTCTTGCCCAACCGGCCGGCCCAGGATGCGGGGCGCTGGCGCGACCTTGCGCGCCGCACCGCTTCGGCCGCCGTGCTCGCGCCCGCCGCGATCGCGTGCCTCTGGTATGGCGGCGCGGCCTGGATCGCATTCGTGGGCCTGGGTGCCGCGGGACTGGCCTGGGAGTGGGCGCGCATGTTGCGCACGCCGGTCCACGCCGCCGCGACGACCATCCTCGGTATCGGTCTCGTGCTTGCGCTGCTGCTGCGCGGCGCCGCACCGCCAGCGCTGGCCAGCGGCCTGCTCGGCGTCGTGCTGCTGCATTTCTTCTGGTTCCGCCGCCTCGCGCCGGCCCTCGGCCTGCTCGTCATCGGCCCGCCCGCCATCGCCCTGATCTGGTTGCGGCTTGGTTCAGCAGGGTTTGCCAACACTCTGTATTTGCTTCTTGTTGTCTGGGCGTCCGACATCGGCGCCTATCTCGCGGGCCGGCTCGTGGGCGGCCCTCGTCTCGCCCCCGCAATCTCCCCCGGGAAGACCTGGGCGGGTGCCGTCGGCGGGCTCCTCGGCGCGGGCCTGGCAGGTTGGGCCGCCGCCGCCGCCCTGGCCGCGCCGACAAATCTGAACGCGTTCATCCTTGCGTCGGTCCTTGGCCTGGTCGCACAACTTGGCGACCTCGCGGAAAGCGCGCTGAAGCGTCATTGCGGGGTCAAGGATTCCGGCGCGCTCATCCCCGGGCATGGCGGTGTGTTCGACCGGCTGGACGCCTTGCTGGCTGCAGCCACGGCCATGGGGCTGATGGCGGTGACCACGGGAAACGGAGTAGTGCTCTGGCGTTAACAGAAGGTAAAGGCATCTCCCGCGCCGCGATCGGCGTGCCCCAGATGAGCAGCCCCACGCGATGAAGACCGTTTCCGTCCTCGGCTCGACCGGCAGCGTCGGTACCCAGACCCTGGCTCTCCTCGCCGGCAACAGGGACGCCTACCGCGTGCGCGCTCTCACCGCGGGCAACAACGCCGGGCTCCTCGCACAACAGGCGATCGCCTTCGGGGCGGAGCGTGCCGTCATCGGCAACCCGGCACATTACACGACCCTCGCCGCCGCTCTGGCCGGGACGGGGATCCACGCGGATGCCGGCCCGGAGGCGGTGTGCGAGGCCGCGGCCCTGCCGGCGGACTGGACCATGGCCGCGATCACCGGCGCGGCCGGCCTGCGCCCGACGCTTGCGGCCATCCGCCGCAGCGGTGCCATCGCGCTGGCCAACAAGGAGGCGCTGGTCTGCGCCGGCGAGGTGATGCTCGCCGCCGTGCGTGCCGCCGGTGCGACGCTGCTGCCGGTCGATTCGGAGCACAACGCGATCTTCCAGGCGCTCGCCGCCGGACCGCGCGAGGCGCTGGAAAAAATCGTGCTCACCGCCTCGGGCGGGCCGTTCCGGACGGTCCCCTTCGAGGCGATGGCCCGCGCCACGCCGGAGATGGCGCTGCGCCACCCCGTCTGGTCCATGGGCGCCAAGATCTCCATCGATTCCGCGACGATGATGAACAAGGGCCTGGAGGTGATCGAAGCGGCGCGCCTGTTCGGTCTCACTTCTGCGGCGATCGATGTTCTGGTGCACCCCCAATCCATCGTCCACGGCCTGGTATGCTGGCGCGACGGCAGTGTGATCGCCCAGCTCGGATCGCCCGACATGACGGTGCCGATCGCCCATGCCCTGGCCTGGCCCGGGCGCATCACCACCCCGGCCGCGCGGCTCGACCTGGCCCGCGCCGGCACGCTGGAGTTCGCCGCCCCCGACCTCGAGCGGTTCCCCGCGCTGCGCCTGGCGCGCGAGGCGCTGGAAGCCGGCGGCGGCGCGCCCGCCATCCTGAACGCCGCCAACGAGGTTGCGGTCGCCGCCTTCCTCGAGCGGCGGATCGGTTTCCTCGACATCGCCGCCGTCGTCGGCGAAGTGCTGGAGGCCATCGGCCCGCACAGGGCCGACGACCTCGCTCAGGTCCTCGCGCTCGACGCCATGGCGCGCGAGGCCGCCCTGCCCGTCTGCCGTCGGAGAGCCGCTTGATCGAACATATCCTGGCCAGCCTGCCGGCCCCACTCGGCAGCCTGATCCCCTTCGTCGTCCTGCTCAGCATCCTCGTTTTCGTGCACGAGTACGGACATTATTTCGTGGCCCGGTCCGTCGGGGTTTTCGTCGAGACCTTCTCGGTCGGCTTCGGCCCGGCGATCGTATCGTGGAAGGATTCCGCGGGCACGATCTGGAAGATCGGCTGCATCCCGTTGGGCGGCTACGTCAAACTGCACGGCCACGACCCCAACGAGCCGGATCCGGAGGTCCGCGCCGCCTGGATGGCCGGGCGCACCTTCCACGAGAAGAGCATCGCCCGGCGCGCCGCCGTCGTCGCCGCGGGCCCGATCGCCAACTTCCTGCTTGCCATGGTCGTCTTCACGACGCTGTTCATGACCGCGGGCCGCGAGATCCCGCAGCCTGTCGTCTCGACGGTCGCCGCCGGCTCGCCGGCCGCCGCCGCAGGCTTTGCCAAGGGCGATCGGATCGTCGCCATCGCCGGAGCCCGGATCGCCGACTTCGGTGCCCTGCAGCGCGTGATCGCCGGCCATCCCGGCAAGCCGATGGCCTTCACCGTCGAGCGCGCCGGCAAGCAGCTCACGCTCGAGGCCACACCCGCGGCCCGGAACGACGGCGCCGGCAAGGTCGGCTACCTCGGGATCGGCACCAGTGTCTTCAAGGCGCAGCGGCTCGGGCCGGTCAGCGCCGTGCGCGCCAGCGCCATCGCCAGCTGGAGCATCGCCGCGGCAACCCTGCACGCCGTGGGTAGCATGGTTTCGGGCCAGGGAGCCAAAGATCTTGGTGGACCTCTGCGGATCGCCGCGATCTCGGGGCAGGCAGCCCAGCTCGGTTTTGCCAATTTCGTGTCGCTGATCGGCTTGCTCTCGGTCAACCTCGGGCTGATCAACCTTTTCCCGATCCCCGTGCTCGACGGCGGGCACCTCCTGTTCTTTGCCTTCGAGGCCGTTCGCGGCCGCCCGCTCACCCAGCAGGCACAGGAATGGGGCCTGAAAACCGGCCTGGCGCTGATCGGGGCTTTGTTCGTCTTTGCGACGTGGAACGATGTGCGGGCGCTCAAGATCGTCACTTGGTTCCGCCACTTGCTGGGCTGACGCCGCGGGCGGGCGGGTACCGTCCAGCACTCCCGTGGCCAGGCCGCCCCCCTCGACCGGCAAGACCACCCCGGTCCCATCGGCAGCCCCCGGCGCCACGAGCCGGGATAGCGCGGCGCTCACATTGACCGCGATCACCCCGCGTAAAGGCTTCCGCCGGGACGTCCTGGAACGGCGCCGGGATCGCGGCGCCGGCATCGCCGACCAGCACGTCCCCGCACCGCCACCGCCGCGAATGGGGCACGGGCCAATTGAGGGTCGGAAACCTCGTGTCCGGCCGCTCCAGCGTTGGCGGCAGCGTCAAGGTCGGCCAGAACGACAGCGCAACCGTCCGCATGAAGTCGCCGGCCGATCGCCGTCCCCATCCCGCGCCCCGGTTGCATCACCCCAGCCACGCGTCGCTCCGCCAGGGTGTCTCGCGCCGCCGGGGTCTTGGGACCGCCCGTCGTCCAGGCCGCGAGGCGGCGCCACATCGCCTGCCCTGCCATCGCCATTTTCTGCTTCCATGGGCTGTGGACGGGCAAATCGTGCTCCCCCGCTTGCCTTGGTGTCTTGCGATAGACGCCGTGGCTTGTATGGTCCGGCCGCGTTGCGGGTCCCGGCCGGGGGCACGCCGGTGATGGGGGTCGTGCTGTTTTGATGAGCCGAGTGGCCACGTGGCTTCGGGGTATGGCGCTGACCGTGACGGCCACCGGCCTGGTCATGGCGGCGCCCCTGGCAAGGGCGCAGACGGCCGGTGTGGCCGCGCCGCCCGCCGGGGACACCGCGGCACCACCGATCTCGGGACCGGCGCAGCCTGTTCGGGCTGTCCCCTCGGCCAGCGTCCCAACCCCGGCCAACGCCTCACCCGCGCCGGCCCAGGCACCCGCCTCGGGAGCCGCTGCATCGGCCGTGCCGGTCGTGGCGCTTGCGCCCCCGCCATCGCCGGGGCCCGCCTTCGTACCCCCACCGCTGCCGCCGGGGACCGGCACGGTCGCCGCAATCAAGGTCGAGGGCAACCAGCGTATCGAGGCCTCGACCATCGAGAACTACATGCTGCTGCGGGTCGGTGACCCGTTCGATCCCGCTGCGATGGACCGCAGCTTGAAGACATTATACGCGACGGGTCTGTTCTCCGATGTGCGGCTGACACGGGAGGGCAACACACTGGTGGTGCGGGTGCAGGAAAACCCGATCATCAACCGCGTCGTCATCGAGGGTAACCACCAGCTCACCTCCAAGGTGCTGCTGCCGGAGCTCGAGGAACAGCCGCGCGGCGTGTTCACGCAGGCCGCCGCCGCGAAAGACCGGCAGCGCATCCTCGATCTCTATGCCAGGCGCGGCTACTACGCGACGACGGTAGACCCGAAGATCATCAAGCGCGGGCAGAACCGCGTCGATGTCGTGTTCGAGGTGCATGACGGCGCCGCCGCGTATATCGGCCGCATCGCCTTCGTGGGCAACCACGCCTTCTCCGAAAGCCGGCTGCGCAACATCATCGGCTCGCGCCAGGAAGTCTGGTGGAACGTCTTCACCAACGCCGACATCGTGAACCCGCAGCGGCTGGCCGCCGACCGCGAGGCACTGCGGCGCTTTTACCTGCATAATGGCTACGCGCAGGTCGACATCCTCCCGCCGACTGCGGAACTCTCACCGGACCGCAAGTCGTTTTTCGTCACCTTCACCATCCACGAAGGCCCGCGCTACAGGGTCAGCAGCGTGAAGGTCGACACCACGCTGCCGCATACCGACGCCAAGAGCCTGCAATCCGAGATCGGCATTGCACCGGGCGCGTGGTACGACGGGGACACCGTGGAAAAGGCCAGCCAGGCGCTGACAGCCACGCTGCAGAACCGCGGCTATTCCTTCGTCAACGTGAAGCCCCAGGTTAAGCGCGACGATGCCAAACACACGATCGCGCTGGTGTTCGACGTCGGTGAGGGTCCTCACGTTTACATCGGACGCATCAACATCACCGGCAACCAGCGTACGCAGGACGAGGTGATCCGGCGCGAGTTCCGCGTCGCCGAGGGTGATCCGATGAACGCGGCCCTGCTGCGGCTGACGCAGCAGCGCCTGCACGACCTCAACTTCTTCAACAATGTGACCATCACGCCCCAGCCGACCAACGAGCCGGACAAGGTCGACCTCAATGTCAACGTCGCCGAGCGTGCGACAGGGCAGCTGACCGTCGGCGGCGGCTATTCGACGGACATCGGCGCTCTCGCCGATATCGGTCTGAGCGAGGCTAACTTCATCGGCACCGGGATCAACGCGTCGATCAACGCCATCATCGCGCAGAAAGAGATCTCGACCGACGTCTCGGTCACCAATCCCTATTTCCTCGGCCGGAATATTCTCGCCGGCATCGATGTCTTCAACGTCATGCAGAACCTGCAGAGCATCGCCGAGTACGACGAACGGCGCACCGGCTTCTCGCTCACCGCCGGGTATAATTTCTCCGACCACCTGCGCCAGTCGTGGAACTACACACTCGCCTACCGCGACGTCTACAATGTGCAGAGCAGCGCGAGCCTCTACGTTCAGAGCGAGGCCGGCGGCTCGACGATCTCCCAGCTAGGCCAGGTCCTGACCATCGACTACCGCGACAGCACGCTCGATCCGCGCAAGGGTTACGTGGCGCGCCTGAGCACCGACTTCGCCGGACTTGGCGGTTCCGTGGATTATGTGCGCGCCAAAATCGACGGCAGCTACTACATTCCGCTCGAAAGCATCTTCGGCGACCGTGACTACGGCCTCGCCATCTCGGCCGGCACAGGCTACCTGTTCAATCTCGGCGGCCGCAGCCGGATCATCGATAACTTCTTCCTCGGCGGCGCCAACCTGCGCGGCTTCCAGACCGGCGGCGTCGGCCCACATGCGCTCACCGGCTATAACGACAGCCTCGGCGGCCGCTTCATCTGGACTCAGTCGACCGAGTTCCGCTTTCCCTTGCCGGTCTCGCGTGATCTAGGCCTGCGCGGCCGCGTGTTCGTGGATATCGGCTCGCTCAGCGGGGTGGACCGGCTGCTCGTCAATGGCGTCCCGGTCGCACACACCAACTATGCAACACCGCGCGTCGGCGCCGGCTTCGGCATCTCCTGGAACACCCCGTTCGGCCTGATCAATCTCGATTTCGCTGAGCCGGTGGTCAAGGAACCGTACGACCAGACCCAGTTCTTCCGTTTCGGCTTCGGCACAAGGTTCTAGACCCCATGCGCATCCGCTCCACTGTTCTCGCGGCGTCGTTCGCCATCGCCTCTGCCCTGCCGGCCACGGCGATGGCGCAGAACAAGGATTTCTTCATCCCCGGCCATCCGCATCCGGTGGTCCGACCGGCTACGGCGCCGGTCGCTGCCGCAGCGCCGCAACCGGTCGGTCCGGCGCCGCTGCCGCCGATTCCCGAGCCGCCGCTGCCGGCATTGAAGCCGCTGCCGCCGGGCTCACTGCCGCCGACAGCCGTGTTCGGCACCGTCGGCGTGCCCGACGTGATGAACGGGCTCAAGGCGGCGAAGCAAGTCGATGATGTCATCAACGGCCGTCTGCGCGCCCTCGCCGCCGACGCCCAGAAGGCGCAGGCGACCTGGCGCAGCATGCAGGAGGCGCTCGCCCGTGACGCGGCCAAGCTGTCGGCCGCCGAGATCCAGAAGCGCCGCGCCGAACTCGACGGCAAGGTGCTCGCCGACCAGAAAGCATTCCGTCAACGCCAACTGCATATCCAGGAGGCGGCGCAGATCGCCTTCAGCCAGATCCAGGCGGTCCTCAAGGCGGTGGTGCAACAGGTGGCACAGAGCCATGGCATGAACATCGTGCTGCTGCGCACGCAGGTCGCGATCAGCGCCCGCGCCTTCGACATCAGCCAGGAGGTGCAGAGCGAGATGAACAAGATCATGCCCGCCGTGAATATCCCGCCGGAGAACGTGGATCCGATGACCTACGCGGGGAAACCGGCCCCGGTCCTGCCGGGAGCACTGGTCACGACGCCGCCGGCAGCACCGGCCGCCAAGAAGAAGTAACATGACGCCCGCGCAGCCGGGCGCGGATTCGGGCGGCATCGGCGATCCCCGCTTCTTCGCACGCAGCGGCCCGCACCCGCTCGCCACCATCGCCGCGGCTGCTGGCGCGACGGTGGCGGGTGGCGGCGAGCGCTTCTTCGCGGGCGTCGCGCCGCTGCAAAGCGCCGGACCGGACGAGGTCTCCTTCCTCGACAACCGCCGTTATGTGGACGCGCTCGCAACGACACGGGCAGGCGCGGTCATCGTGCACCCCGACCTCGCCGACCGTGCGCCCGAAGGCTGCTTCACGCTCGTCACGAACGATCCCTATCTCGGCTGGGCACGCGTTGCCGCCCTGTTCCATCCGCTGCCACCCGTGCAGCCGGGCATCCATCCGCGTGCCTGGGTGGCGCCCGATGCGATCATCGACCCAAGCGCCGAGATCGGTCCCTGCGCGTGCGTCGATGCGGGGGCACGGATCGGTCCGCGCTGCCGCCTCGGTCCGCACGCGGTGATCGGCCCTGGTGTCGTGCTCGGTGCCGACTGCCGTATCGGCGCCGGCGTCACCATTACGCATGCCATCGTCGGCGCGCGCGTGGTGATCCACCCCGGCGCCCGCATCGGCCAGGACGGATTCGGGTTCGCGACGGAGCGAAGCGGCCCGGACGGACAGCCGCGTTTCGTCCCGGTTCCCCAGCTCGGCCGCGTTCTCATCGGTGACGACGCCGATATCGGCGCCAACACCACCATCGACCGCGGCTCAGCTCAGGATACGGTCATCGGACCGGGCTCGCGCCTCGACAACCTGGTACAGATCGGCCACAACGTCCGCCTCGGGCGCTGCTGCGTCGTCGTTGCCCAGGCTGGAATTTCCGGCTCCACCGAGCTTGGCGATTTTGCAGTTGTCGCCGCCCAAGCCGGTCTGACCGGCCATCTGCGCATCGGCGCGCGCGCGCGCATCGGTGCGCAGGCCGGCGTCATGGCGGATGTAGCGGAAGGGCAGGACGTCGTCGGCTCGCCGGCGATGCCCGCACGCAGCTTCTTCCGCCAGGTGGCGGTCCTACGCCGCCTGGCAGAGCGTCGGCCGAAGGAAGGAACGAGCTGAGAACGATGCAGCAGGCGAACGAAACCGAGACGGCGACTGGCCCAGCCGCAACCGGCACACCGGAATCCAGGGCTGCTGAAGCCGGCGTGACCATCGATATCGCCGGTATCCTGCGCGCAATTCCGCATCGCTACCCGTTCCTGCTGATCGACCGCGTCGATGCCCTCGTCCCCGGACAATCAGCGATCGGCATCAAGAACGTTTCCGTCAACGAGCCGTTTTTCCAGGGCCACTTCCCCAACCATCCGGTGATGCCGGGCGTTCTCATCATCGAGAGCATGGCGCAGACCGCGGCGGTGCTCGTCGTCCACACGCTCGGGCCGGACGCGGCGGGACGGGTCGTTTATTTCATGTCCGTCGAGGGCGCGAAGTTCCGCCGCCCTGTCACGCCCGGCGACACGCTGCGCATCCACTGCACCAAGGAGCGCAACCGGGGCCAGGTCTGGAAATTCAACGCCATCGCCCGCGTCGACGGTTCCGTCGTGGCGGAGGCCACCTACACCGCCATGATCATGGAGCGCGCGGAACCGCTATGAGTGCCGCTGCGCAATCCGAGACGGTGATCGATCCTCGCGCCGCGGTCGACCCAGGTGCGAGACTTGGACAGGGAGTGGTCGTCGGTCCCTGGTGCACCGTTGGGCCTGACGTCGTGCTCGGCGACCGCGTGCGCCTTATCTCGCACGCCGTCATCGAGGGGCGCACCCGTGTAGGCGAAGAAACCACGGTCTATCCCTTCGCCACCATCGGCATGGCCCCACAGGACCTGAAATACCGAGGCGAACCGACCCGAACCGAGATCGGCGCGCGAACCGTCATCCGCGAGCACGTTACCATCCATCGGGGGACCGTCACCGGCAGCGGTATCACACGTGTCGGCGCGAACTGTCTGCTGATGGCTGTGGTCCATGTCGCGCACGATTGCACTCTGGGCGACGGCGTCGTGGTGGCCAACAACGTCGTCATGGGCGGGCATGTGGAGATCGGTGACGGCGCGGTGATCGGCGGCGCGGCCGCGCTGCATCAATTCGTGCGCATCGGCCGGGGAGCCATGGTCGGCGGCGTTTCCGGCGTTGAGGCCGACGTGATCCCGTTCGGCATGGTGATCGGCAACCGCGCCCGCCTCTCCGGCCTCAATGTGGTGGGCTTACGACGGCGCGGCGCCTCGCGCGACTCCATCGCCGCGCTGCGCCGCGCGTTCCGCGACCTCTTCGGCGGGACCGGCGCTTTCGCTGACCGCCTCGCCGCGCTGCAAAGCGTTCCCAATCTCGATCCACTGGTCAACGAGATGCTGGCCTTCGCCGCCTCGCCCTCCCATCGAGGACTGATCCGCGCAGCGATCGGCGCCGACGAAGCCGAGGACTGAGCCACGACGCAGGAACGCAGCCCTCTCGGCATCATCGCCGGCGGCGGCCCGTTTCCGGGCCAGGTGGCGCGCGCCGCGGCCGCTACCGGCCGACCCGTCTTCATCGTGGCGCTGGAAGGCTTCGCCGACCCGTCGGTTATCGGCGCCTACCCACACAGGATCGTGCGCATGGGAGCGGCCGGGCGGATCGTGGCGCTGCTGCGCGAGGCCGGTTGCCAGGACCTCGTCGTCGTCGGCCCCGTCAGACGACCCTCGATGCTCGATCTTCGTCCCGATGCCGAAGGCGTCCGCCTGCTTGCGCGCATCGGCCGTGCGGCATTCGGCGGCGATGACGGCCTGCTCGCTGCCGTGTTGCGCGTCCTGGGCGAGGAAGGTTTCCGCGTCCTCGGCGCGCACGAAGTGATCACGGAAGCCGTCGTGCCCAAGGGGTTGCTCACCCCGACGGGCCCGGATGCCACGGCGCAGGCCGACATCGCCCGAGGCCTCGCGGTGATCAGGGCGCTCGGTGCCGCGGATGTCGGACAGGCCTGTGTGGTTCAGCAGGGCATCGTCCTGGCGGTAGAAGCGATCGAAGGTACCGACGCGATGCTCGCGCGCGCCGGCGCGCTCGCGCGCCCGGGACCCGGTGGGGTGTTGGTGAAGTTCGCCAAGCCGGGGCAAGATCGCCGGGCGGATCTGCCCGCGATCGGCCCGGATACGGTGCGCGCCGCATCGCGGGCAGGCCTGCGCGGTATCGCCTTCGAGGCGGGCGGAACCCTGCTCGCTGACGCACAGGCGACGGCCGTGGCAGCGCGTGAGACCGGGATTTTCTTGTTGGCAACGACGATGGAGGAATCACCATGAGCTACCGCTATCTGCACACCATGCTGCGCGTGGGTAACCTCGACCGCAGCGTGAAATTCTACACCGAGCTGTTTGGCATGAAGGAACTGCGCCGGCGCGACGTGCCCGACGGCAAGTACACGCTGTCCTTCCTCGGCTATGGCGACGAGGCGACGAACACCGTGCTCGAACTCACCTACAATTACGGCGTCGACAAATACGATATCGGAACGGCCTTCGGACACCTGGCGATCGGCGTGCCGGACGTGGCCGGTACCTGCGAGAAACTGCGCGCGGCCGGAGCCAAGATCACACGCGAGCCCGGTCCGGTGAAGTTCGGCTCGACGATCATTGCCTTTGTCGAAGATCCGGACGGCTACAAGATCGAGCTGATCCAGCGGTCATGACAGCCAGTCCGGTGCAGGACGGAGTCGTCTGCTCCACCTGCTATATGTGCGCCTGCCGCTGCGGCATCCGCGTCCACGTGCAGGGCGGCAAGCTGCGCTATATCGAAGGTAACCCGGACCACCCGGTCAACCGAGGCGTGCTCTGCGCCAAGGGCTCGGCGGGGATCATGCAGGCGACCTCGCCGGCACGGCTGCGCCGGCCGCTGATCCGCACCGGCGAGCGCGGCAAGAACGAGTTCCGCGAGGCAAGCTGGGACGAAGCGCTTGAGCTCGCCACCTCCTGGTTGCGCCAGGTGCGCGAGACGGACCCGAAGCGGCTCGCCTTCTTCACCGGGCGTGACCAGAGCCAGTCGCTCACCGGCTGGTGGGCACAAGCTTTCGGAACGCCGAACTTCGCCGCCCATGGCGGTTTCTGTTCCGTCAACATGGCCGCCGCCGGGCTCTACACGCTCGGCGGCAGCTTCTGGGAATTCGGTGAGCCGGACTGGGAACACACGAAGCTGTTTCTCATGTTCGGAGTCGCCGAGGATCATGATTCGAACCCCATCAAGATGGGGCTTGGCGCCATCAAGGGCCGCGGCGCACGCTTCATCTCGGTCAATCCCGTTCGCACCGGCTATTCCGCGATCGCCGACGAATGGATCGGCATCCGCCCAGGTACGGACGGACTCCTGGTCATGTCGCTCGCGCATTGCCTGCTCGCAGCCGATCGCGTCGATCTCGAGTTTCTCGCGCGTTACACCAACGCTGCGTACCTGGTGATCGAGGCCCCCGAGCGTGCCGAGAACGGTCTCCTCGCCCGCGACGAATCCGGCCGCCCGTTGCTGTGGAACGGCACAGAAGCCGTCACCGAAACCGGGCAGGCCGCCATTGCCGGGCGCTTTCGTCTCGCCGACGGACGGCAGGTCGCAACCGTGTTCACCCTGCTTGCCGAGCGCATTCTCGATGGCGGTTACGCACCGGAAGCGGTGGCACCGCGCTGCGGCGTGCCGGCCGCGACGATCCGCCGCATTGCCGCCGAGATCGCCGAAGTCGCCTTCGAGGGCGCGATCGAGTTGCCTGTGGCCTGGACCGATTCCTGGGGCGTGCGCCACGAGACCATGCGCGGCCGCCCGGTCGCCGTGCATGCGATGCGCGGCATCTCCGCCCATTCGAACGGGTTTCAGACCTGTCGAGCCCTTCACGTCCTGCAGATGCTGATCGGTGCTGTCGATGTTCCGGGGTCGTGGCGCTACAAATCCCCCTTTCCCCGCCCGATCCCTCCCGGCCCGGCTCCCGTCGGGCGCGAAAGCAGACCCGGCACCGCCCAGCCCGGCCCCGCTCTTGGGTTCCCGCAAAAGCCCGAAGATCTTCTCGTCGGCCCCAACGGCGAGCCGCTGCGCATCGATCGCGGCTTCTCGTGGGAGGCGCCGCTCGCCCTGCATGGCCTGATGCACAATGTCATCGGCAATGCCGCCGCCGGCGACCCGTACGACATCGATACGCTGTTCCTCTACATGGCCAACATGGCCTGGAACTCCTCGATGAATCCCGAGGAGGCAACCGCCGCCCTGACGGCGCGTGATCCTGCCACCGGCGAATATCGCATCCCCCATATCATCTATGCCGATGCTTATGCGTCCGAGACGGTCGCCTACGCCGACCTGGTCCTGCCCGATACAACGTATCTCGAACGTTATGATTGCATCTCCCTGCTCGACCGTCCGATCGGCAGCGCCCACGGCCCAGCCGACGCGATCCGCCAACCCGTCATCCAGCCCGATCGCGACGTGCGTCCGTTCCAGGACGTGCTGCTGGACCTCGGGGCGCGCCTCGGGCTGCCGGGCATGGTCGATGAACGTGGAGATCCCCTCTTCGACTCCTATCGCACCTACATGTGGAAGCATGAGCGCCGACCGGGTGTCGGCCCGCTCGCGGGCTTCCGCGGCGACGGCAGCGCGATCGGCGTCGGTGCCCCCAATCCCAGTCAGATCGACCGATACATCGAAAACGGCTGCTTCTGGCAGCACGAACTGCCGGCCGATCAGCTTTATTACAAGCACAGCAACGCCGCCTATCTGCGCGATGCGAAGGCCATGGGCCTGATCGGCTCAGAGGCGCCGATAACGCTGCAGATCTACAGCGAACCGCTCGCCCGTCTGCGTCTTGCGGCACAAGGCCACGGCGCGGTGCAACCGCCCGAGCACCTGCGCGAACGGGTCGCCACCTACTGCGATCCGCTGCCCTTCTGGTATCCGCCGCTCGAGGAAACACCCGAGTCCGAGGCGGCCTACCCGCTGCACGCCGTGACCCAGCGACCGATGCCAATGTACCATTCATGGCACGGCCAGAACGCGTGGCTGCGCCAGATCATGGGCGGCAACCGGATCTACATTCCACGACCACTCGCACAATCCCTCGGCATTGCCGACGAGGACTGGGTGGCCGTCGCCAGCCGCACCGGCCGCATCGTTGCCCGCGCGCGCCTGATGGATGGGGTCAACGCCGCGACCATCTGGACGTGGAATGCCGTGGGCAAACGGGCCGGAGCATGGAATCTCCATCCCGAAGCAACCGAGGCGACGACGGGCTTCCTGCTCAATCACATCCTCTCGGAACTGCGTCCTGAAGCCGGGCGTTCCCGTGCGTCCAACTCCGACCCGGTCACAGGCCAGGCCGCCTGGTTCGATGCGCGCGTGCGCCTCGAACGCGCGACCGCGGAGGATGTCGCCCGCGCCGAACGGCTTCCACCCATGCCGGGGCTCGATACGCCGCCGACGGTGCTTCGTTACAATGCGAGGATCGCATGACCTCCTTGCCAAGACACACCGAAAAGAAACTCGGGCTGGTCATCGACCTCGATACCTGCGTCGGGTGTCATGCCTGTGCCGTCAACTGCAAGGAGTGGAACACCTCCGGCCCATCCGCCCCTCTCACCGATTTCGATCCCTATGGTGCCGAGGCGCAGGGCGTCTGGTTCAACCGCATCCACAGCTTCGAGGTCGGCGAAGGGGGTACGGGACGCACGGTCCACTTCCCGAAATCCTGCCTGCACTGCGAGGACGCCCCCTGCGTCACCGTATGCCCAACCGGAGCAAGCATGAAGCGCGCCGAGGACGGCATTGTACTCGTCGATGCCGATAAATGCATTGGCTGCAAGCTTTGCTCCTGGGCCTGCCCCTATGGCGCTCGCGAATACGACCACGATCACGGGGTGATGAAGAAATGCACCCTCTGTGTCGACCGGATCTATGATACGAGTGTACCCGAGCGGGACCGTGTTCCGGCTTGCGTCGCGACCTGCCCTGCCTCGGCCCGCCACTTCGGCGATCTCGGCGATCCAGACAGCGAGGTCTCGCGCCTCGTCGCCGCGCGCGGCGGCTTTGCGCTGATGCCCGAACAAGGCTGCCGCCCCGTCAACCGCTACCTGCCTCCACGCAACGCCACGAGCGCACCGACGCCGCTGCCACAGGCCGGTCTCGCTGCCCGGCTCGCAGAGTGGGCGGGAAGGCTGATCGCACGATGAGACCAGCCCTCTCCGTCATCTTCTTCACCACGGCGTCCGGCGCTGGCTATGGCCTGCTGGGCCTCTTGGGCCTGCTGGCCCCTGCCGGGCTGACCCCCGCGACGCCATGGTTTGGCCTGGCATCGAACGGCCTCGGCCTCGCCCTCGTCACCGCCGGCCTCCTCGCCAGTGTCTTTCATCTGGGGCACCCGGAGCGGGCCTGGCGAGCTATGACGCAGTGGCGCAGTTCCTGGCTTTCGCGCGAAGGTGTCGCTGCCGTCGTCGCCTACCCGATCTTCCTCGCCTTCGCCGCGTCCTGGATCATCTTCGGCCGGCCGAACGCGATACTCGGCTTCATCGCCGCCCTCATCGCCACCACCACCGTCTTCTGCACGGGCAAGATCTACTCCACGCTGCGCCCGATCCGACAATGGCACCATCCCCTCACCGTGCCCGGGTACCTGCTCCTGTCCATCTTCACGGGCCTCTCGCTTCTCGCCGCCCTCACGCTCTCGCCACGGATCGGCGTCGCCGCCGCGGTAATGGCTATTGCCGCGCTTGGCCTGAAATACCGGTACTGGCATTCCATCGACCGCAGCCTGTCGGCAACGACGTTGGCCACCGCGACCGGCCTTGGCCAACTCGGCCAAGTCCGAATGCTGGACCCTCCGCACGCCACGCCTAACTACCTGATGCACGAGATGGGCTATCGGATCGCCCGCGCCAACTCGGCACGACTGCGCCGCGCCGTCCTTGGGGCCGGATTTGCAGTCCCCGCGTTGCTCCTTCTCCTTGGCATCGCCGGCGGACCGCTCGGCGTGCTCGCCCCTGTGGCTGCGCTGCTCTCGCTGATCGGCACGTTGGGCGAGCGTTGGCTGTTCTTCGCCGAAGCGACGCACACTCAGGCGCTTTATTACGGACTCAATCCGTAATGAGTCGGTCCTAGGCTAGGTCCATCTCCCAGCAGGCTGAACCCGCGTTACCCATCGGCGGCCCTGATCAGGGCCGCCGAGAGGAACTCCGCCGCTGCGTGGGCATCGGCCTCGCGTAACACGACCCCCTGCTTCGCGGCCCTCTCACGGACCTCGGCGGTGCTGTAGCGCTCGTCGGCCATCGCCACCGGCAAGCCGGTCGCCGCCGCAAGCGCATGGGCCCAATCGCGCGCCGCCTGCGCGGCTCGACCCGCCGTTCCGTCCGTCTCGAGCGGCAAGCCGACGACCAGCGCAGCGACTTTTTCGCGGCGTGCTATCGTCGCAATCTCTGCCATGTTTGCCGCAAACTTGCTTCGTCGCAGCACAGCATAGGGTCCCGCCATCCCCCGATGCGCATCCGACAGTGCGATCCCGATCCGACGTCGCCCCAAATCGATGCCCAACACCGCGGCATCCCTGGGAAGCTGCTCCAGGAGCCCGGCAAGGTTGTGAAGTGCCATGGCGGGCGTTATCCTGCGCCCCCTCCAACCAAGCAAGAGCCGAGGGATTGGTCATGGCGCTCGACCCCGCGACCGTGCGTCGCATCGCGAAACTGGCTCGCATCCGCGTCTCGGATGAGGAAGTGGCACGGCTGCAAACCGAGTTATCGGGCATCCTGGGCTGGATCGAGCAACTGAATGAGGT
Organism: Rhodospirillales bacterium; assembly: GCA_028869995.1. Taxonomy (GTDB): domain Bacteria; phylum Pseudomonadota; class Alphaproteobacteria; order Acetobacterales; family Acetobacteraceae; genus JAJXXT01. Next base: position 17,655 of record JAGWQN010000130.1, read on the forward strand.
TGATGTCTCTGGCGTGGCACCGCTAGCGGGGATCAGCCACCAGCGCCTGCCTATGCGCGAGGACGAGGTTACGGACGGCGGCCGTCCCGATGCGATCCTTGCGAATGCGCCCGCCCGCGCCGATCATTTCTTTACCGTTCCGAAGGTCGTGGAATGACCAGCCTCTGCGCAACCATGAGCGACATCTTCTCGAGGACCCGGCCATGAGCCTGTGCGACCTGAGCCTGGCCGAAGTCCGTGACGGACTGCGCAGGCGCGACTTCACCTCCGTCGACATCACCACCGCCTGCCTGGACGCGATCGCCGAACTCAACCCCAAACTGAACGCCTTCGTTACGGTGACGGGAGAGCGCGCCCTCGAGCAGGCCGCTGCCGCGGACCGGCGTCTCGCCGCCGATGAGGTCGCGCCGCTGCTCGGCGTGCCGCTGGCGATCAAGGACCTGTTCTGCACCGCCGGCGTACGGACAACGGCCGGCAGCAAGATCCTCGGCCCCTTCGTGCCTCCCTACGAGAGTACGGTCACCGCCAACCTGCTTCGCGACGGAGCCGTGTTCCTCGGCAAGGCGAACCTCGACGAGTTTGCCATGGGTTCGTCGAATATGACGTCCGCCTATGGTGCGGTCGTCAATCCGTGGACGCGCCGCGGCGACAACGCCCAGCTTGTCCCCGGCGGTTCCTCAGGCGGGTCGGCCGCAGCCGTCGCCGCCCGCCTCGCACCGGGCGCAACCGCGACGGATACCGGCGGATCGATTCGCCAGCCCGCCAGTTTCTGTGGCATCGCCGGGATCAAGCCTACTTATGGGCGCTGCAGTCGCTGGGGCATCGTCGCCTTCGCGTCATCGCTCGACCAGGCAGGACCGATGGGACGCACTGTTCGCGACTGCGCCATCATGCTCGCCTCGATGGCTGGCCACGACCCCAAGGACTCGACGTCGGCGGAGGTCCCTGTTCCGGATTTCGAGGCTGCGTGCGAGCGTGGCGTCAGAGGTCTGCGCATCGGCGTGCCACGCGAATACCGCAGCGATGCTATGGCGCCTGAAATCGAGGCGATGTGGCAGCAAGGCCTGACCTGGCTGCGCGAGCAGGGCGCGACCCTCGTGGATGTATCGCTGCCCCACACCAAATACGCCCTCGCTACGTATTACATCGTTGCTCCGGCCGAAGCCTCGTCGAACCTTGCCCGCTATGACGGTGTCCGTTTCGGACTGCGCCGGGAGGGCGCCGATCTACAGGAACTGTACGAAAACACACGGGCCGCCGGCTTCGGTGACGAGGTGCGCCGCCGGGTCCTCATCGGCACCTACGTCCTGTCAGCGGGCTACTATGACGCTTACTATCTGCGCGCCCAGAAACTGCGCGCCCTGATCCTGCGCGACTTCACCGAGGCCTTCACCAAGGTCGATGCGCTGGTCACCCCAACGGCGCCCACCGCCGCCTTCGCGATGGGCGAGAAGATGGATGATCCGGTGACGATGTATCTCAACGACATATTCACCGTGCCCGCCAACATGGCTGGAATACCCGGCCTCTCCGTCCCCGCCGGACTGGATGTGTCGGGACTTCCCCTCGGCCTTCAGGTACTCGGCAAGCCATTTGACGAGGAAACAGTGTTCGCCGTGGGGGGCGCCATCGAGCGCTCTGCAAACTTTTCGACCTTGCCCTCCCTGCGTGCAGGAGCGCTCTCATGAGCTTTACGCTGGAGGGGCGCACGGGCCCCTGGGAGATCGTCGTCGGACTCGAGGTCCATGCCCAGGTCATCTCGAAGGCAAAGCTTTTCTCGGGCGCCGCCACAGCTTTTGGTGCCGAGCCCAACTCGCAGGTCAGCTTCGTCGACGCGGCGTTCCCCGGCATGCTGCCTGTGATCAATCGCGAGTGCGTTGCCCAGGCCGTGCGGACCGGCTTGGGACTCGCTGCCGAGATCAATCTCGAATCCCGCTTCGACCGTAAAAACTATTTTTACGCAGATCTGCCGGCCGGCTACCAGATCAGCCAGTATCAGATGCCCATCGTCGGCCAAGGATCGGTGGAAATCGTGCTCGAAGACTGCTCCGTGCGCCATATCGGCGTCACCCGCCTTCATTTGGAGCAGGATGCCGGCAAATCGTTCCACGACCGCGATCCGGCGCTGTCATACATCGACCTCAATCGCGCCGGAGTGGCGCTGATGGAGATCGTCTCTGAACCGGACATCCGTTCTCCCGAAGAAGCTGGCGCCTATCTGCGCAAGCTGCGATCCATCTTGCGCTATCTGGGAACATGCGACGGCAACATGGACGAAGGCTCGATGAGAGCCGATGTCAACGTCTCGGTCCGCAAGGCCGGGGAGTCCTTCCGTACCCGGTGCGAGGTCAAGAACGTCAACTCCATCCGCTTCGTCATGCACGCGATCGAAGCCGAAGCCCGGCGGCAGATCGAGGTGTGGGAGGACGGCGGCCAGGTGGAGCAGGAGACGCGTCTCTACGACCCCAGCAGGGGTATCACACGCTCCATGCGCTCGAAGGAAGACGCGCACGATTATCGCTACTTTCCAGACCCTGATCTCCTGCCGCTGGTTCTCGACCCTGCGTGGGTCGAGCGGTTGAAATCGGATCTACCGGAGCTACCCGACGCCAAGCGCTCTCGCTTCATGCGCGACTATGGAATCCCGGCCTATGATGCTGGTGTTCTGACCGTGGATCAGGCCGTCGCTGATTATTTCGAAATCGTTGCAAAAGGCCGGGACGCCCGCCTCGCCAGCAATTGGGTAACCGGCAATCTCTTCGCCGCGATGAACGAGACCGGGAAGTCGATCGACGACGCTCCTGTTCCGGCGACGCATCTAGGCCAGCTCCTCGACCTGATTGCGGACGGCACGATCAATGGTCGCATAGCAAAGGATGTCTTCGAGGCGATGGTCGAATCGGGTGAGGCTCCGGAGGCGATCGTCGAGGCACGTGGCTTGCGACAGCTTACCGATACGCGGGCCATCGATACCGCCATCGCCCAGGTCCTCGACGCCAACGCCGACAAGGTCGCCGAATACAAATCGGGCAAGGAAAAGCTATTTGGCTTCTTTGTCGGCCAAGCGATGAAGGCTACCGGCGGCAAGGCAAACCCAGCAGCCGTGAACGAAGCGCTCAAGCGTGCGCTGTCCTGAGACGACTTTGCTGCTTAGACCAGTCTTATCCGGCTGCGACACGCTCGCGGATCTTTCGTGCCATCGCCGCAATGCCGTTGCCGCGATTGGTCGAGAGAGCCTGGATCAGTCCCAAATCCTGCAAGAACGATGGCTCTGTGGCGGCGATCTCCGCCGCACTGCGCCCGGAATAGACACGCAGCAGCATCGCCACCAGGCCCGAAACGATTGCAGCGTCGGACGTGCCGGCAAAATACCATTTGTCGTCCCGCCGTTCCGCCTCCATCCACACGCGGCTCTGGCAGCCGGGCACCCTGTGCGCGTCGTCAGCCCATGCCTCCGGAAATGAGGGCAAGGCCCGGCCCCAGTCGATGATCTGCTGGTAGCGGTCCATCCAGTCATCGAAAAGCGCTAAGTCATCGCCGATCGCGGCGATTGCTTCGGTCGCAGAAAGCTCGATCGGCTCGACAAAGGGATCGGACACCAACAACGCTCCGGAAGCTAAAGGCGAAAGGTCACGCGGCCGGAGACTACAGGATGAACCGACTGAGATCACCTTTCCCGGTCAGGGGTGCGACGCGATCGCGTACATAGGCGGCATCGACCTCCATCGTCTGACCAGCGCGATCCGATGCCGAGAAGCTCACCTCCTCGAGCAACCGCTCCAACACCGTGTGCAGCCGCCGGGCGCCAATGTTTTCCACCCTGTCGTTGATCTCGGTGGCCAGGTCGGCCAGGGCGTCGACGGCCTCAGAGGTGAAGGACAATTTCAACCCTTCCGTCGCCAACAACGCCTCGTACTGCTTGATGAGCGAATGCTCAGGTTCTGTCAGAATGCGCCTGAGATCGTCGCGCGACAACGGCGAAAGCTCGACACGAATCGGTAGCCGCCCCTGCAGTTCGGGCAGAAGATCAGCTGGCTTCGCTAAGTGGAACGCGCCAGAGGCAATAAACAAAACATGGTCGGTCTTCACCGGACCGTGCTTTGTGTTCACCGTCGTCCCCTCAATCAGGGGCAAGAGATCGCGCTGAACACCCTCGCGGGATACATCGCCGCCGCGAAAACCACCCTCACCAGTTCGTGCGCAGATCTTGTCGATTTCATCGATGAACACAATGCCATTATTCTCCGCATGCGCCACCGCGTCGCGCGTCAGCGCCTCGGAGTCGAGCAGCTTGTCTGCCTCCTCGCGCTCAAGCGCCACCCGGGCCGCCGCCACGGACATCTTCCTGCGCTGTGCCTGGCGGCCGAACATACCCTTCATCATCTCGCCGAGATTCATCATCTGCCCCGGTGGCATGCCGGGAAGATCCATCGCTCCGATCGGTAGCGCCGCCGGCTCGACGGTCGCGATCTCAACCTCCTTGTCCTCGAACATGCCCTCGCGCAGCATCCGGCGAAATTTGCTCTTCGTATCTGCTGCTGCGTGCTCGCCGGTCAGTGCTGTCACCAGCCGTTCTTCGGCTGCCAACTCAGCCTTTGCCTGCACTTCCCGCCGGCGTGCCTCGCGCAGCATGGCGATCGAAGCCTCCACGAGATCGCGCATGATGCTGTCGACATCACGACCAACATAGCCGACCTCAGTGAACTTTGTGGCCTCCACCTTCAGGAAAGGTGCCTGGGCGAGCTTTGCAAGACGCCGTGCGATTTCCGTCTTGCCGCACCCGGTGGGCCCGATCATCAGAATGTTCTTTGGCACCACTTCCTCGCGCATAGCCTGGTCCAGCCGCTGCCGGCGCCAGCGGTTGCGCAAGGCGATCGCCACCGCGCGCTTGGCCTCGTTCTGACCGACAATGAAGCGATCGAGCTCCGAGACGATCTCGCGCGGCGAAAAGTTCGGCCCTTCCTTTCCCCCCTCACGCATTGACGACGGCGGAGCCCCCGTCTCGAGGCCGCTATCCATCATCGCAGCGTCTCCACCACCAGCGAGTGATTGGTGTAGACACAGATATCGCCCGCGATTGTCATCGCCCGTCGCGCTATCTCCTCCGCCCCCAGCCCATCGACACTCAGCAGTGCCCGTGCAGCTGCGAGCGCGAAGTTGCCCCCGGAACCAATCGCAATGACCCCGTCCTCGGGCTCAAGCACGTCGCCTTGACCGGTGAGCGTGAAGCTGCGCTCCCTGTCCGCAACCGCCATCATAGCCTCAAGACGCCGCAGGAACCGGTCGGAGCGCCAGTCCTTCGCGAGTTCAACGCAGGCTCGCTCCAGCTGGCCTGGGAAGCGCTCCAACTTCGCCTCCAGCCGCTCCAACAGCGTGAATGCGTCGGCGGTGGCCCCAGCGAACCCGGCCAAGACCTCCCCACCGCCGATCCGTCGGACTTTGCGCGCGTTACCCTTCACAATTGTCTGGCCCAGGGTCACCTGCCCATCACCCGCCATTGCCACGGCTCGGTCCCGCCTTACGCAGAGGATCGTCGTGCCGTGCCAGCCAACCAAATCTAACGCCGTGCTCTCGTTCATGAGCACCGCAAATGGGCCGCCGCCGCGCTCTGCACAAGCACCCCTTACGCGAAGCATGCCGGACACGGTCGGCGGGAATAGCTCCCTCCGGAGCATACGACGCGCGCATCCATGTTGACGCGACGCGGGCCAATGCCTGGGATATGGTGTTACAGTCCGGCAAGTTTCCGGCTGCAAACGGGGGAACATCCGCAATGTCAGCAAGTGCCCGCACGGCGCCGGAAGGCGCCCAGATCCTCGCCCGACTCGATCGCCTGCCGAGCACCCGCAGCATATGGTTACTGGTCGGGTTGCTCTCTCTTGGAGGTATGTTCGAGTTCTACGACCTGTTCATGATGGGTTACGTGATCCCCGGCCTGATGCATGCCAAGCTGCTAGCGGGGGTACGAATCTCCATTTTCGCAGGACCAGCGTTGTTCGTCGCCGCCACCTTCGCCGGTTTGTTCGTCGGCACTTTCGTGTTCGGTTATGTCGCCGACAAATATGGTCGGCGCTCGATTTTTACTTTTTCACTGTTGTGGTACTCAATCGCGACGCTAATCATGGCGTTCCAGGGGTCGGGCTATACTGTTTGCCTCTGGCGCTTCATCGCCGGCGTCGGGCTCGGTGTCGAACTGGTGACCATCGACACATACATCGCCGAGCTCATGCCGAAGGAGATGCGCGGCAGGGCCTTCGCCTTCAACCAGATGGTCACTTTCGCCGTTGTTCCGATCGTCGCCTTCATCTCCTACCTGCTCGTTCCGACGACCGTTTTTGGGCTCGACGGATGGCGCTGGGTGGCGATCATCGGCGCGATCGGCGCGATTTTTGTCTGGATCATTCGCCTCGGCCTGCCGGAATCACCTCGCTGGCTGCTCAATCAGGGTCGTATCGCTGAAGCCGAGGCCATCACCTCGATGATTGAGGCCAAGGTGCGTGCCGATCTCGGCGCGGACCTGCCGCCACCGGCAGCCCACGAAGCGGACCGCATGGAAAAGGCTGGGCGGTTCTCCGAAATCTGGGAACCGCCCTATCGGAGCCGGACGATTATGCTGATGGTGTTCCAGTTCTTCCAGACTTTCGGTTTCTATGGTTTTGCCGCCTGGGTTCCGACCCTGATCGCCGAGCAGACCGGCATCAAACTCGGCGCCAGTCTGCTTTATGCGTTCATCATCGCGATCGCCAATCCATTTGGACCCATGATCGCAATGACATTCGCAGATAAATTCGAGCGGAAGTGGCAACTCGTCGGAGCCGCAGTAGGTATTGGTGTCTTCGGTTTACTCTTCGCCATGCAGTCGACGATCCCTATGCTTATCGTTTTCGGCGTTCTTATAACCTTGGCAAATAATACTCTTTCTTATTCGTTCCACGCCTACCAGTCGGAGCTGTTTCCGACGCGGGTACGTGCCCGCGCGGTTGGCTTCACCTACTCGTTCAGCCGTATCAGCACGGTCTTTGCCGCCTTCATTATAGGCGCGTTCCTCAAATGGGGCGGGACTGGCGCCGTTTTCGGGCTCATCGCCTTTGCGATGCTCGTGGTGGTGGTGGCCATCGGCGGCTTTGGCCCGAGGACCCGTGACCTGCAGTTGGAGCAGATCAGCCATTGAGGCGGCAGCCACCCGTCCCGGTCGGCGCTACGGGACGGGTGGCATCGCTTCGGTATCTCGGCTATCGGTTCGCAAATGGCTCGCACCGCAACCATAGCGCGCAAGACCGCCGAGACCGATATCACTGTCACGCTCGATCTGGACGGCTCCGGACGGGCTCAGGTGGCAACGGGTATCGGGTTCCTCGACCACATGCTCACGGCGCTCGCCCGGCACTCGATGATCGACCTTACCGTGACCGCGAAGGGTGATCTGCACGTCGATTTTCACCATACAACCGAGGACGTTGGCATCGTCATCGGACAGGCGCTCGCCAAGGCGTTGGGCGACAAACGTGGTATCGCTCGGTTCGGCCACGCGCTGGTACCGATGGATGAGGCGCTGGCGGAGGCCGCCATCGATCTCTCGGGACGACCTTACCTTGCCTTTGCCGTGGATTTCCCGCGCGCCAAGGTAGGCGAGATGGATACCGAGCTGTTCGAGGAGTTTTTCCGCGCGATAGCGACCAACGGCCTGATGAATCTTCATCTCTTGGCCCGTAGCGGACGCAATGTGCACCATATTGCGGAAGCTTGCTTCAAAGCCACCGCGCGCGCCCTACGCATGGCGATCGCCCCTGACGCGCGGATCGGCAGCACCATTCCCTCGACCAAGGGATCTCTATGACCTTTGGTTCGCTCCCAAAGTTGTGGCGATGAAGGTCGTCGTGGTTGATTACGGAAGCGGCAACCTTGCCTCTGCCGCCCGCGGCCTGAGCCTTGCCGCCCAGCGTGAAGGCATTTCCGCAGACGTCGAGATTACCGCAGTCCCCGACGTTGTCGCCCGGGCGGACCGAATCGTTCTGCCCGGCCAGGGGGCCTTCGCGGATTGCGCGAACGGTCTGGCCGGGGTGGCAGGCTTGCGAGACGCGATCATCCGAGCCACGGATGCGGGGGCGCCGTTTCTGGGCATTTGCGTTGGCATGCAACTCATGGCCGAGCGTGGTCTGGAGCACGAGGTGACGCGTGGTTTCGGTTGGATTGCGGGCGACATAGCGCCGATGTCGGCTCCCGGCCTTCGCTTGCCCCAAATGGGCTGGAACGAGTTGGCCTTCACGCCGGGCATACACCCACTTCTGGATGGGCTTTTGCCTGGTGACCATGCGTATTTCGTGCACAGCTATGCGCTCGCCCGCAACAACCCTGCTGAGGTCATAGCCACCACCGATTATGGTGGGCCCGTCGTCGCAATGGTCGCACAGGGCAATCGTGCTGGAACGCAGTTCCACGTCGAGAAGAGCCAGGAGGTGGGTTTGCGCATCCTCGGCAATTTCCTCCGGTGGACGCCATGAGCGACACAGACGCCCCGCGCCAGACTGCGCACGAGCTGACCGTCGAGCGGGTCGAGAAGCCTCTATCCGACGACGATCTCGCTTCACTGTGCGAGGCCGCGGACGCGGCGATTATCGACGGCGGCGGGTTCGGCTGGATCCACCCTCCTGGCAGGCAAGCGCTCGAGCGGTATTTCAAGGGGGTGCTGCTGGTTCCTGAGCGCGAGCTCTATCTTGCGCGCCTCGATGGCATCGTGGTTGGCAGCGCCCAATTGGTCCGCCCTCCGCGTAACAACGAGGCGCAGGCTTTCGCGGCTCACCTGATGCATTCCTTCGTCGCCCCCTATGCCCGACATTTCGGCTTGGCCCGCATGCTGACTTTGCGAGTCGAGGAAGGCGCGCGCGCGCTCGGCTACCATGTGCTGAATCTGGACGTGCGTGAAACCCAGGCGGCAGCCATCGCGCTTTACGAGCGCCTCGGCTATATCCGCTGGGGTGTGCAGCCTCTTTACGCCCGCGTGGCCGGCAAGACGATCAGGGGGCTTCACTACCACAAGTTGCTCCAACCCAACGGTCGGATCACCGAAACACCCTGATTGGCGCGGCCAGGACGATAATGCCCCTCACGCTTTACCCGGCGATCGATCTCAAGCAAGGACGCTGCGTGCGCTTGCGACGTGGCGAGATGGCAGACGCTACGATCTATTCAGACGACCCAGCGGCGCAGGCCCGGACGTTCGTGGAAGCTGGAAGCCGCTGGCTTCACGTCGTCGACCTTGACGGCGCTTTCACGGGCAAGCCCGTGAATACGGTGGCGGTGCGCTCCATCCTTGAGGCCGTTCCGATACCGGTGCAACTAGGCGGGGGTATCCGCGACATGCCCGCCATCGAAGCCTGGCTCGATGCCGGCATTGCGCGCGTCATCCTCGGCAGTGCTGCAGCCAAGAATCATGCGCTCGTCCGGACTGCGTGCCGCGCTTTTCCTGGACGTATCGCCATCGGCATCGATGCCCGTAACGGCCACGTTGCTACCGAGGGCTGGGCGGAAACGTCCACCATGACGGCGCGTGACCTCGCCGTGCGCCTTGAGGATGCCGGCGCCGCGGCGCTGATTTTTACGGATATCGCGCGCGACGGGATGTTGGAGGGGCTCAATATCGAGCAGACGCTGGAGCTTGCGCGCGCCGTCGCAACCCCTGTCATCGCGTCGGGCGGTGTCGCTGGAATGGCCGATATCGAGGCCTTGCTGCCCTATGCGGACATGCTCGAGGGCGTGATCGTCGGTCGCGCCCTGTATGATGGTCGAATATCTCTCGCTGCGGCCATCCATCGCCTCGCACACCCGGTGACGCGCTAGGGATCTCGCCTCGCCTTCTGACATTGAGGCGACGTGTCATCCACACTATGGACGACCGCCCTCTGTTTTTGCGGCGGCTGCGCAGCGCTGGCGCGCCCGTGTTATGCTGTGCGCAAACTGCCAGAAAGAAAGCTCTGGCCGGTTTAGCCCACGCGGTCTCGCAAGCAGCTGTCGTCCCGGGCTCGTAAGAGGCATGAGCTCTCGGTTAGGCAGGCGATCTTGCTGATGATTTACTTGAAAAGAGACCAATCACTGTCCGTCGACAATCAGAGACAATGTTGTCCGCAACACAAAGACCGGGAGGTGCCTTGGACAATGTTGCCGCGGTCAACGTGCACCCCGCCGACCTTTTTCGTGAGTTCGCCACAGCATCTGCGGCCGCCCGTCGTCCGGACGTTTATCGCGCGCCCTCAAGGCTGGGCAGGATCCCATGATCAGGCCCCTTCCAACGTCACCATGTTGAGCGCTGCAACCATGTCTCGGCTTGTTCCGGCTTTAGTTTTTCATCTTGAGCCACGCTGGATGATCGAAGATGCCAGGTTCCCCCGCCCAGGGTTCCATCGCCGTGTCATGAACGGTTACGCGGATCTCGTCCACGCGAAGGTGATGCGAAAAGAGAAGGATGGGCATATCGACGCTTCTGGATCCAACGCCGTTACGACCGGATCCGTGATCGACGTGCCGTGGCACCACAAACGATTGACGGCACGCTGAATCTTATGTTCGAAACTTCGACAGCAAGTGGAGCGGCCACCTGTGACACGGCCTCGCCTGCTGGACGGCTATGACTTCTGTTGGTGCGACATAATCATGTGCTTTCATTCGTGACGTCCTGGGTCATTTCGGCCAACGGCCACCCCGACTTTCCGTTGTACAATCTACCGATCGGCGTCGTCTCGTCAGATGGGTGCCAACCGCGGCCGGCTGTTGCGATTGGAGAGTACATCTTGGACCTGCACGCGGCTCTCGAGGCCGAGCTGCTTACCGGAGTTGTGCGCGATGCCGTCGAAGCTACGGGAACAACGCTGAACACGCTGCTCGGCCGAGGCACAGGCGTTCGTCGGGCCTTACGCCAGCAAGTCACGGCGATCCTAGCGAAGGGCTCAAGAGCGGAACGACTATCAGACCGACTTCTACGTCAATCCGCCCAATGCACACCGCATCTTCCGTGTAACATTGGCGACTACACCGATTTCTATGCGGGTATTCACCACGCCACCCATGTCGGACGCCTGCTGCGGCCCGATAATCCTCTGATGCCCAACTATCACTCACTGCCTGTCGCCTACCATGGCCGCGCGAGCACCATATGCCCATCAGGAGCCCCGCTATACCGCCCCCATGGTCAGCGCAAACGCGCTTCGGACGCCGCTCCCAGCTTCGGTCCCTCGCGTCATCTCGATTTCGAGCTAGAGCTGGGCATCTGGATCGGCGTTGGCAACGCAATAGGCGCGCCCGTCCCGATCTCACAGGCTGCCGACCACATCGCCGGCTACTGCCTGCTCAACGACTGGTCCGCGCGGGATATACAAGGCTGGGAATACCAGCCGCTCGGTCCCTTCCTCGCAAAAAACATGCTCACCACCGTGTCGCCTTGGATCGTCATGCCGGAAGCGCTGGCGCCCTTTCGTGCACCCGCGATGGCACGACGCGCTTCCGACGTTCCCATCTTCCCTTTACTTGGCCGACACAAGCGATCAGCAGGCCGGCGGCCTCGACCTTATGCTCGAGATATTTATGCTCACGCCCGCCATGCGCGCCCAGTCGCTTCCGCCTCACCGTATTGCCAGCAGCAACACCCGTTATCTTTTCTGGACACCGGCCCAAATGGTCGCGCATCACACGAGCAATGGCTGCGCGTTGCGGCCCGGCGACCTGTTCGGATCGGGTACGATTTCTGGACCCGACAACGGACAGGAGGCTAGCCTGCTCGAAATGACCGAGGGGGGGAAACAACCAATTACTTTACCAACAGACGAAACTCGCCGGTTTCTCGAAGATGGCGACACGGTGATCCTCTCCGCTCGCGCGCACACGGGATCGATCTCCATCGGCTTCGGCATCTGCGAAGGTACCATTCTGCCCGCACGGGCGATGGCATGATGCCCGTATCATCTGAATCGTTCCGCGCCGCGATGGCCCGCCTGGGCGCGGCCGTCAACATCGTGACAACGGATGGACCCGGCGGGCGTTACGGTTGCACCGCGTCCGCAGTCTGTGGTGTCACCGATTCACCCCCTACACTGCTGGTCTGCTTGAACCGCAGCAGCGAAAGCAACGCGGCAATCAAGCGCAACGGCCTGCTGTGCGTGAATGTCCTTGCTCATCACCACGATCGACTTAGTTCGATTTTTGCGGGGCTTTTAGGACACGAGGGTCCAGCTCAACGCTTTGAACACGGCGCATGGGAACATCTATCCACCGGCGCCCCGGTGCTTGCCGACGCCGCGGTTGTTTTCGACTGCCGCTTAGGGCAATCGACCGAGGTGGGCACACACACCGTTTTTTTCGCCGCGATAGAGCAAATTCGCATCACCCCCAACGCAGCCGTTCTGATTTGGTTTGACCGATCCTATCATCGCTTGCCCGCCCCCTAGAAAGGCGGGCGTTATCCTTGGGTCTTCCCGCGCCCCAACCGGCGGGCGCGAGACGACCCTCAGGAGTAACTGGATCAGGCCGCCTTCACACCGGCCGCAGCGGCAACTTCGGCCGCGAAGTCGTCCGCCTTCTTCTCGATGCCCTCACCCAGCTGAAACCGCGCAAAGCCCTTGATCGCGATCCCCGACTTCTTGGCAATCGCGCGCACTCGACTTTCACCATCGTGGACCCAGACCTGCTCGAGAAGCACCACTTCCTCATAGTACTTTCGAACCCGGCCTTCGACCATCTTCTCGATGATCGCCTCGGGCTTGCCTGAGGCACGCGCCTGCTCGGAGAGGACTGACTTCTCACGCTCCAGCGCAGCGGGATCGACATCAGCAATATCAAGGGCGTCGGGTCGAGTGGCAGCGACATGCATGCCCACCTGGCGGCCAAGCTGCTCCAACGCTGCCAACTCTCCCGGACCTTCTATCGCCGCGAGCACGCCAATCTTGCCAAGACCTGGCCTGACGGCTGAGTGCACATACGTTGCGACTGCGCCCTGACTCACGCCGAGCACGCGGGCACGGCGGATATTCATATTCTCGCCGATCGTAGCGACAAGTTGGGTCAGCTCCTCACCCACCGTACGGCCGCTAGCAGGATACGGGGCAGCCGCAATTGCCGCGATATCCTCACCGACCGAGAGCGCCACTTTGGCTACTTCCGCGACGAACGCCTGAAACTGCTCGTTGCGCGCGACAAAATCGGTCTCGGCGTTCACCTCGACCATCGCCGCCTTGCCAGGCGCCGAGGCGACACCAACCAACCCCTCAGCGGCCACTCGGCCGCTTTTTTTCGCCGCTGCAGACAGGCCCTTTTTTCGCAGCCAGTCGATGGCGGCTTCCATGTCGCCGCCCGCCTCAACGAGGGCCTTCTTGCAGTCGCCGAAGCCGGCGCCCGTCCGATCCCGGAGGTCTTTCACCAAGCTCGCGGAAATCTCGACCATCGAACACTCCTTTCGGTGGCATGGGGAATCTCGCGCTGCGCGCACCCCAAGCCAGTCGATCACTAAAACAATGGGTTAGATGGCTTCGCCAACGGGCTCGGCCACCGCGCCGATATCCTGCCCAGACGCCTGCATTTCCGCCGATATACCGTCGAGCGCCGCCGCGGCAATCATATCGCAGTAAAGTGCGATCGCGCGGATCGCATCGTCGTTGCCGGGAATGGGAAAGGTGATCCCCTTGGGGTCGGAGTTGCTGTCGATCACCGCGATCACAGGTATACCGAGCTTGTTCGCCTCTTCGACAGCCAGCTTTTCCTTGTTGGTGTCGATGATAAAGAGGATGTCCGGCAACCCGCCCATATCCTTAATACCCCCGAGCGCCTTCTCGAGCGCATCGCGGTCGCGGGTTATTTCCAAAACTTCCTTTTTCGTTAGCCCTGCTGTATCCCCTGCCAGCAATTCCTCCGTCTGGCGCAGCCGTTTGATGCTGCCGGTAATGGTCTTCCAGTTGGTCAGCGTACCACCCAGCCAGCGATGATTGACGTAATATTGTCCGCACCGGCGCGCCGCGTCCGCCACCAGGTCGGCCGCCGCACGCTTTGTTCCGACGAACAGAACGCGTCCGCCATTGGCGACGATGCCGCGCACTTCCCGCAAGGCCCGCTCGAACATCGGCTGAGTCTGCTGTAAGTCGATGATGTGGACCTGATTGCGGACGCCATACAGATATGGCGCCATACGGGGGTTCCAGCGGCGGGTATGGTGGCCGAAATGCACGCCAGCTTCGAGGAGCTGGCGCAGAGAAACATCGGGCATTGCCATGACAATGGCCTTTCCTGTCAGCCGGTTGGGCCTCCGCGAGGCGTCGAGCGGCACCGGCTGCCCCTCAGGAAAGGTACCTCGCGTGTGAAGTCCGGGCAGAGCCCGGCAGGGCGCGGTATGGCAAAGCTTACGATACTGTGCAACCCCAAGGCCGTGACATAAGCAGAGCACGGCCTGGGAGCCTGATGCCGTCAACCTCGTGGCCGCCGTCCGGGCTGCAGCCTCAGGCGGCGAAGCGAGCACCGGTCGCACGAGGAGAGCCAACGGGGTGAACCGCGTCGTGGGGCCTTGGCGCCCGGTTGTCGAGCGCGGGCCCGACCGGTCCGGTCAGTCGCTACCACTCGCAAATCGGCGTTCGCCCGAGCGCATGACTTGGCGATGGATATGAAGCTTTCCTGAACAAGCGGACAGAGCACGCCCGTCCGGGTGGACGGAACCATCATGTCGGGTCAAGACAACTCACGATCATCAGAGGGAGCCCACCATGGACATCGAGACGATCCGGCAAAGAGCCTTTGCTATGCCCATTTCGGCGCCGGCCTTTCCGCCAGGCCCCTACCGCTTCGTCGATCGCGAATATTTCATCATCACCTACCGGACGGCTCCCTCAGCACTGGAGCGTGCAGTCCCAGCACCACTCAAACCAGCCTCTGACTTGGTCAAATATGAGTTTATCCGAATGCCGGATTCCACCGGATTTGGCGACTATACGGAGAGCGGTCAGGTTATTCCGGTTATGAGAGATGGACATCCGGGCGCGTACACTCATGCTATGTTTCTTGACGATCATCCGCCTATCGCGGGCGGCCGCGAACTCTGGGGCTTTCCGAAGAAACTCGCCACGCCGAAGCTGGAAGTGCATGCTGACACCCTCGTCGGTACGCTTGACTATGGACCCGTTCGGATTGCCACGGCCACCATGGGCTTCAAACACAGGACGGCGGATTTAGTCCCGGTGCTGGCGGCGTTGGAGGAGCCCCAATACCTTCTGAAAATCATCCCGCACGTGGACGGAAGCGCACGTGTCTGTGAATTGGTGGAATTCCATCTCGAAGAGATTGCCCTCAAGGGTGCCTGGACCGGTCCTGCAGCCCTCGAGCTGCATCCCCATGCGCTTGCCCCAATCGCCGAACTTCCGGTGCTCGAAGTGATCTCGGCGGTCCATCTTCTTGCTGATGTGACCCTTGGGTTGGGACGTATCGCTTTCGATTACCTTGGTTGAAGGAGAGAACGATGACCCGCTTCACTGATCAGGTCGCCATCATCACCGGTTCCGCCAGCGGCATCGGTAGACAGATTGCCATCAGTATGGCCACCGAGGGCGCATCGGTGGTTATTGCCGACCTCAATCTGTCAGCCGCCGAGGCGACGGCCAAGGAAATCGCCGCCACGGGAGCCCGCACCCTGGCCGTCGCGATGGATGTTACGAACGAGGAGCAGGTCGAAGCCGGCATCGCAACCACAATGGCCAAGTTTGGACGTATCGACGTTCTGGTAAGTAACGCCGGCATACAGATTGTTAAACCTCTACACGAATTCCCATTTTCAGACTGGAAGAAGCTGTTAAGCATTCATCTCGACGGAGCTTTCCTAACCACACGGGCTTGTCTGAAACATATGTACGCGGCGAAGCGTGGCAGCGTCGTCTATATCGGCTCGGTGCATTCAAAGGAGGCCTCGAAACTCAAGGCGCCCTATGTCACCGCAAAGCACGGGCTAGTCGGACTGTGCCGCGTCCTCGCAAAGGAGGGAGCTGAGTACAATGTTCGCGCAAACGTGGTCTGCCCCGGTTTCGTACGGACCCCTCTGGTCGAAAAGCAGATCCCCGAGCAGGCAAAAACCCTGGGCATCTCCGAGGAGGACGTGGTGAAGAAAGTCATGCTGGGAGAGACAGTTGATGGCGAGTTTACCACGACCGCCGACGTCGCTGAGGCAGTCATGTTCTTTGCGTCGCACCCGACCAATGCGCTAACAGGTCAGTCGCTGGTTGTCAGTCACGGCTGGTTCATGGAGTAGGCTCCGGCCGAATCGGTGGGAACGACGCGGGTCAGGCGACCCGCGTCGTCTCCGCCCACTTCCAATAGAGACGCTTAGCCTCCTGAAAGATCGGACCTGCGTTGAGCGATCGGTCTTCGAACCGATTGCAAACCACCAGCTTGCCATAGTTGCCGCAAGAAAAGATCTCATCCGCGTCGCGCAGATCCTGAACCGTGAGCTTCGCCTCAGCCGCGTCGATGCCAGCCTCATTGAGCAAGCCAAGAACGCGCTTGCGTGTAATGCCGGCAAGAAACGTATTGTTGGCCGCTGGCGTTCTCACCTTACCGCTTCTCACGACCATGACGTTAGCGAACGCAAATTCGGCAATGTTGTCCCATGGATCTCGCATTACCGCTGCATCAAAACCTCGCGCTAAAGCCTCGCGCGTCGCTCGGTCCGAGTTGGGATAGAGGCAAGCCGCCTTGGCGTCTGTTGGCGCCATCTCCGGTGCCGGACGACGAAGCGGCGACATCGTCGCGGAAAACCCAGCCGCGGGTGGCAGTGGCGCTTCGAACAGGTGCATCACAAATGTCGTGTTGGTGCTCGTCGCTGTGAGTTGCCCACCGGCGCCATAAAACATCGGCTTCACATAGAGAACTGCATCTGGCCCCATTCGCCGGATGCCTTCAACAGCGAGCGTTTCGATCTCCTCAGGCGTCATGGCCGGGGCGAGCGACATAGCGCGCGCGGAGTTCACTACCCGCGCACAATGCCGAGCGAGATCGGGGGCAAGCCCGGAAATCGCGCGCGCACCGTCAAAAACCACAGACCCTTGCCAAAACGCGTGGTCAGTCGGCCCCACCAGCCGCGGCGGCTGCTCCGTCCAGGACCCATCGAACCAGAAAATTTCCTTAGGCATTGCATGACCTCGAGCATTTACCGCAGGTCACGCGCGAGAGGGCTCCGTGTCAACCTCGCTTTTGCGATAAGCGGTGACGTGTGTCGGGTCTTGCGAATGCCCTTGACTAGAGTCTGTTCTCTAATTGGGGCTGCTTGGTCAAGCTCTGATTGAGGGGTCTGCATCTGCCGGGGTCATGGTTCTCTTCGGGGTCGAGTTACTCGCCCCATGATGGA
>JAGWQN010000015.1 GCA_028869995.1 Rhodospirillales bacterium
CAACGGAAAGGCTGAACGCTTCATCCAGACAGCCCTACGCGAGTGGGCCTACGCAAAGCCCTACCCAACCTCCGATCACCGTGCCGCCGAGCTGCAATCCTGGCTGCATCAATACCACTGGCATCGCCCACACGGCGGTATCAAACTCCAAACACCCATCAGCCGACTCGGCCTCTCCGAGGACAACCTGTTGAGCATCCACATCTAGCCGGAGAGCAGCCCTGTTCAGGCCGCTAACGGGTACGTCCACGATCACCCGGAGCCGGCGCCGCTGGGCCGGGGCCTCGACCACGGGGCTGCGGCAAGGCCGTGCATCCACGTGGCGGCCCCGGTTCCAACCTGCGGGGCGGAACCTGGCTCGCCCGCGGGCAGTTGGCCCATCGTTGCGTTCCCAAAGCGACTGGAAACGACGGCACTGCCTGCGGGACGGCCGTGAATGCGGCGGAGGCTAGGCCCTCTCGATGTTCCAGAAGATCGGCAGGCCCTGCAGCAATCCCTTAAGGTCGGAGCGGCAGGCGGTGGGCGTCAGGCTCTGGCCCAGCGGAATGTAGGGAACGTCGATGAAGGCCTGGAGCTGGATCTTGCGCGCGATCTCCTTCTGTGCCGCGAGGGTCGTCGCCGCCATCCACTCATTGCGCAGTGCCTCCAGCTTCGGCGCGGTCGGCCAGCCGGTGATCGCCTGCTTGCCGTTGCCGCGCAGGAAGACGTGGACCGCGGGATTGAGTTGATCGAGCCCGCTCCATGACGTCTGGAAGATGCTCCAACCGCCCTTGTCTATCGGATCCATCTTGGCACGGCGCAGCAGCAGCGTGCCCCAGTCCATCGCCTGGAAATCGAGGTTGAGCCCGAGCTTGGGCAGCAGCGCCCCGGTGACCTCGGCCAGCGCCTTGGTCGAGGCGATGTTCATCGGCGCCAAGAAGACGATTTTCTCGCCCTTGTATCCGGCCTTTTCAATCGCCCGCTTCACCGCGCCGAGATCGCGCTTGCTGGTGAGGTTCTCCATGCCGGCATTGCTGGCCATCGGCGTCTGGGGGCAGAAGAAGCCGACGCCATCACGCCAGAGGTCGCGATTGGTGCCGTTCACCGCGATCATGTAGTCCGACTGTCTCACGGCGTGGACGATAGCCTGGCGGATCGCCGGGTTGTCGAAGGGCGGCAAGAGCTGGTTGAAGCGCATCGTCGCGATGGTTCCGGTCGGCACGACGATCGGGGTCGCGACGCCCTTGCTCTTCTGCAGCACCGGCAGCAGGTCGGCAGAGGGCGTGTACCACCAGTCCACCTCTCCGGTCTGAAGCGCCGCCATGGCGGTGGCAGGATCCTGGATGATGTGCCACTCGATACGTTCGAATTTCGCGATCTTGGGGCCCGAGGTCCACTCCGGCGCGCCCGAGGATAAGGGCACGTAGTCGCGGTTGCGTTCCCACACGGCGCGGACGCCGGCGACACGCTCGTTTGCCACCCAGCGATAGGGGCCGCTACCAATCGCCTCCGTCACCTGCTTGTAGGGATCGGTCTCGGCGAGGTGCTGCGGCATGATCGGGCACATGTTGGGCGAGATCTTGCAAAGCGCCGTGGGCAGCAGCGGAAACGGGTTCTTGAGCTTGATGAGGATGGTCTTGTCGTCGGGGGCGGACATCTCGTTGGTGACTGCGGCCACCGACTGGCCAAAGCCGTCGCGGGCGCTCCAGCGTTTGATGGAGGCGACCGCATCGCGCGCGAGCACCTTTTCGCCGTTGTGGAATTTGAGACCGTCGCGGAGCGTGATCTTCCAGGTCTTGCCGCCATCTTCCACCACATGGCCCGCAGCCATCTGCGGCGTCGGCTCAAAGGCGGCATTCTGTCCGTAGAGCGTGTCGTAGACCATGTAGCCGAAGTCGCGGGTTTGGTAGCTCGTGGTCCAGACGGGATCGAGCGAGACGAGGTCCACGTCCGGCACGAATTTCAAGACATTTTTCGAAGCGCCGCTGGCGAGCGCCGGGGCGGCGACACCCGCGGCGGCGCTGGCGGCGGTGCCGGCGAGGAAGGTACGACGGCGCATGGTGGTTTCCCCCAGGCTGTTGTTGTTGGCGGTGATCTTGCACCCGCACGCGTGCTGCGCGAAGCCTCTATCATGAAATTTATCGATTGCGTGGTGGTGGGCGCGGGCGTGGTGGGGATCGCGGCAGCGCGGGCGCTGGCGCTGGCCGGGCGCGAAGTCATGGTGCTGGAAGCGGCGGAGGCCACCGGCACCGTGACCTCATCGCGCAATTCCGACGTGATTCACGCGGGCATTGAGTACCCAAGGGACTCGCTGATGGCGCGGCTGTGCGTCGAGGGGCGTTGGCGGCGCTACGCCTTCTGCGCCGAACGCGGCGTACAGGCGCGACGATGCGGCAAGCGGATCGTGGCGACGGACGAGGCCGAGGCGGAACAGCTCGCGGGGATACGGGCGCGCGCCGAGGCCAATGGCGTCGAGGACAGGCGGATGCTCACCGCGTCGGAGGCGCGGGCGATGGAGCCGTCGCTCGCCTGCACCGCGGCCCTGCATTCGCCGCCTTGACCGACAAGGCCGAGCGTTCGATCCGGTTTGTCGCAACAGCGGCCCTATGCGGACGGGCACAAGACCACCCACAGTGTCCGGGCCGCTTCCGACCCCGCCCGGCCATGGGGCATCCGCGTATCGGCTTCCAAGAGCGGTCATCACGCCTGTCAGCGGTGACGGCCGCTCAGCACCCTTGTGGGCGGATCACCTCGAGGGGCGCAGACCATTGCGCCGGCGGCAACGATAAGGGTCGGCTTGGCCTGGGTGCCATCCGGTCTATTATGCGGGGCAATTCCGCGCCGCTCGCCAGCAGAGGAGCAACAATGCGCCTTCCGCACCCAGAAACCCATCTGCTGGGTCGTACCGGCTGGCTACGTGCCGCGGTGCTGGGGGCCAACGACGGCATCATCTCCACCGCAAGCCTGGTCCTCGGCGTCCTCGCCGCCAGCGGCCTGCGCCGTGATGCGCTCGTCGCCGGTATCGCCGGTCTCGTCGCAGGCGCCATGTCGATGGCTGCCGGAGAATATGTCTCCGTGAGTTCGCAATCCGATACCGAGAGCGCCGCCATCGCGAAGGAGCGCGCCGAACTCGCCGAAAGCCCCAACTCTGAAATCGCCGAGCTTGCGGGCATCTACGTCTCCCGCGGACTCGAGCCGGGCCTTGCCCGCGAAGTCGCGGTTCAACTCATGGCCCATGACGCACTCGCCGCTCACGCTCGCGACGAACTTGGCCTTTCCGAACTCACCGCCGCCAACCCGATCCAGGCTGCGATCACATCGGCCGTTACGTTCGCGGTCGGCGCCGCCGCTCCGCTCATCCTCGCCGTGGTGATCCCGAAACCGTTTCTCTCCGCCGGAATCGCCCTCGGCACGCTCATTTTCCTCGCAAGCCTCGGTGCCATCGGCGGCCGCGCCGGCGGCGCGCCGATGCTTCGGCCGGCGCTGCGCGTCGCCTTCTGGGGTGCGCTTGCCATGGTCTCGACCACCCTCATCGGCCAACTCTTCGGCGCCACCGTATAACCTGTGCCTGCCCTCCGGGCTTCGTGGACTTCTTCCGCTGGCGGTCAACGGGGGCTCATCTTCATGTCACGGCAAATTCCCAATGCCTCCGCGTCCGCTCTAGAGATTGTCTCTTCGGCCGGCAGACCTCCTACCCAGGTCGATCCACGCGATCATCGACCGCGGCCTGACGGCCGGCTTTGCTTGAGCCACCACCCATGACCACCCATTCTGGTTTCGGCCAACACACGTCACAGGGTGGATGTCCCCTAGGAGCGCTCACCGCCCGCAACCGGACTGTCGCCTTCCCACCGAAGTGAGACACATGCGTGGCGCTGGTTGGGTGGCCAGTTCGCTCACTGACGATGCCCGGTGTCACTCATTCGTCCGCGCCGGTCGGGGATTATATAGAGAATAATCAAATTGATCATCACAATATGTTGAATTTTTAATCAACATGTCGGATGCGCATTCCGCTTCGTCGAAAAGAATACATCAATTATTCCAATAACTTGAAATTATACCTCCGAATTCGTCCCCAATAAGACTGAGCTGCTCCGGTCTGCGGCTTTTCCGCCCAGGCCATCCGGCCAGGCCCAAAGGCATCTGGCGGCGGAGCGACGACCGCCTGCGCGAGCGCGCCCCCGAAGCCGGGATGTATGCCGGCGAAGCCTGCATCGAGCACGCCAAGAAGCTACAGACCCGGCTCAAGACCTGGAAACGAAAGAGGAAATTCTGATCCCGCGGGAGATCGAGCTCCGCCTGCGCCGTGGGTCCCGAAAACGTTCGCTTGCATCGTGCTGGAGAGAGACAGCTGTCTCAGCGAGACGCACGGCGCGCAGGAAGGCAGCGCCTACAATTGTCATTTCGCCTGCACCTGCTTTCCTCGCTGTTCGTGTTCAACCGGTTCGGCGATCTGGAACGGTGGACTCTTCGCTCCGGCAACCTCCATAGCGCCGCCGACAGGCACGACGTTCTGGAACCCGTCATGGCACGATACCGGAACAGGATGAAGCGCCGGTATTTCCGCGGTGACCCCGCCTACGCCAGCCCGGCGAACGACGTGTTCCTCGAAGCCGAGGGCTACAAATAAACGATCCGCCTGCCCGCCAATGCCGTGCGGATGCAACGTCACGCCCAGGCCTACAACCTCGCCACCCCTCTCCGCACTCTGACCCTGCCCAAGACAGTCAGCCACGGCGGACGACGACGTTGCGCGACCGGTGGGTCAAGATCGGCGCGAAGATTGTCCGACGCGGGCGCTCGATCATCTTCCAGATGGCCGAGGTCATGGTCTCGCTTGGGAAATGTCGGATCAAAGCGCTCTCCTTCCTTCTCTGAAGAAACAGAAGCGGAAGGACCTTCGTCGTTTCTGTGTGGACGCGGCGCGGCGACGGATGTTAACCGTGGGCCATAAGCGGCCCCTTTGGGGCCAGGGGGAGGAACAAGATGACGTCCATCGTCGCCACCGGTGAGCGGCTGCAGCGCGGCTCTCTCGGCCTGCCGCAGATCGTCGCCTCGACCATGGCCAACATCGCCCCGGCGATGAGCTTCTTCTTCGGCTTCGGCGTCATCGCCGGCGGCGCGGGC
>JAGWQN010000131.1 GCA_028869995.1 Rhodospirillales bacterium
CCGCGCCCGCCAATGGTCAGCGCGAACGTGCCCTGCACCTCCTCGCAGGCGCGCACGCACCGCGAGCAGACGATGCATTTCGCGGGATCGAACTGGAAATAGGGGTTGGAGGCGTCGACCCGGGCGTCGAGATGGTTGGCGCCGCCATAGCCGTAGCGCACCTCGCGCAGCCCCACCTCGCCCGCCGTATCCTGCAGCTCGCAGTTGCCGTTGGCCGAGCAGGTCAGGCAGTCGAGCGGATGGTCGGAGATATAGAGCTCCATCACCCCGCGCCGCAGCCGCGCGAGATTGGGCGACTGCGTGTGCACGACGAGTCCCTCGGCGACCGGCGTGGTGCAGGAGGAGGGCGTGCCTGCGCGCCCGTCGATCTCGACCAGGCACATACGGCAGGAGCCGAAGCTGTCCAGCATGTCGCTGGCGCAGAGTTTCGGCACCTTGATGCCGGCCTCCATGGCCGCGCGCATCAGCGACGTGCCTTCGGGCACCGTCACGCGCTGTCCGTCTATGGAGAGCGTCACCATCGCCGTTGCCGCCGACGGTTTCGTTCCGTAATCGATTTCCTGGATCAGGCCCATGGCATCACTCCGCGGCCATCCGCGCCCCGGCGCGCGGCACGAAATCCTCCGGGAAGTGGGTCAGCGCGCTCATCACCGGGTACGGCGTGAAGCCTCCCAGTGCGCAGAGCGAACCGTACTTCATCGTGTGGCAGAGATCGGTAAGCAGCTCGCGCTGCGCCTCCGGCCGCACACCGGCGAGCAGCCGGTCGATCACTTCCACCCCGCGCACGGAGCCGATGCGGCAGGGCGTGCACTTGCCGCAGCTTTCCAGTCCGCAGAACTCCATCGCGAAGCGCGCCTGGCGCGCCATGTCCACCGTGTCGTCGAAAATCACGACGCCGCCGTGCCCGATCAGCCCGTCGCGCGCGGCGAAGGCCTCGTAGTCGAAGGGCGTGTCGAACAGGGCAGGGGGGAAATAGGCGCCGAGCGGCCCGCCCACCTGCACCGCGCGCACGGGGCGCCCGCTCGCCGTGCCGGCGCCCACGCGCTCCACCAGGTCGCCGAGGGTCACGCCGAACGCGCACTCGTAGAGCCCGCCATGGCGGACATTGCCGGCGAGCTGCACCGGCATCGTGCCCCGCGACCGGCCGAGACCGAACCCCTGATACGCGCCTGCGCCCTCGGCCATGATCCACGGCACGGAGGCGAGCGAGATCACGTTGTTGATCACTGTGGGCTTTCCCCACAGGCCCTGGATCGCCGGCAGCGGCGGCTTGGCGCGCACCATGCCGCGCTTGCCCTCGAGGCTGTCGAGCAGCGACGTCTCCTCGCCGCAGACATAGGCGCCGGCGCCGACGCGTACCTCGAGCGCAAACCCGTCGAGAGCGCCCTCCCGCGCCGCGACGCGGATCGCCTCGCGCATCGCCGTGACCGCGTGCGGGTATTCGGAACGGATATAAATGTAGCCGTGCGAGGCGCCGACGGCGAAGCCCGCGATCGCCATGCCCTCGATGAGCAGGAAGGGATCGCCCTCCATGACCATGCGGTCGGCGAAGGTGCCGGAATCGCCCTCGTCCGCGTTGCAGACGATGTATTTCGGGCTCTCCGCCGCCGCCGCCGCGGTGCGCCACTTGATGCCGGTGGGGAACCCGGCGCCGCCGCGCCCGCGCAGGCCTGAGGCGACGATCTCCTCAACCGTCGCGGCCGCCCCGAGGGATTTAGCGCGCGCGAGGCCCTTCCAGCCGCCGTGCGCGGCATAGTCCTCGGGCGATAGTGGATTGGTGATGCCGCAGCGCGCGAACACCAGCCGCGTCTGGTCGCGCAGGAACGGAATCTCCTCGACCGGCCCCAGCGCCTTTGCGTGCGTGCCGCCGTCCAGGATCGCGGCGAGCACGCCTTCGGCATCGGCGGGCCGCATCGGTCCGAACCCGATACGGCCTTCGGCGCTCTCCACCTCGAGCAGCGGTTCGAGCCAGACCATGCCGCGCGTGCCGGTGCGGACGAGGTCGAGCGTGATCCCGCGGGCGGCGCCGGCGGCCCGCAGTGCTGCGGCGACATGCTCGGCCCCCACCGCGATGGCGGCAGCGTCGGCGGGCAGGTAGAGGCGCAGCCGGCGGCTCATGCCGCCCGCTCCCGCGCGCCGCCCAAAGCCTCATCCAGGGTCGCCTCGTCGAGCCGGCCGAGCACCTGGCCGTCCAGCATCGCCGCCGGCGCGCAGGCGCACAGGCCGAGGCAGAACACCGGCTCCAGCGTCAGCGCGCCATCCGGGGTCGTCGCGTGCCAGTCGATGCCATGCCGGCGCCGTACCTCAGTCGCCAAGGCGTCGCCGCCAGCTGCCTGGCACGCCTCCGCCCGGCACAGCCGCAGCACGTGCCGCCCGGGCGCGTGACGCCGAAAGTCATGATAGAAGGTAACAATGCCATGCACCTCGGCACGGCTGAGGTTGAGGGCGGCAGCCACCAGCGGCTCTGCCTCGACCGGGACATGGCCGAAAACCTCTTGCAGCGCATGAAGAATTGGTAAGATGGCGCCCGGTTCGCCGGCGTGCTCGGCGATGATCGCGTTGGTCCGCGCCTCGCTCCAGCGCTCGTATTCCGCCACCGGCGCTTCCTCCTTGGCTGGTTCTGCCTATTTTTGGGTACCGCCCGAGAGTAAATTCAAGGCCCTGGTTCCGTAGTGCGATAGAAGATCTCGATCAAACGGGCGCGGCGAGGCGTCAGTGGAGCCCCCGCGTTGCGACAAAGCGCCGGGCTTCCGCCAGCAAGGCTGCCGTCAGCGGCGTCAGCGGCTCGCGTTGCGGATAGATCAACCCCACGGTCGGTGGTGGGCGCCGGTCATCGATCGGGATCGCGACCAACCGGCCCGCGACGTCCAGCGTGTCCACCAGCACCGCGGGCAGCACGCCCGCCCATTGGCCCGTGCGCACGTGGGCGAGCACGGCGAGCATCGAGTCCGACTGCATCGCCGGCGCCGAGGTGACGCCCGCCTCGCGCAGCGCCGCATCGATGATGCGACGGTTCTGCATGTCGGGCGTCAGCAGGGCGAGCGGTACCCCCGCGAGCTGTTCCCAGGTGACCGAGGGTGCCGTCGCCAGCGCATGATCGGCGGCAACCACGAGCCAGTAGACCTCGTGATAGAGCGGCAAGGTGCGTACCCGGCCCACCGGCTCGCGGTCGAGATAGGACAGCCCGACATCCGTCTCCAGGTTCTCGAGCTGGGCGAGAATCTCGATCGAGGTCCGCGAGAAGACCGAGAAGGTGACGTTGGGGTGGGCCAGCCGGAACGGCTCCGTCAGCGCCGTCACCATCGGCAGCGCCGTCGGGATGACGGAGAGCCGCAGATGCCCGGCAAGCCCGGTCTTGAGCGCGCGGATCTCGTCGCGCAGCGCCTGCGTGTCGCCGACGATGCGCCGCGCCCAGTCCAGCGTGCGCTGCCCTTCCGGCGTGAAACCGATGAAGCGGCTGCCACGCTGCACCAGCAGCACGCCGAGCTGTTCCTCGAGCTGCTTGATCCCCGCCGAAAGCGTCGGCTGCGTCACGCCGCAGCTATCCGCGGCGCGGCCGAAATGCTGCTCGCGGGCCAGCGCGATGAGATAGGCGAGCTTGTCGATCACGCCTGCCCCATCGCTCGCCGGTCGGGCATCGCGCGCGCCGGGTTCGCCGGGCCTATTCGGCCGTCTCCGGCTCCCGCTCGGTCTCGCCCCCATCGTTCTCGCCGCCATCCGCCTCGCTGGCGGGGCGCGGCAGCGCCGGCACCGCCTCGGCGAACTCGAAGGCGAGCTTGCCTTCCGCGACCGTCACCTTGACCGCGCCGCCCTTGAGCAGCCGGCCGAACAGCAGCTCATCGGCCAGCGGCTTCTTGATGTACTCCTGGATGATGCGCGCCAGCGGCCGCGCGCCATAGAGCCGGTCGTAGCCGCGCTCGGCCAGCCACTCCTTGGCGGCGGACGACATCTCGATCGTGACGTTTCGGTCGGCGAGTTGCGCCTCGAGCTGCATGACGAATTTCTCGACCACGCGCGCGACGATCTCCGGCGTCAGCCCGGCGAACGCGATCACCGCGTCGAGCCGGTTGCGGAACTCCGGCGTGAACATGCGCTTGATCGCGTCCTCGTCCTCGCCCTCGCGCGCCTCGCGCCCGAACCCGATCGCCTCGCGCGCCATGTCGGAGGCGCCGGCGTTGGTCGTCATGATCAGGATGACGTTACGGAAGTCCACCGTCTTGCCGTTGTGGTCGGTGAGCTTCCCGTGATCCATCACCTGCAGCAGGATGTTGAACAGGTCCGGATGCGCCTTCTCGATTTCGTCGAGCAGCAGCACCGCGTGCGGGTGCTGGTCGATCGCGTCCGTCAGCATGCCGCCCTGATCGAAGCCGACATACCCGGGCGGCGCGCCGATGAGGCGCGAGACGGAGTGGCGTTCCATGTATTCGCTCATGTCGAAGCGGATCAGCTCGATGCCGAGCGTGGCGGCGAGCTGGCGTGCGACCTCGGTCTTGCCGACACCGGTCGGGCCCGAGAACAGGTAGTTGCCGATCGGCTTTTCGAGGTCGCGAAGGCCGGCGCGCGAGAGCTTGATTGCCGCGGCCAGCGCCTCGATCGCGCGGTCCTGCCCGAAGACCATCGCGCGCAGATCGCGCTCGAGGTTGCGCAGCGTCTCTTTGTCGTCCGCGGAAACCGATTTCGGCGGCATGCGTGCGATCTTGGCAACGATCTCCTCGACGTCGCGCAGCGTCACCGTCTTGCGCCGCTTGCCCTCGGGCAGAAGCATGCGCGAAGCGCCGACCTCGTCGATCACGTCGATCGCTTTGTCCGGCAGCTTGCGATCGTGGATGTACTTCGCCGACAGCTCGACCGCGGCGCGGATCGCCTCATCGGTGTAGCGCACCTTGTGGTGCTTTTCGTAATTGCCCTTGAGCCCACGGAGAATTTTCACCGCGTCCTCGAGATTGGGCTCGTTGACGTCGATCTTCTGGAACCGGCGCACCAGGGCGCGGTCCTTCTCGAAGTAGTTGCGGAACTCCTTGTAGGTGGTGC
>JAGWQN010000132.1 GCA_028869995.1 Rhodospirillales bacterium
AACAGCCGCTCGACGATACGCCGCCCGAGCCCGGCATATTGCTCGCGAACGGCCACCCGCGTGGCGCGGCGGATCGCGGCGCGCGCCTTGCCGGTGACCACGAAGGTCTCCCAGGCGGGCGACGGCGTCTGTGCCTTGGAGCGCACGATCTCCACCTGGTCGCCGTTCTGCAATTGGGTCCGGAGCGGCACCAGGCGGCCGTTCACCTTGGCGCCGACGCAGGTGTCGCCGACCTGGGAGTGCACGGCGTAGGCGAAGTCGATGGGCGTGGCGCCGCGCGGCAGCTGGATCAGCTGGCCCTTGGGCGTGAAGCAGAAGACCTGGTCCTGATACAGCTCGAGCTTGGTATTTTCGAGGAACTCGTCGGCACTCGAATTCTCGAGGATCTCGAGCAGGTCCTGCACCCAGCGGAAGCGGCGCAGCTCGTCGGTTTCGGGCCCCGCGCGCCCGCCGCCCTTGTAGTGCCAGTGCGCGGCGACGCCATTCTCGGCCACCGCATGCATGTCGGGCGTGCGGATCTGGATCTCGATCTTCTGGTTGCGCGGCGCGCGCAGGGCGACGCCCGTGTGCAGGCTCTGATAGCCGTTCGATTTCGGGGTCGAGATGTAGTCCTTGAAGCGCCCGGCCGTGACCGGGTAGGCGGCGTGCACCGCGCCGAGCGCGGCGTAGCAGGCCTCGCGGGTGGGGACGATGATGCGGAAGGCCATGATGTCCGAAAGCTGCTCGAACTCCACGTTGCGCCGTTTCATTTTCTCCCAGACGGAGAAAGGCGACTTCTCGCGTCCCGTGACCTCGACCACCTCGACGCCGGATTCGCGGCAGATCCGCGCGAGCTCGCCGCGCATCCGCTCGATCACGTCCGCCCCCTGGCCGCGCAGGAAGTTGAGCCGGGCCGTGATCGTTTCGTGGGCGTCGGGCTCGAGCTGCGCGAAGGCCAGATTCTGCAGCTCGGTCTTCATCGCATCCATGCCGATGCGGTCGGCGAGGGGTGCGTAGATGTCCATCGTCTCGCGCGCGATGCGCTGGCGCCGATCCGCCTTCGGAATGGAGCCGAGCGTGCGCATGTTGTGCAGACGGTCCGCGAGCTTGACCAGCAGCACGCGGATGTCGCGCGAGAGGGCAAGGACGAGCTTGCGAAAATTCTCGGCCTGCTTGGTCCGGTCGGACTGCAGCTCCAGCCGGGTGAGCTTGGTCACGCCATCCACCAGCCCGGCGATCTCCTCGCCGAAGCGGCGCGCGATCTCGGCGCGCGTCACCGGGGTGTCCTCGATCGTGTCGTGCAGCAGCGCGGTCACCAGCGAGCCGGTGTCGAGGCGATAGCCGGCGAGGATCAGCGCCACCGCCACCGGATGGGTGATATACGGCTCGCCGCTGTCGCGCTTCTGCGACGCATGCGCGCCGGCCGCGAGTTCGTAGGCCTGCTCGATCAGCGCAAGGTCGGCATTGGGATCGTAGCCGCGCAGCGCCGCCAGCAGCGGCGCGATCAACGCGCGGGGGGAGGTCTCGACAGCGGCTTCGGGGGCCTGCGCCGTCGTCACGCCATCGGGAAGCCGCAGGGAGGGGGCGCGCCAGCCCGGTTCGCCGCGCCCCTGCATGTGTGGCTCCCGCTTCCTGCCGTCAGCGCCGGCCGCCGCCCAGCTCAGCGGCGATCGCCGCCTCGATGTCCTCGGCGGTCATCTCATCGGGCGGTATCGCCGCCGCCTCTTCCTCGGCGGAAAGATCCTGCAGGCCGAAGATGTTCTGATCGGTCGGGATGAGGTCCATGACCTCCTCATCCGCAGGCTCGGGCTCGGGCGCGCGCGACAGCGACTTCAGCAGGTCGCCCTCGAGCTTCTCGAGCGGCAGGGTTCCGTCCGCGATTTCACGCAGCGCCACGACCGGATTCTTGTCGTTGTCGCGGTCGATCGTCAGTTCCTCGCCGCGGGAGATGTTGCGCGCCCGCTGCGCGGCGAACAGCACCAGCTCAAAGCGGTTCGGAACCCGCTCCACGCAATCCTCGACCGTCACGCGTGCCATGCGGTGTCCTCCATAGCAAAATCAAGGGATAAGAGCGGACAAATAGGCGCCGGTCGCGTCCGATGCAAGACCAAACGCTCAGAGCGGGGCTGCGTCCTGCGCAGTCACGCCGGCCAGCAGCGTCGCGATGGTCTGCCCGGTGAGCGGATGGCGCCAGCCTGGCGCCACCTCCGCCAGCGGGCGCAGCACGAAGGCGCGCCCGGCAAGGCGCGGATGCGGCAGCACCGGGTCCGGCGCCGGGCGAACCCGCCCGTCGATGTCGAGGATGTCGAGATCGAGCGGACGTGCCGCGTTGCGCGCGCCGCGCCGCCGGCCCGCCGCGGCCTCGATCGCCTGCAGGCGCGCCAGCAGCCAGGCGGGGTCGGTTTCCCGGCTGGCGGCGACATGTTCCAGCCGCGCCACCGCGTTGACATAGCGCGGCTGGTCGATGGCCGGCTGGCCGGCGGGCAGCACCGGCGCCGTTTCCCAGAAGCGCGATACGGCTGCGAGCCGCAGCCCGGCGATCCCGCCCAGCGCCACCACGGCCGCGAGTGCCATCACCCGCGGCGACTCGCCGTGCGGCCCGGGGAGGTTGGAGCCGATGCCGATGAGGATCATCGCGCGCAATCATCTTGCATCCGGACGTGCGGCCGGTCATTGCTTAGTCGCCAAGCAAGCTTAGGCGGCATTTTTCTTTCACCCACGGACACGCGCGAATGCATTTTCTACCCAACGAGCGCACGGCGCTCTTCATTGACGGGGCCAATCTCTACTCGGCCAGCCGCAATCTCGGGTTCGACGTCGACTACCGCAACCTCCTCACCTTCTTCCGCAAGCAGACCAACGTGCTGCGCGCCTACTACTACGCGGCGGTGCTCGAGACGGAGGAGTATTCGCCGCTCAAGCCGCTGACCGACTGGCTCGCCTACAACGGCTACTCGCTGGTCACCAAGCCGGCCCGCGAGTTCACCGATGCCGCCGGCCGCCGGCGCGTCAAGGGCAACATGGACATCGAACTCGCCGTCGACATGCTGGAGCTGGCGCCGAAGATCGACCACGCGGTGCTGTTTTCGGGCGATTCCGACTTCCGTTGCCTGGTCGAGGCGATGCAGCGCCGCGGCGTGCGCGTCTCCGTCGTCTCGTCGATCAAGACGTCGCCGCCGATGGTCGCCGACGAACTGCGCCGTCAGGCCGACCAGTTCCTGGAACTGGCTGAGATCGCGCCGGAGTTCACCCGCCGCCAGATGGAGCCGCGCCCGACCCGCGGGCAGCGCGCGACGCCGGCCGAGCCCTACGCCGATCCCGCCGACGCGTGATCGAGCAACCGGGACGCGACTGCGCACGCTGCCCGCGGCTCGCCACGTTCCGCGCCGAGAACCGCGCCGCGTATCCAGACTGGTTCAACGCACCGGTGCCCAGCCTCGGGCCGACCGACGCGCGGCTGCTCGTCGTCGGGTTGGCGCCGGGGTTGCGCGGCGCCAATCGCACCGGCCGCCCGTTCCATGGCGACGGCGCGGGCATCACGCTCTATGGCGCGCTGCTCAAGGCGGGGCTGGCGCAGGGGCGCTACACGGCGGAACCCGACGATGCGATGCGGCTCGGTGTCCGCATCGTCAACGCGGTGCGCTGCGTGCCGCCGCAGAACAAGCCGGTGCCGGCCGAGATCCGCGCCTGCAACGACTTCCTTCGGGCCGAATTCGCGGGCCTGGCGCGTCTGCGGGTGATTCTCGCGCTCGGCCGCATCGCGCACGACGCGGTGCTGCGCGCCCTGGACCTCAAGCCATCGCGGGCCGCCTTCGGCCACGGCGCGCTGCACGACCTGCCGGACGGGCGCGTGCTGGCCGACAGCTACCATGTGTCGCGCTACAACATGAACACGGGCGTGCTGACCGAGGCGATGTTCGACGCCGTGCTCGCCGCAGTCGGTGCCCGGTTGGGCTAGAAAACCTATCATTCAGATCAGTTTATCTCCGACTTGGCTGAGCCGGGCAGGCTCAACCAAGCCGGAGGTTGCGCTAACCCGCGCCGCCGCCGGGGGCCGCACCGCCCGCCCGGCGCATGGCGTCGAGGCTCCAGGCGCCGCTGCCGGCCGCGGCGAAATAGAGGAAGATGAAGCAATAGAGGATCGCCGCCTCGCCATGATTGACGAGCGGGAAGAACGAGTGCGGCAGAAACACCATGAAATAGGCGACGGCCATTTCCCCCGACATGACGAACGCCGCGATGCGGGTGAAGAGCCCCAGAACCATGAGGGCGCCGCCGACAACCTCGATCAGGCCGGCGGCCATAAAGAGCGGCGGCAGATGGGAGAATCCAGGGCCGGCGGGGAAGGCGAACACCTTCACGATGCCGTGCTCGAGGAAGAGCAACCCGGCTACGATCCGCAGCAGGCTCAGCGCGCGTGGCCCCCAGACAGTCTGAACAGAATCCATTGCATGACCCTCCAAGTTTTTGATCTTGCGAGATAGAAAGTCGCGACGAAGCGATGGCTCCCGGTGTTGCTGGTGCTGGTTCAGCCGCGCTCGCGCATCAGCCGGGCCTTGTCGCGCGCCCAGTCCCGCTCGGCGATCGCCGCCCTCTTGTCCGCCTTCTTCCGGCCGACGCCGAGTCCCAACTGGACCTTGGCGCGGCCGCGGTCGTTGAAATGGATGTCGAGCGGGACGAGGCTGGCGCCGGCCCGCGTCACTTCGCCAATAAGGCGTCGCATGTCCTTGCGTTTCAATAGGAGTTTTCGCGGCGCGCGCGGCTCGAAACGCGACAGCACGCCGCCCTGGTATTCGGGAATGTAGGCGTTGAACAGCCAGAGCTCCCCGTCGCGCTCGC
Organism: Rhodospirillales bacterium; assembly: GCA_028869995.1. Classification (GTDB taxonomy): domain Bacteria; phylum Pseudomonadota; class Alphaproteobacteria; order Acetobacterales; family Acetobacteraceae; genus JAJXXT01. Next base: position 4,819 of record JAGWQN010000132.1, read on the forward strand.
CGGCCCAGGCTTCGCCCAGCGTCGCGCGGCCATGTCGCAGGCTCTTCACCTCCGGGCCCTTGAGCACGATTCCGGCCTCGATCGATTCGCGGATCGCGTAGTCGAATCGGGCCTTGCGATTCTGGGCCGCGACCCCGTGGCTGATCAGCTTGCCCGTCGCCATGTCGTCTGCCGTCTCCTGTGGCTGCGCCGCCTGCGCCGGTCCGCCCCCGGGTGCGCCCCTGCTTCCGTCCGTGGGGCGCCGCGGCTCAGTTGAGCAGCCCCGCCTCGGTCATGGCGGCGCGGACCCGCGCCTTCACGGGATCGCTGACCGGGGCGAGGGGCAGGCGGCAGCGCGCCGCCGTATGGCCGAGCAGGCTCGCCGCATACTTAACCGGGCCGGGGCTCGTCTCGGCGAACAGCGCGTCGTGCACCGGCAGCAGGCGCTCCTGAATCGCCATCGCCGCGCGCGTGTCGCCATCCGCCCAGTTCGAGTGCATCGTGCTCAGCAGCCGCGGCGCCACGTTCGCGGTCACCGAGATGCAGCCGACACCGCCGGCGGCCAGGAACGCCAGCGCCGTGTGGTCCTCGCCCGAAAGCTGGCAGAAGGCCTTGCCGCAGGCCCGCGTCGTGTGCAGCGGGCGGGTCAGGTTCGCCGTCGCGTCCTTGACCCCGACGATATTCGGGTGGCCGGCGAGCCGCGCCATGGTCTCCACCGACATGTCGACGACGCTGCGCGGTGGGATGTTGTAGATGATGATCGGCAGGTCAACCGCGTCCGCGATCGCCTTGAAATGCAAATAAAGTCCTTCTTGCGTTGGCTTGTTGTAATAGGGCGTGACCACGAGCGCCGCGTCCGCCCCGGCCTGCTTGGCATGGCGGGTGAGGTCGATCGCCTCGGCGGTGGAGTTCGATCCGGTGCCGGCGATCACGGGGACACGGCCGCGGGCGACGGCAACCGCGATCTCGGTGACGCGCTTGTGCTCCGCATGCGACAGCGTCGGGCTCTCGCCGGTGGTGCCGACGGGCACGACGCCGTGCGTGCCTTCGCCGATCTGCCAGTCGACGAAGCGCTCGAAGGCCTGTTCGTCGAGCGTGCCATCCTCGCGCATCGGCGTGATCAGCGCGACCAGCGATCCCTTGAACATGGCATGATTCTCCTCGGATGGCGGGCGGCGAAACTATGCGGGCGGGGGATACGCCGCAAGCGCGGCGGAGGCTACACTCGGCACATGCGCCGAATCCTTCTGCCCGTCCTTATCCTGCTCGGTCCCGCCTTCGTTGCCGCAGCCAGGGCCCAGCCCAATGCGCTGTCGTCCAATCCGTTGCAGCCGAGCCCGATGGTGCTCGTGCGCGCCAATGACTGGGCGGGAGCGAGGGCGGCGGCGAGCGCGGTTGGCGATCCGGTCGCGGTCAAGCTGGTCACCTTCTACCGTCTGCTCGCGCCCGACCAGGCCAGCGCCGCGGAGATCGCCGCCTTCATGGCGCGGAACCCGGACTGGCCGCTGCGCTACGTGCTCGCGCGTCGCCTCGACGAGGCGCTGACCAACGAGCCGGACGCGGCGACGGCACAGCGGCTCTGCCTCGCCCGGATGCCGGCGCAGGAAGGCGCGCTGCAGCGCTGCGCCGAGGTGCTGGCGCCGTCGGGCGCGCGGCCCTTCATCCGCGCCGCCTGGGTGGCGTTGGCCGGCGACCCGCAAGCCGAGGCTGCTTTCCTCGCCCGCTGGGGGGCTGCGCTGCGCCCGGCGGACCAGCTTGCGCGCTTCGACGTGCTGATCCGCAGCGACCAGATCGCGGCACGGCGGCAGATGACGCGCCTGGCGCCGGCCGACGCCGCCCTGGCGCAGGCCCGGCTGGCGCTGCGCACGAACGCCGCCGACGCCGCCGCCCGCCTCGCCGCGCTCGGTCCGGCGCAGGCGCGTGCTCCCGCGCTGCTGCTGGACGAAGCCTACTGGCTGCGGCGCAACGGCCACAGCCTTCGGGAGGCGGCGCTGCTGCTGGGCCCCGGCGACGCCGCGGAGGCCGCCGATCCCGCACTCGCCGGCCGCTTCTGGTGGGAGCGCGCGCGCCTCGCCCGGGACGCCATGCAGGCGGGCAACGCGGCGACCGCGCAGGCGCTCGCCGCGGACACGCACCAGGTCGCGGCCGACCCTGCGACCGATGCCGACTTCCTCGCCGGCTTCATCGCGCTGCGCCTGCGCCATGATCCGGCGGCGGCGAGGCCCTTCTTCGTCCGTCTTGCCGCCTTCTCGAAGGCCGCCATCACCCAGGGCCGAGCCTGGTACTGGATCGCGCAATGCGATGCCGACCCGAAGGCGCGCGCGCTTGATCTCGCCCGCTCCGCCGCCTGGCCGGAAACGTTTTACGGCCAGCTTGCCGCGGCCGAACTGGGCGAGGATGTCGGCGCCCGGATCCGCGCGATGCGCGATCCGCCGGTCAGTGCCGTGCGCCTCAACCACCTCGCCGACCGCCAGCTCGCGCGGGCGGCGGCGATCCTCGTCGCCTGGGGTGCGCCGCGCCGTGCCGTGCCCTTCCTGCTACGCCTCGACGATACGGTGCCGGACGCGACGGCGCGCGTGCTCACGGCGCGGCTGGCGCTCGGCCTCGGCCTCGCGCCCGCCGGCGTGGCGATCGCGCGGCGGGCCGGCGTGCAGGGGGTCGCGCTGGTGCAGAGCGGGTGGCCGGTGGCAGCACAGATCCCGCCGGACGCGCCGGTCGAGCCGGCACTGGCGCTGGCCATCATCCGCCAGGAGAGTAGTTTCGATGCCGAAATCAGGTCGCCGTCCGACGCGCTCGGTCTGATGCAGCTGCTGCCCGGCACCGCCGCCGACGAGGGCAGGCGCCTCGGCATCCTGGTGCGCACCGCGGCGCTGACGGCCGACCCCTCGCTCAACATCCGCCTCGGCACCGCCTATCTCGCCAGCCTGCTGCGGCGCTACGACGGGGCGCTGCCGCTCGCCATCGCCGCCTACAACGCGGGACCGGGCAACGTCGACAAATGGCTCGCGAGCCAGGGAGATCCGCGCACCGGCGCCAACGGGGCGCTGAGCGCGGGCTGGATCGACTGGATCGAATCCATCCCCTTTGCCGAGACCCGCGACTACGTGCAGCGCGTGATGGAGAGCCTGGTCGTGTACCGCGCGCTCGCGGGTGTCTCGCCGGACCGGCCGGCGGTGCGGTGATGGGGCGATGAACGCCGCGCGCGAGCACCGGATCACCGCCTGGGACGGGCTGGTCCTGCACGCGACGAGCTGGGGCGGGGAGACCGCGGCGGCGCCCCTGTTCTGCCTGCCGGGCCTGGTGCGCACGGGCGGCGACTTCGCGCGCCTCGCAGCCGCCTATGCCGGCGGACGGCGCGTCGTGACCCTCGACTATGCCGGGCGTGGCCGCTCCGGGCGGGCCGGGCGCGTGGCGCGCTACGCGCCGGAGGCGACGCTGCGCGACATTCTCGACGTCGCCGCGGCGCTCTCGCTCGATCGCGCGGTCGTCGTCGGCACCAGCTTTGGCGGACTGATGGCGATGGCGATCGCGGCGGCGCGGCCGGGGCTGCTCGGCGGCGTGGTGCTCAACGACATCGGTCCCGAGATCGGTGCCGGCGGGGCGGCCCTGGTGCGTCGCTTCGTCGCCGACGACCCGGCGCTCGCCGATCTCGCCGCGGCGGCGCGGCATCTGCGCCGGCTGCTGCCGGATCTTTCTCTGACCGACGACGACGACTGGCTCGAGTTCGCCAGGCTGACCTATGTCGAAGGCAGCGACCGGCGCTGGCACCCCGGGTGGGATCGCCGGATCGCGGCGCTGCTGGGCGACCCGCCGCGCGACCTCTGGCCGCTCTTCGACGCGCTGGAGGGGGTTCCGCTGCTGCTCGTCCATGGCGGCGCCAGCACGTTGCTGCTGGCGCCCACGGTTGCGGCGATGCGCGCCCGCCGGCCGGACATGGCCGTGGCGACGGTGGCGGGTGTGGGCCACGCTCCGACCCTGGCCGAACCCGCGGCCGCCGTCGCGCTCGCCCGCTTCCTGGCGGCGGCATGAGCGCGGCGCGCCACATCGCCTCGGTGGGCGGGCTCGGCTTCGTCCCCAAGGCTCCCGGGACGGTGGCCTCGGCGGCGGCGCTGATCCTCGGCGCAGGCCTGCTCTGGCTCGAGCCGGCGCTGCTGCCGCTCGCCTGCCTGGCGGCCATCGTCATCGGCCTGTGGGCCGTCCGCGCGGTCGCCGAGTCGGGCGATCCGGGCTGGATCGTCATCGATGAGGTCGCCGGACAATGGGTCGCGCTGCTGGGCCTGACGCGGCCCAGCATGGCCGGCCTGGCCGCCGCCTTCCTGCTGTTTCGCCTGCTCGACATCGCCAAGCCGGGGCCGGTAGGCTGGGCCGACCGCCAGCGCGGGGCTGCCGCGGTGATGGGCGACGACCTGGTGGCCGGGATGCTCGCCGCGGGCATCCTCTGGGCGCTGGGCATGCGTTTCCCGGGGCTCTTCGGTTAGGGCATCATCGGTTCCGGCATCCTGCGTTAGGAGCACCATGTTCGACGACGCTCTCCTCCTCGCCGCCGAGAATGTCCTGGCGGCCGCCCGCCTTGGCCGCGTGATGGTGGCCACGGCCGAGAGCTGCACCGGCGGCCTGATCGCCGGCGCGCTCACCGCCATCCCCGGCAGCTCGGACGTGTTCGACCGCGGCTTCGTCACCTATACCAACCGCGCCAAGCAGGAGATGCTGGGCCTGCCCCCATCGTTGCTGGCAAGCGAAGGCGCGGTCAGCGAGGCGGCGGCGCGGGCAATGGCCGAGGGCGCGCTGGCGCGCTCCGCCGCGAGCTTCGCCATCGCCGTCACCGGCGTCGCCGGGCCGGGTGGCGGCAGCGCCCAGAAGCCGGTCGGACTCGTCTGGTTCGGCCTCGCCGGGCGCGGCCGGACGACATCGGCCGAGCGCCAGATTTTTCCGGGCGACCGCGCCGCGGTGCGGCGCGCCACCGTCGAGCGGGCCCTGGCCCTGCTGGCGGTGGCCCTGCGCGGCCCGCCCGCCTGACAAACGCGTTAGGCGGGCAGGCGTTTCCTTGACAGACGGGGGGGCATGGGGTTTGTCGCGCCACACGTGAGCGGGCCCATCACCATGTCCAAACGCAAGACCGGCGGCGGCACGGTCGAGTTCATCAAGACCGTGCTCTACGCCGTGGTGATCGCGGTCGTCTTCCGCACCCTTGCGTTCGAGCCCTTCAACATTCCCTCGGGCTCGATGGTGCCGACGCTGCTGATCGGCGACTACGTTCTGGTGTCGAAGTTCAGCTACGGCTACTCGCGGTACTCGATGCCGTTCGGACCGGACCTGTTCTCGGGCCGCATCTTCTACAGCAAGCCGCGTCGCGGCGATGTCGCCGTGTTCCGCCTGCCGCGCGACCCGTCCATCGACTACATCAAGCGCATCGTCGGACTGCCAGGCGACACGGTGCAGATGAAGGGCGGGCAGCTCTACATCAACGGCACCGAGGTCAAGCGCGTTGCCGACGGGCACTACCTCTATTCCGGCGACGGCCCGCCGGTGGAGGCGCTGCGCTACACCGAGACACTGCCGGGCGGAGTCTCCCATCCCATCCTGAAGTTCGGCAACAACGAACCCCTCGACAACACGCCGGCCTACAAGGTGCCGCCCGGCGACGTGTTCGCCATGGGCGACAACCGCGACGACAGCGAGGACAGCCGGGTGATGTCGGCGGTGGGCTTCATCCCGATCACCAACCTGGTCGGCCGCGCCGACCTCGTCTTCTTCTCGGCGCGTCCGATGGCTCCCTGGTGGGAGTTCTGGTACTGGCCGTTCGAGATCCGCTGGGGCCGGCTGCTGACGGTGATCCACTGACCGCGACCCACGCGGCCGGCGCCGGCGAGCGCCTGTGGCAGGCCGAGGCGCTGCTCGGCCACCGCTTCGCCCAGCCCGAACTGCTCGCCGAGGCGCTGACCCACCGTTCCGTGCTGGGCGAAGGCCCTCAGCGAGCCGCGCGGGCGCGACTTTCCAATGAGCGCCTGGAGTTTCTCGGCGACCGCGTGCTGGGGCTGCTGGTCGCCGAGTGGCTGGCCGAGCGCTTTCCCGCCGAGGCCGAGGGGGCGCTGGGCCGGCGTCTCGCCCATCTCGTCGCCGCGCCGACGCTGGCCGCCATCGCCCGCGACAACCAGGTGTCCGAGCTGCTGGCGGTGGCCGAGGGCGAGGCGCGGGCCGGCGTGCGGGCGCGCGACAACGTGCTGGCCGACGCGCTCGAGGCCCTGCTCGGCGCGCTCTTTCTCGACGGCGGGCTCGACGTGGCCCGCCGTGCCGTGCGCCGCCTTTGGGCCGGCGCCATCGCCGTCCACGCGGCGCCACCCAAGGATGCCAAAACCGCGTTGCAGGAATGGGCCCAGGCCCGTGGCCTCGGGCTGCCCGTCTATACGCTCACTGCCAGCACCGGCCCGGCGCACGCCCCCTTGTTTCGCGTGCGCGCGCGCGCCGGCCAGACCGAGGCGGAGGGGCAGGGCACGACCCGCCGCGGCGCCGAGCAGGACGCCGCCACGCAGCTGCTTGAAAGGCTCGCCACGTGAACCCGACATTCCCGCCATGAGCACACGCTGCGGCTACGTCGCCCTGCTCGGCGCCCCCAACGCCGGCAAGTCCACGCTGCTCAACCGCCTCGCCGGCGCCAAGCTCGCGATCGCGACGCCCAAGGCGCAGACCACGCGACGGCGCACCACGGGCATCGTGCTGCGGGGGCAGACGCAGATCCTCGTCGTCGACACGCCGGGGATCTTCGCGCCGAGGCGCCGGCTCGACCGGGCCATGGTCGCCGCGGCCTGGACCGGCGCCAAGGACGCCGACCTCGCCCTGTTGCTGGTGGACGCCAAGGCGGGGCTCACGGACGAGGTCCGCGCGATCGCCACCCGGCTCAGCGGCCGGGCCTGGCTCGTGCTCAACAAGATCGACCTCGTGGCGGCCCCGCAGCTGCTGCCGCTGACCGAGGCGCTGACGCAGCTTGCGCGTTTCGAACGCACCATGATGGTCTCGGCGGCCACCGGCGATGGCGTGGCCGACCTGCTCGATGCGCTGGCGGAGGCGATGCCGCCGGGCCCGCATCTCTACCCCGACGACGACATCACCGACCTGCCGGACCGGGCGCTGGCGGCGGAGCTGGTGCGCGAGCAGATCCTGCTGCAGACGCACGAGGAAGTGCCGCACGGCACCACGGTCGAGACCGAGAGCTTCCGCGAGCAGGCGAACGGCTCGGTGCGCATCGAGGCGACGATCTATGTCGCGCGGCCCGGCCACAAGGCGATCCTGATCGGCGCCGGGGGGGCCAAGATCCGTGCCATCGGCGCCGCGGCGCGCACGCAGCTGGCATCGATCCTGGAGTGCCCGGTGCATCTCTTCCTCAACGTCAAGGAGCGCCCGGGCTGGGATGAGGAGACGGCACGGCTGAGGGCGCTCGGCCTGGAGGAACCATGAGCATCGACGTCTACACCGACGACATGCCGGACCCCGCCACGCTCGGCGAGCCGGCGATCCGCACCATTGCCATGCCCGCGGACGCCAACCCATCGGGTGACATCTTCGGCGGCTGGCTGATGTCGCAGATGGATCTTGCGGCGGCCTCGGTCGCCGCCCGGCGCGCGCAGGGGCGCGTCGCCACGGCCGCCGTGGCGAGCATGAGCTTCCTGCATCCGGTGGCGGTCGGCGACGAGGTCTCGATCCACGCCACCATCACCAAGCTCGGCCGCACGTCCATCCATGTCGACGTCGCCGCCTATCGCCGCCATCGCCAGGAAGCGGCGCTGCGGAAGGTGACGGCGGCGGTGTTCGTGCTGGTGGCCATTGGTGATGACGGGCGGCCGAGGCCCTTGCCACACGCCGGCTAGCGATGGAGTGGGACGAGCCCGGCATCATCCTCTCGCTGCGAGCCTATGGCGAGGCGGACGCGATCGCCAACGTGCTGACCCCCGAACGCGGCGCGCACCGGGGGCTCGCCCGCGGCGCGCTGTCGCGCCGGGGTGCGGCGACCTGGCAGCCGGGAAACGCCGTCCAGGTGCGCTGGGTCGGGCGGCTGGCCGACCAGCTTGGCACCTACAGCGCGGAACTGGTGCACGCCGCCGCGGCGCTGGCCATGGACGACCGCCTCGCGCTCGCCCTGCTCGCCGCGGCCTGCGCCGTGGCCGACGGTGCGCTGCCCGAACGCGAGGCGCATCCGCGCGTGTTCGAGGGCCTGCTTCGGCTGGTAGCCGGGATCCCAGCGGGCGCGCTCGGGCCGGCTGCGCTGATCCGCTGGGAGGCGCTGTTGCTCGCCGATCTCGGCTACGGGATGGACCTGTCGCGGTGCGCCGTGTCCGGCGGGACGGAGGGGCTTGCCTGGGTCTCGCCGCGTACCGGGCGGGCGGTTTCGGATGCGGCGGCGGGCATCTGGAAGGAACGGCTGTTGCGCCTGCCGGCGCTGCTGGTCGAGGCGCGCGAGGAGGGGGGCACGAAAGAGGACGGGGGCACGAAACAGGACTGGCGGGACGGGCTGCGCCTCACCGGGCATTTCCTGGCGCGTGATGCGTTTGGCATCCATCACCGGCCGTTGCCGCAACCACGCCTCGCCCTCTACGACCTGATCGAGAAGCTTGCTGGAGAGAACGATGCCGGATGACGGAATCGGCCTGATCGAAACGACGCCGCTCGCCGAGGCGCTGTCCGAGCGCTACCTCGCCTATGCGCTCTCCACGATCACCGCGCGGTCGCTGCCCGATGTGCGCGACGGGCTGAAGCCGGTGCACCGGCGTCTGATCTACGCGATGCACCAGCTGCGCCTCGACCCTGCGGCCGGCTTCAAGAAATGCGCGCGTATCGTCGGCGACGTGATGGGCAAGTACCACCCGCACGGCGATGCCGCGATCTACGACGCGATGGTGCGCCTCGCGCAGGACTTCGCCGTGCGGTACCCGCTGGTCGAGGGCCAGGGGAATTTCGGCAATATCGACGGCGATAACCCGGCGGCGATGCGCTACACTGAGGCGCGGCTGACGGCGGTGGCGCAGGCGCTGCTCGAGGGCATCGGCGAGGACGCGGTCGATTTCCGTCCGACCTACGACGGCGAGGAGAGCGAGCCTGTCGTGCTGCCGGGCGCCTTCCCCAACCTGCTGGCGAATGGCGCCGCCGGCATCGCGGTGGGCATGGCGACGGCAATTCCGCCGCACAACGCGGGCGAGGTCTGCGCGGCGGCGCTGCATCTCATCGCGCACCCGAACGCCACGACCGCCGACCTGCTCGCGCACATGCCGGGGCCGGATTTTCCGACCGGTGGCATCCTCGCCGAGGATCGCGATGCCATCGAGAACGCCTACGAAACGGGCCGCGGCTCGCTGCGGCTGCGCGCGCGCTGGGAGATCGAGCGGGGCAAGCACGGCACCTGGAGCGTGGTCGTCACCGAGATCCCCTACCAGGTGCAGAAGGCGCGGCTGATCGAGCAGATCGCGCAATTGCTGGAGGAGAAAAAGCTGCCGCTGCTCGGCGATGTGCGCGACGAGAGTGCGGAGGATGTGCGCATCGTGCTGGAGCCGAAGACGCGCGCCGTCGAGCCCGAGGTGCTGATGGCGAGCCTGTTTCGTGCAACAGCGTTCGAGATACGTTTCGGTCTCAACATGAATGTCCTCGACGCGACACGCACGCCGCGCGTCATGGGTCTCGCGGCGGTGCTGCGCGCCTGGCTTGAGCACCGCCATGAGGTGCTGATCCGCCGCTCGCGCCATCGTCTTGCAGCCATCGAGAAGCGGCTGCTGATCCTCGAGGGCTTCCTCGCCGTCTACCTCAACCTCGACGAGGTGATCCGCATCATCCGCACCGAGGACGAGCCCAGGCCGGTGCTGATGCAGACCTTCGCGCTGGTTGAGGAACAGGCCGAGGCGATCCTCAACATGCGGCTGCGCTCGTTACGCAAGCTCGAGGAGATGCAGATCCGCTCGGAGCACAAGTCGCTCGGGCGCGAGCGCAAGGAGCTCAAGGCGCTGCTCGGCGACGAGGCGCTGCGCTGGCGGCGCGTGGCCGGGGAAATCGAACACGTCCGCAAGCAGTTCGCGGAGGGGCCGCTCGGGGCGCGCCGTACCAGCATCGCGGGTGCGCCGCTCGAGACCGAGATCGCCGTCGCCGCGGAGGCGCTGATCGAGCGCGAGGCGATCACCGCGATCCTGTCCGAGAAGGGCTGGATCCGCGCCGTCAGGGGAGCGGTCGTCGACCCCGCCGAACTGCGCTTCAAGGATGGCGACCGGCTGAAGGCGCTGGTCGCCTGCGAAACGACCGACCGGCTGGTGCTGTTCGCCACCAACGGCCGCGCCTACACGCTGCGCGCCGCCGACCTGCCGCGCGGGCGCGGCGACGGCCAGGCCGTGCGCCTGCTCGCCGACCTGTCCAACGAGGACGACATCCTCACGATGCTGGTGGCGAGGGAGGGGAGCAAGTATCTCGTCGCCAGCCGCGCCGGGCGCGGCTTTGTCGTTGCGGGTACGGAACTTCTGGCCGAAAAACGCACGGGCAGGCAGGTGCTCAACCTGCGCCCCGGCGAGGAGGCCGCCGTTTGCGTCCCCGCCGAGGGGGACCACGTCGCGGTGGTGGGCGAGAACCGCAAGCTGCTGATCTTCCCGCTGACCCAGGTGCCGGAGATGGCGCGCGGCGCGGGCGTGATCCTGCAGAAATACCGCGACGGCACGATGGAGGACGCCATGGTGTTCCGCTACGCCGATGGGCTGGCGTGCCGCACCGGCGAGCGCACCCGCCTGTTTACCGAGCTCGAAACCTGGCGCGGCGAGCGGGCCCAGGCGGGACGCATGGTGCCCAACGGGTTCCCGCGGTCGGGCAAATTCTCCTGAGCCGCGCCCCTGAGCGGTGCCCCTGAGCAGCGCCCCCGGGGGCGAGCTTCAGGCCACGGTCTCCGTCACGGTCAGCCGCGCTGAGGGCGGGCCGGCCGCCAGGTCGGCCTCCCCGAGCCGGCGCCAGCCGCCGCCCGCCAGGATCTCGGCCGGGCGGAAACGGGCCTTGTAGGCCATCTTCGGCGATTGCGGGACCCAGTAGCCGAGATAGACATGGGGCAGGTCGAGTGCCCGCGCGCGCTCGACCAGCCACAGGATCGCCCAGGTACCGAGCGAGCGTCGTTCTTCGTCGGGATCGTAGAAGGAATAGACGGCGGACAGGCCATCGGCGAGGCGATCCGTAAGGCAGGCGCCGAGCAGACGCTCGTCGTTGTCGCGGAACTCCACCACGAAGCTCTCGATCGGCGTGTCCTCGACCATGGCGCGGTAGTCGTAGAAGCTCATGGTCGCCATGTCGCCGTCGCCGTGGCGTTGCTGCTGGTAGCGCTGGAAGAGCTGGAACTGCTCGGCGGTGGCACGCGCGGGCAGCTCGAAGCCGCGGGTCGCCTGGTTGGTCCTGGCGATGCGGCGCTGCGTGCGATCCGGGTGGAAGGTCGCGACGGGAATGCGGATGGGCACGCAGGCGTTGCACGCCGGGCACACCGGCGCATACGCGATGTTGTGGGAACGGCGGAAGCCGGCGCGCGAGAGCCGGTCGTGCAGCGCTTCGGCTTCCGGTCCGGTGATTTCAGTCACCACCTTTCGCTCGGTGCGCCCCGGGAGATAAGGGCAGGGGAGCGGCGCGGTGGTGTAGAAGAATTGCGGCCGGCGCGGCGGCTTGAAGCTCATGCGGGATCGGTCCGTGGGGGCCGCATGTTCACGGACCGGGCGGCGCTGGTCAATGAGAAAATATCTCGTCTTGACAACAGGTTACCTGAGAGCTGGTTACGTCGGAAACGGATAGGCGGGTTGCGGGTGGCGCCGCACGACGACGAGGCCGGCCACCAGGTCGTGCAGACAGCGCTTGCGCGTGGTCACCAGGCAGGCCGCGAACCAGACCGCGCCCGCGGCGATGGTCAGCGCATAGCCGAGCGCCCAGACCGCGGCCTGCAGGACACCGGGCTGGCCGAGATCGTCGTCGCGCCGCACGATGAGCCCCGCCAGCCGCTGTCCCGGCGTGCCCGAGGCGCCGCTGGCCACCCAAAACCAATTGTAGAGGATGGGGATCGCCGGGATCCATCCCAGCATGGCCCAGGTCAGCCCGAACGTCAGGAAACCCATCGCCACCAGGGCCAGCAGGACGACCAGGCTGACGATGCCGACCAGTATCATGTCCACGACCCAGGCGAACAGCCGCCGGCGCCGCACGCCGGCGAGCAGCACGTCGGGCGTCCAGGGAACAGTCAGGCTCGTACTCATCGCCGAGGTTCCAGCATGATCGTGCCGGTTATTTTAGCCGGCCTCCGGCGAAGCTGCACCATCATGCCGTCACGCCAGCGCTGCAGGAAATTCGTTGCGAAGCGCGAGAAGGGATTGCCCGACTGGCCGGGCGCGACGACGAAGCGGCTGCGGTTGAGATCGGCAAGGTCATAGACGCCGCGATAGGCGGGCCCGTGCACGTCGGCGAATGGCGAGAGCGGATCCGCGGCGATGCCCCCGGCGTCGATCGTCGTATCGTCGCCCGGCGCGGGAATCCGCGCGACGCCGATGCCCCCTGCCAGCGGCAGCCGCGACAGCAAGGGGTTTGCAAACACCGCCTGGTGCTCCCGGCCCCAGCGCCAGCGGGCGGGATCGCGGCCGAGACGCTGCGCGAGCCGGTGCGTGCACTGCCGCAGCGCGCGGGCCAGCATGCGGTCGCAGTTGCCGCCGCACCAGTGTGCCGCGGGGGGCGTGAGCGCATAGGCCGAGAACTCCGGCCAGGGAGCCGCCGCCGCCGACGGCACCGCGAGCCGGCGTAGCACCAGCGAGCGAAACCGCCGCAGCCAGGCGTCGAGGATCAGCGGCTGCGGCGCGTCCAAGGCCATCGTGCCGTCCCAGCCGCGCAGCAGCGCCTGGGCGCGTGCCGCCAGCGGGTCCGCGACCGGCACGGCCAGCAGCCGGGGCAGGACGTCGCGCGCCAGCAGGCTCACCGTGTCGGTCTGCATGTGCTGGAAGTCGGCCGGCGACAGGCGTTGCTTCGCCTTGAGCAGCTCGCGGATGCGCCGCGCCCGCCAGTCGCCGAACCAGTCGCGGCCGAGCCAGACCGGAAAATCCGGGGGCGCCACGCGGTCGTTGGCGTTTACCAGGCGTCCGCTCGGCGGATCGACGATATGCGGCAGCGCGTTGCCGCTGGCCCAGCCGATCCAGTCATGGCGGCCGTCGGCGCCGTTGGCCGGCCAGGTGCCATGGCCGGACCGGCGCAAGGGCATGCGACCGGTGACAAACAGCCCGATATGCTCCCGGTCGGCGACCAGCAGGTTCTGCACGGGGGACGTGATCTGTGCCGCGGCGCGGCCCGCCGCCGCGACGCTGGTCGACAGGTTGAGCGCGAACAGGCCGCTCGCCGCCGTGTCGCCGGGTGCGAGGTTGGCCATCTCGACCGCGAGCGGCGGCTGGTCGGGGCCGAGCAGGTCGCTCACGATCGGGCCATGGCGCGACTCGCGCACGGTCAGCAGCACCGGCGCCGCGCCGGCCACGGCGATCGTCTCGTGGCGGACGGTGTAGGGGCGCGGGCCATCGGGCGTCGCATACATGCCATCGCCCGCCGGTTGCTCGACGAACAGGTCCTGCACATGCGCCCCGGTGGTGGTGAAGGTCCAGGCGATATGGCGGTTGCGGCCGATCACCAGGAAGGGCACGCCGGGCGCGGTCGCCCCGGCCAGTGTCTGGTGCGGCGTGTCGATGCGGGCGAGATACCAGATGCCGGGCAACCCGAAGCCGAGATGCGGGTCGCCCGCCAGCAGCGGTGCGCCGGTGGTGCTGTGCGCCCCGTCCACCGCCCATTCGTTGGAGGCCTGTTCGGGTTCGGTGAACAGGTCGGGGAAGCGTGGCAGGCGCCCCACCAGCAGCCGCGCCACCCGCTCGTCAGCCGCACCCCACAGGTGCCGCAGCAGGCTCGCCTGCGGGTGGCCGCTGCCGCCGCCGGCCGGCCACAACTCCTCCACCCCCGCTCGGCCGAGCCGGCGCGCGACCTCGGCGCGTGCCAGTTCGCTGCGGAAATTGCCCGAGAGGTAGAGCCCCATCGCCTTGCCCCAGAGCAGGCAGTCGAGCGGGGTCCATGGGGCGGGCCTGCCGAACCAGAGATACTCGAGCGCGGCGAATCGTCCGCGCCGGGCGATCCACGCGTTGACCCCGCGGCTATAGGCCGCAAGCATCGCCCGGGTCGCCGCGGGCAGGTGCGCGAGGTCGCGGGCCGCGGCGCGGCGAACGCCCAGCGTGCGCATCAACTCGTCGTTGGGCAGCGCCGCCGGGCCGACCAGGGCGGCGAGCGTGCCGGCGGTGGCGCGGCGCATCAGGTCCATCTGAAACATCCGCTCGCGCGCGTGCAGAAAGCCCAGCGCGGCCGCGGCGTCGAGCCGGTTGGCGGCGGCGATGCGCGGGACACCGTCCTCGTCGAGGGTCACCGTCACCGGCGCGGAAAGCCCCGGGATCTCGGCGGTGAGGTTGCTGGCGGGCAGCGTTGCGCGGATCAGTCCGACGGCCACGCCGCCGGCGATCACCAGGAGCAGGAGGAGGACCATGCCCAGCCGGCGCAGCCAGCGCAGCAGCGTTCGCATCGCGATAACCTACGGCAGGCGCAGCGGTGGTCGGAAGGGAAAGTTGATGGCGGCGTCGCGCCTCAACCGATGGGCGGCAGGTCGAGCCGCACCGCGTTCGGGTTCCCCGCGACGCCCGGGAAGCGCTGCATCACCAGCGGATCGTGGCCGGGGATGATGTGGTCGGGCCCGTCGGCCAGCCGCTCGCAGGTGACGAAGCCTTCCAGCATGGCCTCCAGGTTGTGCAGCAGCACGAACGGGTTGCGCTTGCGGATGTTGGCCCAGTAATGCGCGGCATCGGAGGCGAGCACGACCCATCCCCGCGCGGTCGGCACGCGCATGATCTGCAGCCCGCCGGAATGCCCGCCCACCAGATGCAGCGTGATCCCCGGCGCGATCTCCGCTTCGCCGCGATGGAAGGCCACGCGCTCGGCATAGACGTGGCGCACCGCCTGGGTGACGTACTCGATCTCGAACGGCCGGCGCAGGGGTTCGTGGCACATGCAGCGGCCGGTGCAATAGGCCATCTCCGCCTCCTGCAGGTGGAAGCGGGCCCGGGGGAAGCCAAGGAGATTGCCCGCATGGTCCCAGTGCATGTGCGAGATCACCACGTCCTCCACCGCCGCCGGATCGACGCCGATGCCGCGCAGCAGGTCGAGCGGGGATGCGATCCAGGTTCGCCCGCGGGCCTTCGCGCCAGCTTCGTCGAAGCCGATGTCGAGCACGATGGTGCGTCCCTCGCCGCGCACCACCCAGATGTAATAGTCGATCGGCATCGGTGCGGCGTGGTCGTCGGGGTAGAGGAAGTTGTCGCCCTGCGTGCGCGCCGCCATGGTGGCGTAGCGCAGCGCGGTGATCTCGTAGTGCGGCATGGTCTGGCTTCCTCCCCGACGGACGGCGCAAGACTGCGGGCGGATCGGCGCCGAGGCAAGCCGGCGGTCAGCCCGCCAGCTCGCGCCGGTGCGCGGCGGCCAGGTCCGCCATGCTGTCGAAACGAAAATCGTAGCGCGGCATCGTCCCGGGGTTCATCGTGGCGCCGAAGCCCTCCTGGCCATGGCGGCGATAGATCCAGCACGAGGCGAGGGCGTGCCGGTTGGCCGGTGCGTGGTCGTGGAACATGCTCTCGGCGGTGTGCAGCACGTCCTCTCGGCGCAGGCCGAGCCAGCCGAGGCGCTCGAGCATGTAGTCGAAATTGCGGTCGGCGGGCTTGTAGGCGCCGATGTCCTCGGCGGTGTAGATCGCGTCGAACACCACGCCGAGCCTGGCGTTGCTCGCGGCGAAGCTGGCGTTGTCGACGTTGGACAAGATGATCAGCCGGTAGTGCTGCTTGAGATAGGCGAGCGCCGCCGCCGAATCGTCGAACGCGGGCCAGTCGGCGACCGACCGCCCATAGGCCTCGCACTCGGCCCAGGTCACCGGTACGCGCCACTCTTCGGCCAGGCGCTTGAAGACGATCGCCAGCACGTCGCGGTAAAGCTTGGCGGGCGTTGCCGCCTGCTGCGCCGACTCGTGGCGGGCGTGTGCCTCCAGCACGGCGTTGCGAGAGAGGGGCGCGGCCAGGCGCGAGGTGAGCGGTCGCAGAGCCTCGATCATGCCGCTTTCCCAGTCGATCAGCGTGCCGTAGCAGTCGAAGGTGAGGGCCTTGAAGTCGGTCAGCCGCATGGGTCGGGGTCCCCTGGTCGGATGGATGGTCGCGCCGCGCGGGCGCGCCGGCGTGGCATCTTCTCCAGGCCTTGCGCACGGCGCAACCTGGGCTAGCCTCGCAAGCCAACCACGGAGGAAGCCATGCCAGCCAAAGCCGCAGCCAACAAACGGCGCAAGGAATTGCAGGGACCAGCGTTCGAGAAGGGTCTCGCGGTCCGCCGCGAGGTGCTCGGGGCGGAGTATGTCGACGCCTCGGTCGCGCGCGCGGACGACTTTACGGTCGATTTCCAGAAGATGGTGACCGAGTATTGCTGGGGCGAGGTGTGGACCCGCAAGGGCTTGTCGCGCCGCGACCGCAGCCTGCTCAACCTCGCGATGCTGACCGCGCTCAACCGGTCCAACGAGTTGCGCCTGCACGTGCGCGGCGCCATCAACAACGGCGTCAGCCGCGACGAGATCAAGGAAGTGCTTCTGCAGACCGGCATCTATTGCGGCATCCCGGCCTGCCTCGATGCGTTCAAGGCGGCCTCGGAGGTGCTGAAGGAGATGGGCAAGCTCTGAGCCAGGGTGCCGCGACGATGACACCGGAGTTCTCGCGCCCCGAGCGGATGGCGCGGCCACCGGAGGAGGTGCGCGTGGAGGCCAATGCTGCGGAATGCGCGGCGCTGGCCCGCCGCTTCGGCCTGCCCGCGATCGCCGCGCTCGCCTGCCGCTTCCGCCTCGCGGCGGCGGCAAAGGGAGCGGTGCGCGCCGAGGGCGAACTCGCCGCCGTGGTCTCCCAGGTCTGCGTCGTCACCGGCGAGGTGTTCGAGACGCCGGTTGCGGAACGTTTCGTCGTGCGCTTCGTCCCCGCCGGCACCGAAGATCCCGAGCCGGATCTCGCCGACGACGACGAGATTCCCTGTGCCGGCGAGACGATGGATCTGGGCGAGGCCGCGGCCGAGCAGCTCGCCCTCGCGCTCGATCCCTATCCGCGCGCGCCGGGGGTCGCCCGCCCCGGCGGATCATAGGCGCCGGGACGGACGCGATGCGGGCGGTGGCCTGTGCCGGCCTCAAGCCATATCCGATCCGATGCAATCACCGGATCGGATTTCTTGCTCCAGAAAACGTATCATCCAGAGCAACTTATCTCCGGCTTGGCTGAGCCGGGCCGGCTCAACCAAGCCGGATGTTGCTCTAGGGGCGTTTCTTCCAGCTCACGTGCCAGGCGGAGGGGATCAGCACCACCTCGTCGGGGATGTTGAGGTAGCCGGGCGCGTTGCGCGCAACACCCATGTGGCCGTAGTTCCAGAGGATGGCCTTGGTCTTGCGGTCGATCACCATTACCCGGTCATTCCAGTCGTCGCAGACCAGGATGTTGCCGCTGGGCAGGACGATGGCGTTCGAGGGGTGGTTCAGCTCGCCCGGCCCCGCGGCCGGGCGGTAGCGCCACAGCACCTGGCCCTTGGGCGAATAGATCTCGATCGAGCCGGGCTTCACATAGTCGACGGCGATGACATTGCCGTGCGGCGTCACGTTGCCGTCCGAGGCGTAGGACATGTCGGTCTTGATGCTGTAGGCGAGCTTGCCGGTCGGGCCGATGCGGTCGAGGAAGCTGGTGGTGCCATGGCCCCAGCCGATCTCGGTGACCAAGAGCCCGCCATCGGGCGTCGGGTAGGCGCCGTCCGGGGCGTTGAGCAGGGTCGGCGGCTGGTGGCCGCGCTTGCCGGTGGTGCCGTACTGGCGGACGATCTTCTTGGTCCTCGGGTCGATGAAGATGACACGCTGATTGACGATGTCGGACACCTCGACGGTGCCGTCCGGCAGCTGGAACGCGTCGTCGGGGGTGTTGAGATAGCCGGGCGCGGAGCCGGTGACGCCGGGATGGCCATAGGTCCAGGTGATCCGGCCGGTTGCGATCGACATGATGTCGATGGCCTGGTTGTCTTCCTCGTTGAAGATGATGTGGCGGTGGTCAGGCGTGAGGAAGGCATCGTCGGCCCAGCGCGAGTGGATGCCCTGCGGGCTCTTCCAGGTGAGCTGCTGCGACCAGTCGACCTGCTTCGCGGCGTTGAGCGCGATCAGCTGCCCGCCGCCGCGATCGGCGATCAGAAGGTCGCCGTCGAACGGACTGGCCGCCCGCGCCGGCACCGCGATGGCGGCGATCGCCGCGGCGGCGGCGAGCCCCGCCAGGGCGCGGCGGGTTCGATTGAACGGTTGCATGGGTCTCATTCCTCTGCGGACGCTGCGCAGCGGCAAGCCGCCGGTCGGTCACCAGCACTGCGCAGCCGGCACAGGGGAGGGGGCCCGGCGGTGGCCGGCCTTGATCGAGATCAAGGCGCGTCGATTCGATCGTCGATGAAATTTTTGTAGTCAAAACGTTTTTCTCTGGCCTTGGAAAGGACAGAGACAGATTCTGGCTGAATTCGTTGCCGATCCGGCCCGACATGGCGGTCGCGTGCAGCAGCGGGGCGCCCATGCCTGGCCCGCTCGCGCGCCGCCCAATCCGCTCCTATCCTGTGGTCCTTGCGCCAGCTGACCGGGAACCGCCATGAGCGCCAATGCCGAAGCCTTCGACCGTTGGATCCGCGGGCCTTTCGTCGCGATGAACACCGAGCTCGAGGAGCTCTATTTCGCGGGCGCGGACCGCGCCGCCGTCGAGGGCGTGGGGACGACGGTCAAGGAGCGCCTCCAGCGCGAGGGTCATGAGCATGTGCTGGCGCTGTGGCGCGAGGGCAACACCGGCGACGGGTTCGAGAGCGCCTTCGGCGTGCTCGGCAATGTCGGCATGTATCTGGGCGCGCTGCGTCGGCACGAACTGACCAACCCGGCGCGCGAAGAGCGCTCGCCGTTTCGCGAGGCATCCTCGCTGGCCATGCATGTCGGCACGTCAATCGGCATGGCGCCGCGCTTCGCGACCGCCCATCTCGCCCAACGCAACGTCGCCCGGCACGGCATCCGCAAGAGCTTCACCAGCCTTGCCGACGAGTTCCTGTTCATCGACGAGAACACGCGCGGCATCCTGAGCATCCAGCGGGCCGCCGACGCGCTCGGGCGGATCGTGCTGCTCGGCGTCTCCAATCCGGTCGCCGACGTGGAGTTCGCCGCCGCCCTGCAGGCGCTGGAGACGGCGCGCGCGGCCAACGAGCGGCTGTTCGCCCGGCTCGACGCCGATCGCTTCTTTTATTCCGTGCGCCCCTACTACAAGCCCTACCGTGTCGGCCGCACCGAGTACCGTGGTGCCAATGCCGGGGACTTCTCTGGCATCAACGAGGTCGATCTCCTGCTCGGCCTGTGCCGGGCCAACGACCCCTCCTACGCCCAGATCCTGGTGGAAAAGACGCCCTTCATGATCCCGCAGGACCAGGCGCGGCTGCGCGAATGCATGCGCCACCGGCCGCTGCTCGATGAGTTCCTGGCCCTGGCGGACGCCGGCTGCGCCGGCGAGCCGTGGTTCAGGCACCATGCCCGGATGTTCCTGCGCATCGTCGATGTCTTCGCCGAGACCGCGCGCCAGCACCACGACGAGCTGGTGCGGCGCTTCATCGTCGATCCGGCCCGGCACATGGACCCGCGCCACATGACCGGCCTCACGGCGAGTGGTCCGCCGCTTGCCGCGCTGCTGCGTGCGCTCGAGGCGCTGCGCGACCAGCGCATGGCAGCGCCCCGTGCCGACCTCGAGACCCGCCATGACGATCTTGCCCGCCTGCGCGCGCTCTGCCGCGACTGAGGCGCACCGGCCACTCGCGCGACTCCCGCGCCCGGCCTAGCCTTGGACCTAGCGCGGGATGGCGCCGCGGCTGGAGGAACGCTCCCACGGGGGAGTGCTTGTGCGAGGGGGAAGTGCTTGCGGGGGGTGGGGGTGTCTGCTAGGAGGCGCCGGTTCCGTTTCGTGACTGTCACGCGCGCTGCCGCCTCCGCGGTGGGTGGCCTCTGCGTCGTCACCCCAAGAGAAGGGCTTTGCTCCGATGGCTGTTCCCAAACGAAAGACCTCGCCGTCCCGTCGCGGCATGCGCCGCAGCCACGAGGCGCTTCCGACGGAGGCGCACGCCGAGTGCGGCAATTGCGGCGAGATGAAGCGCCCGCACCATGTCTGTCCGCATTGCGGCCATTACGACGGCCGCGAGGTGGCGGAAGCCGGTGGCGCGCTCAAGGGCACCGTTCGCGTCTGAGGCAGCCGTGCATGGCGCCACGCGCCGAGGCTAGGCTCGATCGGACCCGGTCAGCGTGAGCGACTTCAGCCTCGCGGTCGATGCGATGGGAGGCGACGCGGCGCCGGATATCGTCGTGTCGGGCCTGGCGATTGCTGCCGAGCGTCATCCCGGCACGAACTTCCTGCTGTTCGGCGACGAGGCGCGCGTGGCGCCGCTGCTGGCGCGTCACAAGCGCCTCGCCGGTGCCGAACTTCGCCACACGACCGAGGTGATCGGCAACGACACGAAGGTCGCAGCGGCGCTGCGCATGCGCCAGGCCTCGATGCGCCTGGCGATCGATGCGGTCGCCCGCGGCGAGGCTGCGGGCGTCGTCTCGGCCGGCAACACCGGGGCGCTGCTGGCGCTGTCCAAGGTCGTCATCAAGACGCTGCCGGGGATCGACCGGCCGGCGATGGCTGCGATCGGCCCCTCGGCTCGCGGCGATATCGTGATGCTCGACCTTGGCGCCAATGTTGCGTGTGATACCCGCAACCTGGTCGAGTTCGCGCTGATGGGCGATGTGTTCGCCCGCACCGTGCTGGGCCTGACCGCGCCGACGATCGGGCTGCTCAATGTCGGATCGGAGGAGATGAAAGGCGACGAGACGCTGCGTGACGCCGCCGAGACCCTGCGCGCCAGCCATCTCGCCCGCCAGTTCCAGGGCTTCGTCGAGGGCCATGACATTGCCGCCGGCACCACCGACGTGGTGGTGACCGACGGCTTCACCGGTAATGTCGCGCTCAAGACCGGGGAGGGGGCGCTGCGGCTGGTCGGTCAGCTGCTTCGCCAGGTCTTCTCCGCCTCGATCGCCAGCCGGCTCGCCTATCTGCTGGCCCGGCCCGGCCTCACCCGGCTGCGCGAATGGCTCGACCCCCGGCGTTACAATGGCGCCGTGATGCTGGGGCTCAACGGGGTGGTGGTGAAGTCCCACGGCGGCACCGACGCCGAGGGCTTCGCCCATGCGGTCGACGTCGCCATGGACATGGTGACGCATGGTTTCAACGAAGGCATCCGCGAGGGTCTGGTGCGGATCGGCACGCTGGAGACAGGGCATGGATCAGCAGACGCCGCCGCTTCCTGAGCAGCGGTGCGTCCAGGGCCTGGCGGCCCAGAAGCGCGCGGTGATCGCCGGCACCGGCAGCTACCTGCCGGAGACGGTCGTCACCAACGAGGAACTGTCCAAGACCGTGGATACCTCGGACGAGTGGATCCGCGAGCGCACCGGTATCGGCCAGCGCCACCTGGCGCAGCCGCACGAGACCTGCGCCTTCATGGCGACACGGGCGGCCGAACGAGCGCTTGCCGCGTCCGGCATGCGCGCGGGCGAGATCGACGCCATCCTGCTCGGCACCGCGACTCCGGACGAGGCCTTTCCGGCGACGGCGCTGCGGGTCCAGGCGGCGCTGGGTGCCGGCGGCTTCGGCTTCGACCTGTCGGCGGCGTGCAGCGGCTTCATCTATGCGCTCGGGACGGCCGAGGCGATGATCGCGGCGGGACGTATCCGCACCGCTCTGGTGATCGGTTCGGAAGTCTATTCGCGGATCATGAACTGGCAGGACCGCGGCACCTGCGTGCTGTTCGGCGACGGTGCCGGAGCGGTGGTGCTGCGGGCCGGGGAGGCCGGTGCGGGTCTGCCGGGCATCCTGTCGGTGCATCTGCATGCCGATGGCGGGCTTGGCGACATTCTCTATGTGGACGGCGCCGTCGGCCGCAGCGACCGGCCGGGGCACCTGGTCATGAACGGGCGCGAGGTGTTCCGCCATGCCGTCACCCGGCTGGCGGATACCGTCGAGGAGGCACTGGCGGCCAACGGGCTGGCCAAGGCCGATATCGGCTGGCTGGTGCCGCACCAGGCCAACAAGCGCATCATCGACGCCATCGGCAAGCGCCTCGGCCTGCCGCCGGAGCGTGTCGTGACGACGGTGGAGCGCCATGCGAACACCTCGGCTGCCTCGGTGCCTCTGGCGCTGGACGAAGCCGTGCGCGACGGGCGCATCAGGCCGGGCGACCTGGTGCTGATGGAGGCGCTCGGGGGCGGGCTGACCTGGGGTTCGGCGCTGGTGCGGATGTGAGGGCCGGCTTCGCACCGGATTTGATGGGGCAGCGACAAGCTTCTGATTGTGCGAAATCTTGACGTCCCCCCCCGAGTCTCCCTAGCGTCAATCCATGAACACCGTCACGCGCGCCCATCTGACCGAGATCATTTATACCCAGGTTGGGCTCTCTCGAAATGAGTCGGCGGATCTGCTGGAGACGGTGCTGAACCGTATGAGTTCGGCGCTGGAAGGCGGTGAATCTGTCAAAATCAGTGGGTTCGGAACGTTTTCTGTGCGTCAGAAAGGGCGCCGCGTCGGCCGTAACCCCAAGACAGGCGTCGAAGTGCCGATCCTGCCGCGGCGGGTGCTGGTGTTCCGTCCGAGCCAGGTGCTCAAGGCCCATGTCAATCACACCGCCGTTCCCCCCGGGGATGACGAATGAGGGGAATGACGCATGAGTGAGACCGCACCCGCGGCGGCACGCGCTCGCGCCAAGAAGGCGCCCAGCGCTTTCCGCACCATCAGCGAGGTCGCGGACGACCTGCATATTCCGCAGCATGTGCTGCGTTTCTGGGAAACGAAGTTCACCCAGGTGAAGCCGCTCAAGCGCGGCGGCGGACGGCGCTATTACCGCCCCGAGGACATCGATCTGCTGCGCCGTATTTCCGACCTGCTTTATACCCAGGGCTATACGATCAAGGGCGTACAGCGTCTGCTGCGCGAGGGCGGCGGGCGCCTGGCCGACAACATCCCGCCCCCGTCAGCCGCCGAACAGGCCGCGGCCGCGGCTGAGCGCGGGGAGGCGCACGAGCCCGAACTGCCGATGCCCGGGCTCGCCCCGGCGGCGCCGAGCGCCAGCACGAAGCCTGGCGTCAAGCCGCGGGCCGATGTCGAGTCCGAGCGGCTGCGCGGCCTGCTTGCCGACGTGCTCGAGGAGTTGGAGGCGATCCGGGCCCTTTTGCCATGAGCCTGCTCCCGGCTTGATCGTTATCAAGGTTAGGGCCCGCGGCTGCCCTTAGATGAAAGGGAGCGCGGTCAGCAGCCGCGCGACGGAGGTGACCATGGAACAACGTGCGCTCGGGACCATTGTGCTGAACCAGAAGCCGCTCACCATGCCGCCGACGGCGACCGTCGGCGAAGCGTGCAAGCGGATGCGTGAGCGGCGGGTCGGCGCCGTACTGGTCACGGATGAGAAGGGCAGCCTCGTCGGCATCTTCACCGGGCGCGACGCCGTTGCGCGCGTCCTGGCGGAGGGCCGCTCCGGCGACATCAAGCTTGCAGAGGTGATGACCCCGAAGCCGGAAACGATGCGTCGCGACATGCGCGCGGTGGAAGCGCTCTGGTTGATGCGCGACGGCGGCTTCCGGCACGTGCCGGTGGTTGATGGAGACAAGCTGCTGGGCGTTGTCTCGCACGGTGATTTCCGAGGCGGCGAGATCGACCGGCTCGACGAGGAGACGGGCCTTTGGGAACGCCTGTGATGCCGCCAGTGCCTCAGGTCTGCAGCACGTAGGTTCCCGGCGCGTCACCGAGAGGCGGCAGGCCGCCGGCGCGATTGCCCAGCGGGGGCGGCGCAACCGGCGCGCCGGAGCGATGGGCGAGCCAGGCGGCCCAGGCCGGCCACCAGGAACCTTCCCGTCGCTGCGCCTGGCCGAGCCATTCGTCGGGCGAGAGGTAGACGTCGTGCGGTCGGCGCTCGTGCACCAGGTAATGCCGCCCCGGATGGCCGGGCTCGCTCACGATGCCGGCGTTGTGACCACCCGCGGTGAGCACGAAATCGACATCCGTGCGCGTCTCGCGCAGCAGGTTATAGACACTGCGCCAGGGCGCGATGTTGTCGCGATCGGTGCCGACGGCGAAGATCGGTGCCCGCAGGTCGGCGAGGGCGATGGTGCGTCCATCCACCCGCATCCTGCCCTCGGAGAGATCGTTGTCGAGGAAGAGCTCGCGCAGGTACTCGGCATGCATCCTCGCGGGCATGCGTGTGGCGTCCGCGTTCCAGGCCATGAGGTCGTTGGGCTGATCCTCTTCGCCGAGCAGGTAGAGCCGCACGGCCCGCTGCCAGACCAGGTCGCGCACCCGCAGCAGCTGAAAAGCTCCGGCCATCTGCCGCGAATCGAGGAAGCCCTGGCGCCACATCACGTCCTCGAGCAGCGAGAGCTGGCTGTCGTTGATGAACAGGCGCAGCTCCCCGGCCTCGTGGAAATCGACCTGGGCCGCGAGCAGGGTGATGGTGGCGAGCCGGTTGTCGGCCTCGCGCGCCATGGCGCAGGCGGCGATGGAGAGCAGCGTGCCGCCGAGGCAGTAGCCGC
>JAGWQN010000133.1 GCA_028869995.1 Rhodospirillales bacterium
CGCGCCCCTTCGCCGGGCTTGTCGCCGGGCGTGGCGTGCTCGGGGCGAGGCTGGCTGCGATGCTGCGCCTGGCGCCGGCCGCGCTGCCGCCGCCCGCGGCGGCCGAGCGGCCGGGCGTGCACCGGGCGCAGGGCGAGCGACGCGGACGCGTGGCGCTGCTGGCCGGTTGCGCCCAGCAGGTGATCGCGCCCGCGATCAACACGGCGACGATAAGCCTGCTGACACGGATGGGCATCGAGGTGGTGGTGGCGCCGGGCGCCGGCTGCTGCGGCGCGCTGACCCACCACATGGGCAAGCACGAACCGGCGCTGGCCGCCGCGCGCGCCAACATCGCCGCCTGGTCGCGCGAGATCGAGGGCGAGGGGCTGGACGCGATCCTGGTCAACACGTCCGGCTGCGGCACCACCGTCAAGGATTACGGCTTTCTGCTGCGAGGCGACGAGGCCTGGCACGCACGCGCCGCAAGGGTTTCGGAACTTTCGCTCGACATCAGCGAATATCTCGACCGTATCGGTTACGCACCGGTGCGCGAGCGGCCGGGTCTGCGCGTCGCCTACCATGCCGCCTGCAGCCTCCAACACGGCCAGCGCGTGACCGAGGCACCGAAGCGGCTGCTGCGCACTGCCGGATTTGAGGTCGTGGAGCCGGCCGAGGGGCATCTCTGCTGCGGCTCCGCCGGCACCTACAACATGCTGCAGCCGGGGCTTTCCGCCCGCCTGCGCGAACGCAAGCTCGGCAACCTCAAGGCGACGGATCCGGACTGCATCGCCGCCGGCAATGTCGGCTGCATCACCCAGCTCGCAGGCGAGATCCCGACGGTGCACACCGTCGAGCTGCTCGACTGGATGGCCGGCGGGCCGAAGCCCGCGGGGCTGTCGCCGGATCGCTAAGGGAGCTTCGCCGAGCCGCCCGGTTTCCTCTGACTCTGAGGCGATGAGCGCGGAAGTGAGAGACGATGTGGCCTTTTTTCGCTTCCATAAGAGTCGATCGATCCTGCCCGGCGTCCGGGTCAACGTGTCGAAATCCGGCCTGAGCCTGAGCGTCGGCCCCAAGGGCGCAAGGCTCAACGTGGGTCCGCAAGGCGTCCGCACGACGGTGGGACTGCCGGGGTCGGGCCTCAGCGTCATTCATCGAAAAAGCTGGAACGCCATGATGAATGGCACGGCGGGAACGCAAACGAGCAATCAGCGTCTGAACCAACACGTGGACGTCGCCCTAGGCGACATGACGAAGGATCAACGACGTGACTTGTTCAGGACAATTGTCGCGGGTTCATCGCTTGACGATGTGAGATCCCAGCGCGCGCATTTTGAGGCGCAGATCGCGGAACACATGTTCGACATCGACGAAGGCGACAAAGCCGACATCGAGGAGATGCGGAGGATTTACGCAGAGGCCATTGCGCTCAAGGAGCGCCAAGCCCGCTATGCCCTCCTTTTCCCACTGCTTTTGGCCGCGGCTGGAAGCTTTGCAATGTGGCGCGGAATCCAGACGGGAAATGGTTGGCTGATCGCAGGAAGCTTGGTCCTCTTCCTATGGGCCGGAGGCACGAATGCGGGGTTGAGGTTTGTGTATGGTCTCTTAAAGGGGTCTCTCGGTCTGATAGCGCTGTTCTTCGTGGCGCTCATCATTGGCGCCGCGACACTGCTCATTCTTGCCCTTTCCGGCCACCTCAACCGCTGACTCACGCTGCGGCAAAGGCAGCACCACCGGGGGATGCGCGACAAGGCAAGAGCCTGCGGGCAGGACGCCCGATACCCCCCTCGCAGGCGGCGGACCTGGTTCTGGTATGGCCGGCGGCGAGCGCCCGGCGGCGCTTGGCTGAGCAGACGGGCTGGGGCCCGGCTGTCAGCCGGGCAGGGCGCGCAACGCGGCGGCAACCCCGGCGACGACCTCGTCCCAGGCGCCGGCGTTGCGTTGGCGGAACAAACGGGCGGTCGGATACCAGGGGCTGTCGGCGCGGCCGCGCAGCCAGCGCCAGTCGCTCGCCCAGGGCAGCAGAATCCAGACCGGCACGCCGAGCGCGCCGCTCAGATGCGCCACAGCTGAGTCGACGGTGACGACGAGATCGAGGTTGGCGATCAGGGCCGCGGTGTCGGCGAAGTCGGCGAGCTGTGCTGACAGATCGCCGAGGCCGGGGAAGGCGCCGGCTGCCGCCGCATCGGGCGGCGGAAATGGCTTCTGCAGGGAGACGAAGTGCGTTCCGGCGACGCTTCCGAGCGGTGCCAGCCGGGCCAGGCGCAGGGAGCGGCGGTGGTCGTTGGGGTGCGTCGGCCGGCCGCTCCAGGCAAGCCCGATGCGCCGCAGCGGCCGCGGCGCGGCGCGCTCCAGGTGCTGTGCCCATGCCGCGACACGCGCGGGGTCGGGCTGCAGATAGGGGGTCCGGTCCGGGATCGTGTCGATGGTCGTGTGGAACAGGCCGGGCAGGGAGGATAGGCGCGCATGCGCGGCGTGGCCGGGAATGGCGTCCCAGTTCTGGAAGCAGGCGGCGACGCCCGGCAGGCGGGCGAGCAGGGGCGCCAGTTCGGCACTGCAGCCGAGGAACACCGATTCACAGCGCTGCGCGACGAGCTCGATATAGCGCGCGAACTGGATCGTATCGCCGTAACCCTGGTCGCCCACCAGGAGAATGCGGCCCTTGGGGATCCGCATGCCGTTCCAGCGCGCCGAGGTCATCGTGGGCAGCAGGCCGCGCCCGGCCTCGGTCTCGTTGCGCCACTCGTACTCGATCCAGCCCGGGCCGAACTCCCCGGCCGCGAGCAGGCCCTCCGCCAGCGCCAGGTGCGCGTCCGCGCGCGCCGGATCGAGGCCGATGGCGCGCAACTGGCAGGTGATCGCGCTGTCGTGGTCGCCGAGTTCGGCGAACGCGAGCGATAGTTTCACGAGGTTGCCACTATCCGCCGGTGCCAGGCGCATCGCCTCGCTGCCGGCCGCCACGGCGTCCGCAGCGCGGCCGAGCGCGCGGTAGAACGTGACGAGATGGGCGTGCCATGACGCGACACCCGGCTGGCGGCGCAGCGCCGCCTCGAGATAGTCGACCGCGCGTCCAGCATCCCCGGCGCGCCCGGCGATGACGCCTTGCAGCGCCAGGGCAGGGGGATGGTCCGGCAGCGCGGCGAGGACAGCGGCGCAGGCCAGGCGCGCCTCGTCGGGGCGCCCCGCCAGCAGCAGGCGTTCGGCGTGCGCCAGCGCCTGGTCCGGTGTTTGATCCCGCATGGCGGCCAAGGTATCGCTCATGATCATCCTGACATCATCGGCCGGCGGGTGGCAGGCCGGGGCGACGGGGCGTCAGTCCATGTCCGCGGGCAAGGGGCGGCCGTTCGTCTCCACGCCGAGCCAGATCGCGCCGGTGCCGACGACCAGCACCAGGCCGACCGCGGCGCATGCCGCCGGGATCGAGCCGAGGGCGCCGACCAGCAGGCCGGCGACGATCGGGCCAGGCGCGGTCAACAGCCGCGACAGGTTGTAGCAGAAGCCTTGCCCGCTGGCGCGGATACCGGTCGGAAACAGTTCCGGCAGGTAGACCGCGAGCGTGCCGAAGCTGCCGCCGAAAAAGAAGCCCATCACCGGCAACAGCCGTTCGAGCTCCGGCAGCGTCGTCTGCGGGCGAAACAGGTAGAGGATGGTCGCCAGCAGGCCGGCGCAGAACAGGAAATAGCTCCAGCGCCGGCCGATCCGGTCCACGAGCGGCATCAGGGCGAGAAAGCCGAGCAGCGTGCCGGCATTCATCAGCACGAAAAACCATCCGACCGTGGCCGCCTGATGCGCGGCCCCGGCAGGACCGAGCAACTGGCCGATCCAGCCTGGCAGCAGCGTGAGCGCGCCCCAGCTTCCCATCATCAGCGCCAGCGCCACCACCAGGCCCACCAGCGTGTTGCGGCGCATCGCCGGGGCGAACAGGGCGGCGAAGGTGGCCGCGGCCGTGTCGGCCCGCCCGCCGGCCGCGGCGCGGGCCCGGGCACGGTCTCGCGCATCGTGCCACAGGGCCGGCTCGGGCAGGTTGCGGCGCATCCAGGCAGCGGCAAACACCGGAATGATGCCGGCGATGAAGACGTAGCGCCAGCCCAGCGGGCCAAGCAGCATGGCGATGCCGCCGGCGAGGAACAGGCCGAACGGATAGGCCATCTGCATCGCCTGCATCGCCCGCGCGCGGGACCGGTCCGGCCAGGTTTCCGCCACCAGGGCTCCGCCCGCCGCCCACTCGCCGCCGATGCCCAGCCCGGCGGCGAACTGGCAGAATGCCAGCATCGGCCAGTTGAGCGCGAGCGCGCCGAGCGCGGTGAAGACGCCATAGATGAGGATGGTCCAGGTCAGGGTCGCCGAGCGACCGACACGGTCCGCGACCACGCCGAAAGCGACGCCGCCAAGCCCCCAGCCCAGGATCTTCACGCCGACCACGAGCCCGCCGATCCGCGCCAGCGCGGCGGGGCTGGTGGCACCGGTGAGGTCGTGCAGGGCCGGGATCATGACGAGGGTGAACAGATTGAGGTCCATCGCGTCGAACATCCAGCCGAGGAAGCCGGATGTGAGCGCACGCCACGGCGAGGCGGCGCCTGCGCCCGGCCGCGGGCGCAGCACGAGGCTCACGCCGCGCCCGGCGTCGCTGTCCCGCCGGCCGCGGTGCGCCCGGCAAGCTCGATCAGCGGCTGCATCATCACCTTGCCGTTTGCGTTGTGCGGCAACTCGGCCACCTGCAGGACGATGCGCGGCGCCAGGGGGCCGAGCTGTGCGGCGCAGTGCCGGTCGAGGGCCGGCCGGTCGAGCGGAGCGGCGGCCACGACCGCCACGGCGACCTGGACCACCCCGTCCCGGTCCGGCACGCCGAATGCGGCGGCCTCGCGGATGCCTGGCAGCGCCAGCAGCACCTCCTCCACCTTGCGCGGGCTGATCTTCATGCCGCCATGGTTGATGATCTCCACCGCGCGCGCCGTGATGACGAGGTGGCGGTCAGCGGTCAGCGTGCCGATGTCGCCGGTATAGAACCAGCCGTCGCGGAAGCTCGAAGCCGTTGCCTCAGCGTCGTCCAGGTAGCCGGCGATGTCGCCGGGCGTGCGCACGCGGATCAGCCCCTCGACGCCGGGCGGCAGCGGCTGGTGCGCGGCGTCCACCGCCTGCGCCTCGACGCCAGGCTCCAGCACACCGACGGCACCCGGCACGCCCGCAAGATCCTCGCAGCGCCCCATGGCGACGACGCTGGTCTCGCTGGCGCCGAACGTGGCCATGATCTCGGGGCAGAGCTGCATCGCCGCGCGCCGCCACAGCGGTTCGGGCAGGCGGCTGCCGCCGGCCACGACCGAGCGCAGGGCGGGCGGCCGGGGCGCGCCGGGCGGGGTTGCCTCGAGGATCGATTGCAGCACCGCGGGCGATGTCATCAACGAGGTGACCCGCTGCTCCACCAGGGAACGGCGCAGCTGGCCGGGATTGGAGAAGACCACCGTGCCGCCGCCGGACAGCGTTGCGAGCACGACGCGCATGGCCCAGTTGCCGTCGAGCCCGAGGGCACAGAGCACGACCGGCGCGAAACTCGTGTGCGCGATCGGGTGGCCGGTCGCGGCGACGCGCGCGGCCATGGTGGCGTGGCTGACCGGGCAGAAGCGCGGCAGCCCGGTGGTGCCGGAGGTGGCGAAGACGCGAAACAGCGCCGTGTCGCCCGTGTGCGGCGCGACCAAGGTGACCGGCGCGGTGAGCCAGGACGCATCCAGCGGCAGGCCGCGCACGCCGGGAGGCGGCGTCTCCCCCTGCGCCACCAGCGCCGCGGAAAGATAACGTCCCGGCAGCGACGCGTCGCAGGTCACGACGCCCAGGTGCGCGAGCCCGAGGGCGACGATCAGGCCCAGCGCTTCGTCGCCGCCGCCGATCCGCATGGCAACGGCCATGCCCGGCTGCAGCCCGAGTTCGGTCGCACGTCCGGCGGCCCGGCGGACCAGCGTCGAGAGCATGCCGAAGGAGACCGGCTTGCCATCGATCAGGATGAGCGCGGTGGCGTCCGGCCGGGCTTGCGCCGCGGCGTGGATGGGCTCGACGATGTTCATCGTCGCACCGCTACGCCAGAGGCGGGCGCTCGCCAAGCCTGAGCATGCTCAGAACCGGGTCGCGAGGCGCACCATCAGGGTGCCGATGTTGGTCGAGCGGCCGGCCGTGTAGGAGGCGGTCGCGCCAAGTTTCATCCCGCCCGGCACATCGGCGGTCAGCCCGAACCCGATATCGGCCAGATTGGCGTCGCGCGACGGAGCCGCCACCGCGAAGTCGAGCCCGTTCGAGAAGCTGCCCGAGGTGGTCACGCCCGAGGTGTTGAAGTTGTGCAGATAGTAAGCGTGCACGTACGGCTGCAGCAGCCAGCCGCCGACGCTGCCGGACTTGTAGTCGAGTCGCGCGCCGATGCGGCTCTGCACCAGGTCCAGGCTCACGCTGTTGACGTGCGCCGAGGGGCCGGTGCCGCCGGTCATCGTGTAGCCGTCGACATTGAGGTGGATTTCGCGCAGCGAGCTGTTCGGCGTCAGCGTCGCTCCGTCGCCGAGGGGCAACTCGTAGCCCGTGCGCGCCTGGGCCTCGAGCTGGCTGCCGTCATACGAGCTGCTCTGGCGGCCGAGGAAGGCCATTTCCTGCTTGCTCGTGTAGCGGTCGAGCCCGCCGCCCAGGGCGCCGTCGACGAAGAAGCCGTGGCGGAGGTAGCTGGCATAGACACCCGCTTCCACGCTCGTGATCGTGTCCATGTTGGCCGATGCGCCGCCGGTATAGTCGATGTTGCTGTTGGCAGCGGCGAAGGCGACGCCGATCCGCAGGTTCGGCGAGACGCGGGTATCGGCGCCGATCGCTGCGCCATACGTGTTCGCTCCGAAGCCGCCGAAATCCTGCACCGAGGACTGGTAGGCGGTGGAGGCAAAGGGGATCGACCACAGCACGGTGTCGTGGCCGGTCGGCACGCTGGTCGCCGCACGCGCCGCCATCTGGCGGTCGGCGATGGCGCGGCTGAGCGCGGTGTTGGCGCCGAGCCCGTTGGCCAGTTCCGCCGCCGCGGAGGCCACCGAGCGCGGTGCCGCCTGCTGGGCGAACGCGATCCGGTCACTCGGCGGGAGTGCCGCGATCGCGTCGGTGATCGTCGTGTAGGTGGAGGCGTTGAGCGTCCCGATGCGCGCCGCGTAGGCCGCGGCCGCCCCGTTCAGATAGGTGGAGCCGACAGGGAAGAGGCCGGCGGCGTAGTTCAACAGACCCTGCTGCGTTGGCGCGACGAAGGTCAGGGTCAGCGTGCCCACCGGATCGGTGACGATCGGGGTGCTGAAATACGGGTTTGCGGTATCGCTCACGGCCGTCAGCGTGGTGCCGCCGCCGACAATGTTCAGCCCGCCCTGGGCGACCAGGATGGTGCTGCTCGCCGGCACATTGGCCGCGCCCGCGACGTGGACGAGGATGCTCCGCGAGCCGGGCGTGATCGCCGCCGAGCCGGTGACGGTGAGCTGGCTCGCACCGCTGGCGCCGAGATCGATCTGCAGGCTGCCGCTGGCGTCCTGGACGTAGTTGCCCTGCAGGGTCGCCGCGCCGGTGCTCGCCTCGAGCACGCCGTCGTTGGTGGTCAGCGCGGCGTTGACCGCGCCGCCGACCGTGGCCGTGGCGCCGGACGCGATGTTGAACGCCTGCGCGCCGAAAATGGTCCCGCCGCCGGCCGGCATGATCAGGCGGCCGGACAGCACGCTGACCGTATCAACGGTGTTGATATTGCCGCCGAGGGTGAAGCTGTTGGCGCCGAGATCGAAGTTCGCCGCGCCGGCGCTGCCCGGCACGCCGACGACATCGCCGACGATGGCTCCGCCCGTGACGGTGAGCGTGTCGCCGTTGCCGCTCTGCAGGACGGCGCCGATGATGGTGCCCGCGTTGAGGATGGAGAGGGCGGTCGAGCCGCCGGAATTGTCGATCGCGATACCCGACCCATTCGCCGGCCCGCCCTGGATCAGGCCGCTCGCCGTGTTGGTGATGCCGTTATTGATCGAGCCGCTGTTGACGATGGCGGGGCCAAGCAGGGACTGGATCGTGCCGGCGTTGACGATCGAGCCGATCGTCTGGGAGTTCGTGATGGCAATGCCGCCGCTGCCGGTCGCCTGGATCACGCCGGTGGCGGCGTTGGTGATGCTGCCGAGGTAGGTGTAGTTGTTGTCGATCGCGTTGGCGTTGGTTCCGTTCGCCTGGATCAGGCCGGCATTGGCGAGCGTGTCCAGCGTGCCGTAGTTATAGATGGCCGTGCTGCCGCTGCCGGACGCGATGATCGCGGCGCCGGCGGCGTTGGTGATGCTGCCGATATAGCCGTAATTGCCGTAGATGGCGTCGGCGTTGGTCCCGGTCGCCGTGATCGTGGCGCCGGCGGCGTTGGTGATGCTGCCGATGTAGCCGTAATTGTCCTGGATCGCGTTGGCGCTGGTTCCGCTCGCCTGGATCCGGCCCGCGTTGGCGAGCGTCTGTATGGTGCCGTAGTTCAGGATGGCGTTGCTGTTGTCGCCGGTCGTCTCGACGGTGCCGCCCGCGGCGTTGGTGACGCTGCCGATATAGCCATAATTGTTGTAGATGCCCGTCGTCCTGAGCCCGTTCGCCTGGATCAACCCGGCGTTGGCGAGGGAGCTCAGCGTGCCATAGTTCACAAGGGCGCTGCCGTAGTCGCCGGTCGTCTCGATGATGCCGCTGGCGGCGTTGGTCAGACTGCCGATGTAGCCGTAATTATTCGTGATGGCGTAGGCACTCCGCGCCGTGGCCAGGATCAGGCCGGCGTTGGTGAGCGCCGTGAGTGTGCCCCTGACATCGATGGCCGTGGCCGCGGAGCCGGTGGCCTGGATCGTGCCGCCGGCATTGTTGGTGAGCAGGCCGAGCGTCGTGCCCTTCGCGATCTCGATTCCGACGCCTTGGTGGTACGCGGTCTGGTTGGAGGTGATGGTGCCGCTGTTCAGGATCGCCGCGACGGCGTTGGCGGCGGTGGCCACCGCGGGCTGCGTGCCGACGGCCAACGCCTCGATGGTCAGCCCACCGGTGCTGGTCACGACCAGGGTCTGCCCCTGGTACAGGTTCAGCAGCGTGGTCAGGCTGCTCTGCTGCGTCGAGACCGTGACCGTGGGGGGAATGAGGAGCACGCCGGCGTGAGCGCTCCCTGCGGCGCCGAGACTGGCGATTCCGGCGGCCGAGGCCAGCAGCAGCGAGCGCAGCGAAGGGGAAGACGGACGTGTCACGCGGGCCTCCTGGTGGACTGCGCCGGCGTGTTTCGGCACGACGGGTGCGGTCGGACGTAACGGTTAAGCTCTGCCACGCCCCCTCGTGCGATGGAGGAGACGATTAAAATCTTACACAGTTGAAATGCATCATCGAACCGTGACCGCCGCAAGGGGGCTGCCACAATTTTTCCCAGATGTGTCTGGTTCCCCTCAGTATCCCCGGTTCGGCAGGGCCGCGGCCGGGCAGGGCCCTCGCCCCGCCCGGCACGCCGGCCGAGGCATCGATCGCGCTCAGGCGTAGTTCACCATGATCGTCTTCTTGTGGGTGAAGTGCTCGAGCATCGCCTCGAGCGAGGCTTCCTTGCCGAGTCCCGAGCTCTTCACGCCGCCATAGGAGAGATTGGCCTGCACGACGAGGTTCTGGTTCACCTGCACCAGTCCCGCCTCCAGCCGGTGGGCGAAGCGCATCGCCCGCTTGAGGTCGTTGGTCCAGACCGAGGCGGCGAGCCCGTATTCGCTGTCGTTCGCCTCGGCCAGCACCGCCTCGGCGTCGTCGAAGGGGAAGACGCAGGTGACGGGACCGAAAATCTCCTCGCGCACCAGGCGGGAGGCCTTGGTCAGCCCGGTGAAGATGTGCGGGCGGATGTAGAGGCCTTTCTTCAGCCCGGGGTCCGACGGCATCGCCGAGCAGGCGCGGGCCTGCGCCCCTGCCGTCCGCGTGCCTTCCTCGATAAAGGCCTGCACCTTGGCGAACTGCTCGGGCGAGATGATCGTGCCGATATCGGTCTTTTCGTCCAGCGGGTCGCCCATCACCATCGCATCCACCTTCGCCGCCAGCGCCGCGACGAAGCGGTCGTGGAACGGGCGCTCGACATAGATGCGGCTCGCCGCCGTGCAGCTCTGGCCCTGGCGGGTGAAGCGCATCGAGGTGATGGCCCCGGCCACCGTTTTCTCGAAGTCGCAGTCGCTGAACACGATCATCGGCGACTTGCCGCCGAGCTCGAGCGTGACCGGGATGAGCTTGGAGGAGGCGGCGCGCGCGACGATGCGGCCGACCTCGACGCTGCCGGTGAAGGTCACCTTGCGCACGAGCGGGTGCTCGACCAGCGGCGCCCCGCATTCGGGGCCGTAGCCGGAAAGGATGTTGAAGCAGCCCGGCGGCAGGATCCGGTTCATCAGCTCGCAGATGCGCAGCACCGTGAGCGGCGCTTCCTCCGCCGACTTCACCACCACCGTGTTGCCCGCGACCAGCGCCGGCGCGGTCTTGAGCGCCATCAGCAGCAGCGGCACGTTCCAGGGGATGATGGCGCCGACCACGCCCAGCGGCTCGCGCACGGTGACGCTGAGCACGTCGGGTGCGAAGGGCACGCTCTCGCCCTTGAGTTCGCTGCCCAGGCCGCCGAAGAACTCCAGGATGTCGGCGACCGTGTTCGCCTCCACCCGGCTTTCGGTGCGCAGCGCCTTGCCGGTCTCGAGCGCGATCAGCCGTCCCAGCTCCTCGACATGTTCGCGCAGCAGCGCGGCACAGGAGGCGACCATGGCGCCGCGCTTGCGCGAGGGCATCCGCGCCCATTCACGCTGCGCCGCCGCAGCATCGCGCACCGCCGCATCGACGTCCGCCGCCTCGCCGAGTGCCGCGGTGCCGATCGGCTCGCCGGTCGCCGGGTTGATCACGTCGAAGGTCTTGCCGGAGGCGGCGGCGACGAGCTTGCCGCCGATCAGGTGGCGCCCGGAGAGGGCGCGGGCCAGGGCGGCCTGATCGAGGGTCGGGGCCGCAGGCAGGGCGGGTGCGGTGTCGGGACGGTCGTTCATGCGTTTTCCTCCGCAGGTGGGCCGGGCGGGCTTGCGTCCGCCGGACGACATGCCAAGAAGCTTGGCAAATTGTCGGCGGCGGTATGGACCGCGCCCAGGACGGGAACAAGAGCGAATGGACGAGAGCGCGACGGGGGCGGGCCGGGCGATCGGGCCGCTGGCGGGATTGCGGGTGCTGGACCTCACTCGGGTGCTGGCGGGGCCGACCTGCACGCAGATGCTGGGCGACCTCGGCGCCGAGGTGATCAAGATCGAGAAGCCCGGCGCGGGCGACGACACCCGCGGCTTCGCGCCGCCGGTCGTGGCGCCGACGGGGGAGAGCGCCTACTTCCTCGGCGTCAACCGCAACAAACGCTCGGTTTCGCTCGACATCGCCCGCCCCGAGGGCCAGGCGATCGTGCGGCGGCTGCTCGGCGGCTGCGCCATCCTGGTCGAGAACTTCAAGGTCGGCGCGCTGGCCCGCTACGGGCTCGGCTATGACGACCTCAAGGGCGAGTTCCCGGGCCTCATCTACTGCTCGATCACCGGCTTCGGGCAGACGGGGCCCTATGCGCCGCGGCCGGGCTATGATTCGCTGATCCAGGCGATGGGCGGCGTGATGAGCCTGACCGGCGAGCCGGACGGGCTGCCGCAGAAGGTGGGGGTGCCGGTCGCCGACGTGTTCGCCGGGCTCTATGGCTGCATCGGCGTCCTCGCCGCGCTGCGCCATCGCGAGCGGACCGGCGAGGGGCAGGCGATCGACATCGGCATGCTCGACACCCATGTCGCCTGGCTCGCCAACCAGGCCATGAACTACCTCGCCACCAAGCAGGATCCCCCCCGGCTCGGTAACCAGCATCCCAATATCGTCCCCTACCAGGTCTTCCCGACCGCGGACGGGCATGTGGTGCTGTCGATCGGCAACGACCCCACCTTCAAGCGCTTCTGCGAGGCGATGGGCATCGAGGCGCTGTTGGCGGACGAGCGCTTCGCGACCAATGCGGCGCGCGTCGCCAACCGCCAGCTGGTCACCGACACGCTGACGCCGCTGCTGCAGGCGCACCCGACGGCGTGGTGGGTGGAGAAGCTGGAGGCGCTGAAGATCGGCGGCGGGCCGATCAACCGGCTCTCCCAGGTCTTCGCCGACCCGCAGGTGCAGGCGCGCGGCATGGTGGTCCGGATGGCGCACCCGAAGGCGCCGGACGGGATCGAGGTCGTGGCCAACCCGGTGAAGCTCTCGGCCACTCCCCCGGACTACCGGCTGCCGCCACCGATGCTGGGCGAGCACACCGAGGAGGTTCTCGGCGAGCTGCTCGGCATGTCCGGCGCCGAGATCGCCCGGCTGCGCGAGCAGGGCGTGGTCTGACCGGCGCCGACCGGGGCCGAGGCGCCGCCGGCGGCGGGCGTCAGTGGTGGCCGCGCGCCAAAGGCAGCCCGTAGTCGCGCGCGAACACGCCGAGGATCTCTTCCAGGTCCTCGGTGGCGACGACGGTGTCGCCCTGCCGGCGCACCAGCATCGGGCAGCCCTGCCGCTCCTCGCCCACCAGCTCCACAATCGGGCGCCGCGGGCGAGGGAAATCGACGTGGCGCACGACGATCCGCGCCGCCAGCTCAGGATAGGTGTTCAGCAGGCCTTCGATCAGCATGCTGTCGGGGCAGTACTCGCGCTCGCCGGTCTCCGAGACGAAGCCGGGCTTGAGGAGAAACAGGATATCCGCGGGCATCGCTTCCTCCTTGGCGGCGCAGGAAGGTTAGGCCCTGGCCCCGCGGGCGGCAACCGCGCGCCACGACCCGGCCAGCACCGCGGCGGCGTAGACCAGGCCGCTGAGTGCGGTGATCCAGAAGCTGGCGGGCCAGTCCGTCTCGTAGGCGAGGGCTAGGCCGCCCCAGGCCTGCAGCAGGGCGAGCGCCGCCGCCACCAGGACCCCGGCGCCGACGCGCCGCGTCAGCCGCAGCGCGGCCGCGGCGGGCCCCACCATCAACGTGAAAACCAGCAGCACGCCGACGATCTGCGCCGCCTCGGCGGTGGCGAAGGCGACGATGGCGAGGAAGAGGGCCGCGATCAGCCGCAGCGAAACGCCCCGTGCCTGCGCCAGCTCCGGCTGCAGGCTGGCAAACAGGAGCGGGCGCGCGATCGCGCCGAGCGCGGCGAGCGCCAGGATGCCGAGCCCGAGCAGCGACCAGACGGTGGCAGGATCGACCGCCAGCACGTTGCCGAACAGCAGGGCGGTCGCCTGCGTGGCGAAGCTGGTCACGAAATGCAGGAACAGGAAGCCGAAGCCGAGCGCCAGCGCCAGCACCAGCCCGATCGCCACGTCGCGTTGCGCGAGGTCCTCGCCGAGCAGCCCGATCACCACGCCGGCGGCGAGCGTCATTCCGAGCAGCCCCCATAGCGGCGGGATGCCGAGCAGGAAGGCGCCGGTCGCGCCCGTGAAGCCGATATGCGCGAGCGCGTGCCCGGCGAAGGTCTGGCCACGGAGAACCAGGAAATAGCCGACCGGGCCGGCCACGAGCGCGACGATGGCCGCGGCGGCAAAGGCGTTGCGCATGAAGGCGTAGTCAAGCATCGGCGGCCTCCGTCGGCCCGTCGTGGCGGTGCCCGTCGTGGCGGTGCCCGTCGTGGCGGTGAGAATGCGCGTGGCCGTGGGCGGACTCGCCGCAGCCATGGGTGTCGCGCGCGAGGTCGAGCCCGCCGGCCGCGACGAAGATGTGCCCGCCGGCCCGTACCACCTCGATCGGGGTGCCGTAGAGGCGCGAGAGCACCGCCGGCGTGATCACCGCCTCGACGGTGCCGAGTGCGGCCTGACGATTGCCGACATAGAGCACGCGGTCCATCACCGGCAGCAGCGGGTTGAGATCATGGGCGCTGAACAGCACGGTGACGCCGAGCCGGCGCTGCAGCGAGGCGACCAGGTCGACGACGCCGGCCTGGCGGCTCGGGTCGAGCGACATCAGCGGCTCGTCGAGCAGCAGCAGCCGCGGCTGGTCCAGCAGCGCCTGGGCGAGCAGCAGCCGCTGGCGCTCGCCGCCGGAGAGCTCGGCGAGCGGGCGGCGGGCGAGGTCCGCCGCTCCCACGAGGTCCAGCACCCGTTCCACCTCGGCGCGGGCGGCGCGGCCCGGCAGCGGCAGCCCCCAGCGCGCACCGTCCACGGCGCAGGCGACGAAATCCCGCCCCGAGAGGCGCAGGCTCGGGGGGATCGAGCGACTCTGCGGCATGTAGCCGATCGCCGGGTTGCCGCGCGCCGCCGGCTGGCCGAAGACGCTGATGCTGCCGCGGCGCGGCGCGACCAGGCCGAGGGCGGCGCGCAGCAGCGTCGTCTTGCCCGCGCCGTTGCCGCCGAGAAGGGCGATGAACTCGCCCGCCTCGATCGCCAGGTTCACGCCGGCGAGCACGCTGCGCCCGCCAAGGGCCAGCTCGACGTCGCGGAATGCGAGCGCGCTCATCGCCCGCTCACTTCCCTCCCGCCGGCGGCAACGCACGCTCCACCGCCGCGAGCATGGCCAGCATCCATCGCTGGTAGCTCATGCCCGGAGGCTCGGTCTCGGCGGCGGGGAGCACGGGGATGCCCGCCTCGCGCGCAATCCGCGCCATGCGCCGGGCGATCGGGTCGGCCACCTGCGCGTTGGTGACCAGCAGCCTGACCCTGCGCTCGCGCAGGTCCGTCTCAAAGGCAGCGATGTCGGCGGCGCTGGGCTCGGTCGCGTTCATCACCGCGATCTGGAAACGTCCTTCGAGCACCGTCATGCCGAGGGCGCGCAGCATGTCGTCGAAGACGGGCTCGGTGGCGGCAACCGGCGTGCCGGCGAGGCGCGCGCGCAGCAGGGCGATGCGGGTCTCGATCGGCGCCATGGATGCCTCGAACGCAGCCAGCCGCCCGCGATCGGCGGCCGCGTGCACCGGATCGCGGTTCTCCAGCGTCGCCGCGAGGCGGCGGGCGAACGCCGGCATCGTTGTCGGATCGTACCAGATATGCGGATTGTCGCCGCGCCGCCGCCCGATCAGGCGCGCGGCGACGATGACGACGCGGCCGCGCCGCCGCGTGGCCCGCAGCAGCGCCGTCATCCAAGAGTCGTAGCCAGCGCCGTTCGCGATCGCGATATCCGCCCGGGCCAGCGCGCGCGCCACCGACGGGCTCGCCTCGAACAGGTGCGGGTCCTGGTCGGGATTGCTGAGGATGGCGGTGACCGCCACGGTGTTGCCGCCGATCTGCGACGCCACGTCGGCGTAGACACGTTCCGCCGCGACGATGCGGATGGGGGCAGCCGCCAGGGCCGGGGCAGGGACGAGGAGGCACGCCGTCAGCAACAGACGCGCAAGGGGATGGAGCATGGCCTCGCCTGGGGAACGCCAGGAAATGTTATATTATAACATCTCGTCGGGCAATGCGGAGCCGCCGGCTTCACCGCGAACCGGCGTGCCGATCCGCCGGTAGAGCGCCAGATATTCCTCCGCCATCCGGCGGGCGGTCCAGCGGCGCTCGAATTCGGCCCGGATCGCGGCGCGGTCCAGTGCCAACGCGCGCGGCAGCGCGGCCACGGCCTCGGCGGCATCGGCGACGATGCACCCGGTCACGCCCTCCTCCAGCACCTCCGGCACCGAGCCGCGACGATAGGCGATGACGGGGCAGCCGCAGGCCATCGCCTCGATCATGACGAGCCCGAACGGCTCCGGCCAGGCGATCGGCAGCAACACCGCCGCCGCACCGGACAGAAACGCCGATTTTTCGGCATCCTCGATCTCACCGAGATACGCGACGCCCGGGTCGGCGAGCCGCGGGGCGATCGTTGCCTCGTACCAGACGCGATCCTCCTCGCCGATCTTGGCGGCGATGCGGATCGGCAGGCCGGCGGCACGGGCGATGTCGAGCGCGTCGGCGATGCCCTTCTCGGGCGACATGCGGCCGAGGAAGGCGAGGTAGGAGGGTTTCGCCGGCAGCGGCCGCAGCAGCTCGCGCGGCATGCCGTGCTGGACGGTCGCGAGCCAGCCCAGCCCCGGCGCCGGACGGCGTTGCGCATCGGAAATGGAAACCAGGTGTGCCTCGGGAAACAGCCCGTAGATGTCGTGCACCCAATCCTGGTCCATGCGCCCGTGCAGGGTGGTCAGGAACGGGGTCGCCTGCCGGGAAAACAGCGGCAGCGACCAGAAATCGATGTGGAAATGGAGCACGTCGAAGTCAGCGGCCTGGCGGCGCACCAGCTCCAGCATGCGCATGTAGGGCGCGCCGTTGACCTCGAAATTCGGCACGAAGCGCGCCGCCCGGTCGCGCGCCGCCACCAGCTTCGCGCTGGTGTGGCTGTCGCCGGCGGCGAACAGCGTCACGTCGTGGCCCATCGCCACCAGCTCCTCCGTGAGCCAGTGAACGACGCGCTCCGTGCCACCATAGCGGCGCGGCGGCACGGTCTCGAAAAGCGGTGCGATCTGGGCGATGCGCATCGGTGCGACGGACGGACTCAGCCGCGCAGCAGCTCGGCCGCCGCCGGCGCGAAATAGGTCAGCACGCCGGCGCAGCCCGCGCGCTTGAAGGCCATCAGGCTTTCGAGGATGGCGCGGTCGCGGTCGATCCAGCCGCGCTCGATCGCGCCGGCGATCATCGCGTACTCACCCGAGACCTGGTAGGCGAAGGTCGGCACGCCGAAGCGCTCATGCACGCGCCAGACGATGTCGAGATAGGGCATGCCGGGCTTGACCATCACCATGTCGGCCCCCTCCTCGAGGTCCATCGCCACCTCGCGCAGGGCCTCGAGGGCGTTGGCGGGATCCATCTGGTAGGTCTTCTTGTCGCCCTTGAGCGCGCCGTCGGACCCGAGCGCCTCGCGGAACGGGCCATAGAAAGCCGAGGCGTATTTCGCCGCATAGGACATGATGCGGGTGTGCACGAAGCCCTGCTCGTCGAGCGCGCGGCGGATGGCGCTGACGCGCCCGTCCATCATGTCCGATGGCGCGATGATGTCGATGCCCGAAGCCGCCTCGACCAGCGCCTGGCGCACCAGCTGGGCGACACTCTCGTCGTTGGCGACGTAGCCGTCGCGGATCACGCCGTCATGGCCATGGCTGGTGTAGGGGTCGAGGGCGACGTCGCCGATCAGCCCGAGCTCGGGGAACTCGCGCTTCAGCAGCCGGGCGGCGCGGCAGGTCAGGTTGTCCGGATTGGCCGCCTCCGTCCCCTCCGCGTCCTTCAGCGCCGGTGGCGTCGCCGGGAAGAGCGCGATCGCGGGGATGCCGAGGCGCACGGCCGGCTCGACGTGGCGCGCCAGGCGGTCGAGCGTCACCCGCTGCTGGCCAGGCATGGAGGCGATGTCGGCGACGCTGCCGTTGCCCTCGGCGATGAACACCGGCCAGATCAGGTCGCCCACACCGAGCGCATGCTCGGCGACGAGCCGCCGCGTCCAGGCATCGTGGCGGTTGCGGCGCAGCCGGGTGGTTGGATAGCGGCCGAGAGCCATGGGGGAACCTCCGTCAGCCCTGATTAGCCGTGGCGCGGCGGCGGCGGTAGACGTCCAGATGCGTGTAGGCGGCGGCGAGCAGCGGCGCCGGGTGGCCGGCGGCGCGGGCGCGGGCCAGCATGTCACCCACGACGTGATCGGCCTCCACCTCGAGCCCCTGGTCGAGGTCGCGCATCATCGACGCTGCCATGGTGGAGGCCTTGTCGGTGAGCTGGCGGCGGGTGAACTCGCGGTGCGCCTCGCGCGGCGCGAAGCCGGCGGCGGCGGCCGCCGCGCTGCATTCGTCGCGCATCGCGAGCATCAGCGCCTCGCCTTGGGGCGAGCTGGCGATCGGCCCGACCGGCGAGCGCATCAGGCAGGTCATCGCGGCGATGGAGCACAGGAAGACCCATTTCTCCCACATGTCGTGGATGATCGTCTCCGAGGCGCGGGCCTCGATGCCGCTCGGGGCCATGGCCTCCTGCAGGGCCGCGACCGCCGGGCGCTGGGTCGGCGTCCGTGCACCGTGGATCAAGGTCTGGGCGCGGTTGAGGTGGCGGATGGTGCCGTCCGGCTCCATCGTGACGCCGATCACGGCGACCCCGCCGGCCACCCGGTCCTGGCCGAACGCCGCATCCAGCCGTTCCAGGTGCGCCATGCCGTTGAGCAGGGGGACGATGAGGGCGCCACCTGCCGCCGGGGCCAGGGCGGCGATGGCGTCGTCGAGGTCGTAGGCCTTGCAGGACAGCAGGATGGCGCCATAGCCGCTGCCGGGCGCATCCCGGCTCACCGTGCGCACCGGCACGGTCACGTCCCCGAGCGCGCTTTGCACCACCAGCCCGTGCGCGGCGAGCTGCCCCGCCCGGCGCGGACGCACCAGAAACGTCACATCCGCCCCCGCGGCCGCCAGCCGCGCGCCGAAATAGCCGCCGATCCCGCCGGCGCCGAGCACGAGAAGCCGCATCTGCCACCTCACCTGGTCCATAGCCGCGACCTGCGCGACGGACGGAAACTGAACGCAGCCAACGAGCCAGGCAAGCCGGCTCGGCGGCCACCGCATTTCATCTTGTCGCGGCGGCATGATAGAGGCGGCGGATGGT
The DNA here is from genome assembly GCA_028869995.1 of Rhodospirillales bacterium. Lineage (GTDB taxonomy): Bacteria > Pseudomonadota > Alphaproteobacteria > Acetobacterales > Acetobacteraceae > JAJXXT01. The sequence continues at coordinate 18,503 of JAGWQN010000133.1, forward strand.
GCAGCCACAATCCCTTGTATCGACGCTTGCCATCGGTTCCGACCATGGCGGGCTCGCGCTCAAGCACGTGCTTTTCGCCCGCCTGCGCGACGCCGGGGTCACGGTGCATGATTTCGGCACCGACAACCCGGCCTCGGTGGATTATCCGGATTTCGCCCATGCCGTCTGCCGCGCCGTGACCGGCGGCAGCGCGGAGCGGGGAATCCTCGTCTGCGGCACCGGCATCGGCATGTCGATCGCCGCCAACCGCCATCCCGGCATACGCTGCGTGCTGGCGCACGACGTCACCACCGCACGCCTCGGCCGCGAGCACAACGACGGCAACGTGCTGGCCCTGGGCGGACGCATCCTCGGCGAGGAGCTCGCCTGGGACATCGTCGCCACCTTCCTCGCCACTCGCTTCGATGGCGGGCGCCATGAGCGCCGCCTCGCGAAACTCACGCCGGCCTGATGGAGCAAGCCATGAACGACGTCCCCTTCCTCGACCGCGGCTTCTTCACCGCGAGCCTTGCCGAGACCGACCCGGAACTCGCCGCGGCGATCGGCCGCGAACTGGTGCGCCAGCAGGACGGCATCGAGCTGATCGCCTCGGAGAACATCGTCTCCGCCGCCGTGATGCAGGCGCAGGGCTCGGTGCTCACCAACAAGTACGCCGAGGGCTATCCGGGGCGGCGCTATTATGGCGGCTGTGCCGAGGTGGATGTCGCGGAGACGCTCGCCATCGAGCGCGCGAAGCAGCTGTTCGGCTGCGCCTTCGCCAATGTGCAGCCGCATTCCGGCGCGCAGGCCAACCAGGCGGTTTTCCTGGCCCTGATCAAGCCGGGCGATACCATCCTCGGCATGTCGCTCGCCGCCGGCGGGCACCTGACGCATGGCGCGGCGCCCAATCTATCCGGCAAGTGGTTTCGCGCCGTCCAGTACGGCGTGCGCCGCGAGGACGGGCTGCTCGACTATGAGGAGCTGGAACGGCTGGCCCACGCCGAGAAGCCGAAGCTGATCATCGCCGGCGGCTCGGCCTACCCGCGCTTCATCGATTTCCCGCGCATCCGCGCCGTTGCCGATGCCGTCGGCGCCTACCTGATGGTGGACATGGCGCATTTCGCGGGCCTGGTTGCTGCCGGCGTCTTCCCGAGCCCGCTGCCGCACGCCCATGTGGTGACCACGACCACGCACAAGACGCTGCGCGGGCCGCGCGGCGGCATGATCCTCTCCAACGATCTCGAGCTGGGCAAGAAGATCAACTCGGCGGTCTTTCCCGGTTTGCAGGGCGGGCCGCTGATGCACGTGATCGCCGGCAAGGCGGCGGCGTTCGGCGAGGCGCTGCGGCCCGAGTTCGCCGCCTACCAGCGCCAGGTCGCGGCCAATGCGCGGACGCTGGCCGCGAGCCTGGTCGAGCAGGGGCTCGCCATCGTCACCGGCGGCACCGACTGCCACCTGATGCTCGTGGACCTGCGCCCCAAGCACTGCACCGGCAAGGCGGCGGAGGCGAGCCTGGAGCGTGCCCACATCACCGCCAACAAGAATGCGATCCCGTTCGACCCGGAGAAGCCGGCGGTCACCTCCGGCATCCGCCTCGGCACGCCGGCGGCGACCACGCGCGGGTTCGGGAGCGCCGAGTTCCGCGAGATCGGCCAGATGATCGGCGAGGTGCTCGACGGACTCGCCCGCTCCAACGACGGCACCAATGCCGCGGCCGAGGCCGCGGTCGGCGCCCGGGTGAGGGAGCTGTGCGCGCGCTTCCCCATCTATCCCGGCCCGGCCCGCGACCGGAGGGGCTAGGCCATGCGGTGCCCGTTCTGCGGTCAGGATGACAGCCAGGTGAAGGACAGCCGCCCGACCGAGGACGGCCTGGCGATCCGCCGCCGCCGCGCCTGCATCGGCTGCGGCCAGCGCTTCACCACCATCGAGCGGGTGCAGTTGCGCGAGCTCACCGTCATCAAGTCCGATCAGCGGCGCGTCGCCTTCGACCGCGACAAGCTGGCGCGCTCGATCCGCGTGGCGCTGCGCAAGCGGCCGGTGCCGGAGGAGCGCATCGAGCGCATCGTCAACGGCATCGTCCGCCAGCTCGAATCCTCGGGCGAGTCCGAGATCGCGTCCAAGCATATCGGCGAGATGGTGATGGATGCGCTGCGCGAGGTGGACGCCGTCGCCTATGTCCGCTTTGCCTCCGTCTATCGTAATTTCCGCGAGACCAAGGATTTCGAGGCCTTCATCGGCGGCATCTCGGACGCCATATCCGCCGGCGATGAGTGATGCGGCGCATATGCGCGCGGCGCTGGCGCTGGCGCGGCGCGGCCTCGGCCTGACGGCTCCCAACCCCTCGGTCGGCTGCGTGATCGTGCGCGACGGGCGTGTCGTCGGGCGCGCGACCACCGCCGCGGGCGGAAGGCCGCACGCGGAGACGCAGGCGCTGGCCATGGCGGGTGCCGCGGCGCGCGGCGCGAGCGCCTATGTCACGCTCGAGCCCTGCTGCCATCATGCGCGGACACCCCCCTGCGCCGACGCGCTGGTCGCGGCGGGCATTGCTCGCGTCCTCGTCGCGGCGCGCGACCCCGATCCGCGCGTCGACGGCGCCGGCATCGCGCGGCTGCGCGCGGCGGGGATCGCCGTCGAGGAGGGGCTGCTCGGAGCCGAGGCGGCGGAGCTCAACGAGGGCTTCTTCAGCGTTATCGCGCGCGGGCGGCCGATGCTGACGCTCAAGCTCGCCAGCACGCTCGACGGACGCATCGCCACCCATGCCGGGGAAGCGCGCTGGATCACCGGGGAGGCGGCGCGGCGGGCGGCGCATCTGTTACGATATCGTCATGATGCCGTGATGATCGGCGTCGGCACCGCGATGGCCGACAACCCGCAGCTCACGTGCCGTCTGGCGGGGATGGAACAGGCGGCCAAGGTCCGGGTCGTCGTCGATTCGCACCTGCGCACGCCGCTGACCTCGCTGCTGCTCGCGACCGCGGCCAAGGTGCCGACCTGGTTCCTCGCGCGCGACGACGTCGACCCCGTGCGGCGGCATGCAGCGGAAGGGGCGGGCGCGGTCGTGCTCGGCCTGGCCGGCAGCGAAGCGGGGATCGATCTCGTGGCGGGGCTCGAGGCGCTCGCCAAGCGCGGGATCACGCGCGTTCTGGCCGAGGGCGGCGCCGGCCTCGCCGCGGGGCTGCTGCGCGCGGGGCTGGTCGATCGTCTCGCCTGGTTCCACGCCCCGGCGGTGATGGGCGGCGACGGCTGGCCGGCCACGGCCCCGATCGGGACCGAGCTGCTGGCGGCGATGCCGCGCTTCCGGCGCCAGCGCGTGGTGGCGATGGGTGAGGACATGTTCAGCGAATACCGGTTCAGCGAAGACCGGGTTCGTGAAGAGCGGCGGGCCGCCTGATGTTCACCGGCATCATCACCGCGCTGGGCACGGTGCGCGCGATCAGCCCGATCGGCGAGGGGCAGGACATGCGCCTCGAGATCGCCGCTCCGTGGGACGACGTCGCGAGCATCGCGATCGGCGCCTCGATCGCCTGCTCCGGCTGTTGCCTCACGGCGATCGGGGTGGATGCGACCGGCTTTGCCGCCCAGGTCTCGGCCGAGACGCTGGCGCGCACCACGCTCGGCGACTGGCGACCGGGCACGCGCGTCAACCTCGAGCGGTCGTTGCGACTTGGCGACGAACTCGGTGGCCACATCGTTTCGGGCCACGTGGACGGGGTCGGTGAGGCGATCGAGGCGGTGGCCGACGAGGGTTCGACGCGCTGGCGCTTTCGCGTCGGGCGCGAGCTGGCGCGGTTGATCGCGGTCAAGGGCAGCGTCGCCGTGGACGGCGTTTCGCTCACCGTCAACGCCGTGGACACGGATGGTTTCGCGGTCAACATCATCCCGCACACCGCCCGTGTCACGGGCTTCTCGCTGCTGCGGCCGGGCGAGCGGGTCAACATCGAGATCGACATGCTGGCGCGCTACGTCGCCCGGCTGCTGGGACAATGAGGCCGACATGAACAAGCCGCTGGTGCGCAGTCTTTCCGAGTCTCTCACCTCCGCCGAGGAGTTGATCGAGGAAGCGCGGCAGGGCCGCATGTTCATTCTCGTCGACGACGAGGATCGCGAGAACGAAGGCGATCTCGTGGTGCCGGCGCAGTTCGCGACGCCGGACGCGATCAACTTCATGGCGCGACACGCGCGCGGGCTGATCTGCCTCGCCCTCACGCGCCATCGCGTGGAGCAGCTTCACCTGCCGCTGATGAGCGCCAGCAACGGCACCCGCCACCAGACCGCCTTCACCGTCTCGATTGAGGCGCGCGAGGGGGTGACGACGGGCATCTCAGCGCACGACCGCGCCCGCACCGTGGCGGTTGCGATCAACCCCGAGGCCGGACCCGACGACATCGTCACTCCCGGGCACGTCTTCCCGCTGATGGCGCGCGAGGGCGGCGCCCTGGTGCGCGCCGGGCACACCGAGGCGGCGGTGGACATCGCCCGCCTCGCCGGGCTCAACCCGGCCGGCGTGATCTGCGAGATCATGAACGACGACGGCAGCATGGCGCGGCTGCCCGATCTCGTCGCCTTCGCGCAGCGCCATGCGCTCAAGGTCGGCACCATCGCCGACCTCATCGCCTATCGCCGCCGGACCGAGAAGCTCGTGCGCAGGGTGCAGGACGGCAGGCTCGAGCACGCGATCGGCGGCAGCTGGCAGGTGCTTGTCTATGCCTCGACGGTCGATGACCAGGCGGAACATCTCGTCCTCGTCCGCGGCGATCTCGCGGCGCCGGCTCCGGCGCTCGTGCGCATGCACGCGATCGACCTGGTCGGCGACCTGGTCGGCAGCTCGATGCACACCGCCATCGCCGGCGCGATGAAGATGATCGCCGCCGAGGGCAGGGGGGCGATCGTCATTCTGCGTGACGGCAGCCCGACCGCGCTTTCCGAGCGCGTGCGGCTGCTCGAGGGGGCGGTGCGCGCGCCGGGGCAGCTGCGCAGCTACGGCATCGGCGCGCAGATCCTGCTCGATCTCGGGGTGCGGGAGATGGTGTTGCTGACCAACCATCCGCGCCCGGTGGTCGGGCTCGAAGGCTACGGGCTCAGGATCGTCGATCAACGCCCGATCGAGCCGGCGTGAGGAGGCGAGCGTGAGCACGAAGGACGCCCCGCTGCCGCAGGCACCGGCTCTGACCGGCGCGCCGGCGCGCGTGCTGGTGGTGCGCGCGCCCTACTACACCAGGGTGGTGGACGGGCTGCGCGACGGCGCGCTCGCGATCCTCGCCGCGGCCGGGGCGACGAGCCGGGTGGTCGACGTTGCCGGCGCGCTCGAGCTCGCGGCCGCGATCCAGTTCGCGGTCCGTGGGCGGCAGCGCTTCGACGCCTATGTGGCGCTGGGCTGCGTGGTGCGCGGCGAGACCGACCATTACGAGCATGTCTGCCGCGAGGCGATGGCGGCGCTGACGCGCGTCGCGCTCGACCATTCATTGTGCTTCGGCAACGGTCTGCTCACCGTCGCCACCGAGGCGCAGGCGCTCGCGCGCGC
>JAGWQN010000134.1 GCA_028869995.1 Rhodospirillales bacterium
GCAGCGGTGCTCGCCGACGACGCGGTGGTACCAGAGCCAGGCTTCGGGGTTGATCGGCTCGCCCACGGGGCCCAGCAGCCGGATCGACTTGCGCGAGGTTTTCTGCACCGGCGCCTCGCCGTCGCGCATGAGCGCGCGGATCGCCGTCGGCGCGGTGTAGAAGATGTTGACCTTGTGCTTGTCGCAGACCTGCCAGAAACGCGAGCTGTCCGGGTAATTCGGCACGCCCTCGAACATCAGCGTGGTCGCGCCGTTCGCGAGCGGCCCGTAGACGATGTAGGTGTGCCCGGTGACCCAGCCGACATCGGCGGTGCACCAGTAGATCTCGCCCGGCTTGTAGTCGAACACGATCTCATGCGTGAAGCTCGCCCACACCATGTAGCCGCCGGTGGTGTGCAGCACCCCTTTCGGCTTGCCGGTGCTTCCGGAGGTGTAGAGGATGAACAGCGGATCCTCCGCGTTCATCGGCTCCGGCGGGCAGTCGGGCGAGGCCGCGGCCACCAGCGAGGCGTAGTCGTGGTCGCGCCCGTGCTGCATCGATACAGCACCGCCGGTCACCTTCACGACGACGACGTTCTTCACCCCCGGGCAGGACTTCAGGGCCTCGTCGGCGTTCGCCTTGAGCGGCACTTTCCGCCCGCCGCGCCGGCCCTCGTCGGCGGTGATGAGCAGCGATGAATCGCAGTCGATCAGCCGGTTGGCGAGGCTGTCGGGCGAGAAGCCGCCGAACACCACCGAGTGGATCGCGCCGATGCGCGCGCAGGCCAGCATGGCGATGGCCGCCTCGGGCACCATCGGCAGGTAGATGGTGATGCGGTCGCCCTTCTTCGCTCCCAGACCCTTCAGCGCATTGGCGAAGCGGCAGACCTGCTCATGGAGTTCGCCATAGGTGATGCTGCGCGAGGTCGAGGGATCATCGCCTTCCCAGATGATCGCGACGCGCCCCGGGTGCTGCGCGGCATGGCGGTCGAGGCAGGAGGCGGAAGCGTTCAACACGCCGTCCTCGAACCACTTGATCGAGACGTTGCCGGCGTAGCTGGTGTTCTTGATCTTGGTCGGCGCCTTGATCCAGCTGATGCGCCGCGCCTGCTCGGCCCAGAAGCGGTCGGGATCGCGTCCGGCCTCTTCGTACATCTGCCGGTAGCGCTCGGCGCTGACATGGGTGTGGGCGGCGACCTCGGGGCGAACCGGGAAGACCTGGCCTTCGGCGTGGTGGGTATCGGGCATGATGGGTTCCCTCTCTTGACTTGTTCGTCCGCGTCAACCCTGCGGGCAGGCGGGGACGTCTTGGGTCTGGCTGCGTTTGGTGCCCACGCTAAGCGGGCTTGGCCGTGGGTTCAACCGATCCCTCGCCGGCGCGGCGGCGTTGGCGATCGTGGCTGCCGCGGACCGGGGACGGCGCTCTGGCGCCGCCCCCGGGGTGGTCGGTGCGCCTCGCGCTACTCGCGCGCGCCGATGGGCAGCACGGTGCGGCCGTGCGTCTCGTTGATGACCTCGGCCGCGGCCAGGTAGAAAGCCAGAACGGCGGTCACCAGACCCATATAGCCGCCGAGGGTCCCGAGCGACGGGATGCCGGCCAGATCCTTGAGGCCGAGCAACGCGAAGGTGATCCAGAGCGCGAGGAAGATCAGCATCACCGCGCGGTTGAGCGCCAGCGAGCCGATCCACATATAGAATGTGAACACACCCCACATCAGCAGCCACCAGCCGACATAGGGACCGGTGACGCCGTGGGCGAAGAACTCGACGAACAGCGCGAACGTCCACCAGAACGCACCGTAGGAGCAGAACGCGACGAAGCCGAAGGTGTTGCCCTTGGCCATTTCCATCAGCCCGGCAAAGAACTGGGCCGTGCCGCCAAAGGCGAAGGCGGATGCGAGGACGAGCGGCACCTCCGTTCCGGGGAACCAGCCGGCGTTCACCATGCTCAGCATCCAGGTCGTCAGCGCGAAGCCGGAGAGTCCCAGCGGCGCGGGATTGGCGAGCTTCATCGGTCGTTGTCCTCCCTTGGTGCCCTTGCGGGCGGTTGAAGTATCGTCGGCGTTGTTCGTTCGCAGCGCTTGATTGCGGTCGGGGCGCCGGGCGCTGTCAGGCCCGAAATCCCTTGCAATCGTTGCAGCCTCGCCGTTGGCGAGACGTTCGATCAATGATCCAGATCAAGATGTGCGGTCAAATACAGTGCCCGTGGCAGCCTTCCGGGACGCCGGCTCCAATCATGAAGTAGCCGGCACAGGAACTTTTTGTTCGTGTCATGCCTTGGTTATGTGCGGAGCATTGGTCGCGACGGCCGTTGCGCGACCGGACACGAAGCGAGGCGCCCGCGCCCCCTCGTTGCTGCTGCGGATCGGTGCTTGACCCGATTCGGCCTGGTCGCGTTGCCTCAAGCCTCGTCAACGCGAGGGAGAACAGAATGCGCCGCGCCTGGCTCGTGGGGCTTTCGCTGCTGACGCTCGCCGGCTGCGGAACCAACAACTTCGACCGCGTCAGTGGCGGCGGCGCGACGGGCGCCGCCACGGGTGCGGCGATCGGCCTGATTGGCGGGCCCATCGGCGTCGGCGTCGGCGCACTGATCGGTGCCGGTGTCGGCGGCTTCACCGGCGGTGCGACGACGCCTCAGCAGATCAATCTCGGCAAACCGATCTGGAGCCGGAACAACTAGCCCGGTGGAATCCGGCTCCGCGGCGGTGTGCCGTCAGGCCGAGCCGGCGACGTAGGCGCGCAGGCTGTCGACCTCGTGGTCCTGCTGCAGGATCCGCGCCTTCACCACGTCGCCGATCGAGACGATTCCGACCAGCCCGCCATGGCTCAACACCGGCAGGTGGCGGAAGCGTCCCTCGGTCATCAGCGTCATTGCCTCGAGCACCGTCGTCTCCGGCGTCGCGGTGCGCAGCGTTCGGGTCATCAACTGGCCCGCCGTCATCTCCAGCGCCCGCGCGCCGTTGGCGGCGATTGCGTGCACGATGTCGCGTTCGCTGACGATGCCGAGCAACTGGTCGGCGGCGTCGAGCACAACGACCGCGCCGATCCGCCGGCGCGATAATTCCTCCGCGACCGAGGCGATCTTCTCCGTGGGGGGGACTGAGGCAACATCGTGCCCCTTGTGGCGTAACATGGCGGCAACCGTCATGGTCGTTTCCTCCGCTGTTCGTCCGGAGAGGCAGCATGAACCAACGCGGGGGGCGGGGCAAAAACTTGTCGTGCACCGCACAATCGGCACGGCGACAGCCTAGATCGCCACCGCCGGAAATCGCACCGCAGGCGAGACGATCGCCTCCTGGGCGGCGACCAGGGCCAGTTCCGTGCTGCCGCTGGCCGCGGTCCGGGTCAGCACCGCATGCACGCTGGCGGCGGAGCGTTCCAAGGCCTCCACGGCACGGGAGCTGGCGAGGCGATGGAAGAGGAACAAGCCTGCCAGCAGGTCGCCCGCGCCATTGAAGCCGCGCGCCAGGCGCGGGGTGCGAAGCCGCCAGGCGGCCGGCCCATCGCAGAGGATGATGTCGAGGCAGTCCGGTGGCGTGGCTGGCGTCGCCACGCTCGTCACCAGCACGGTGGGCGGCGCAAGCGAGCGCGCGGCGGCGACGATCTCGGCCTCGCTCGATGTCGGCATCCCGGCGAGGAAACCGAGCTCGAACACGTTGGGCGTCGCGATGTCGGCTGCGGGCAGCAATGTCGCGCGGATCGCTGCTGCGACCTCCCCGGACACGTAAAGCTGTCCCTCGTCGCCGAGCACCGGGTCGCAGGCGTAGAGCGCGCGCCGATTGATCGCGCGCACCCGTGTCACGGCGTCGAGCACGCAGGCTGCGGTTCCCGCCGCGCCGAGATAGCCCGAGAGCACCCCGTCGCACCGGTCGAGCGCGCCATGGGCCGCGAGCCCCTGCAGCACGGCCCCGACCTCGTCGGCGGCAAAGACACGCCCGCCGAACCCGCCATGGCCGGGATGGTTGGAGAATTGCAGCGTGTGCACGGCCATGACCTCGGCGCCGAGGCGCTGCAGCGGCAGCACCACGGCGTCGTTGCCGACGTGCCCGCAGGCGACATGCGAATGGATCGAGAGCAGGCGCATGCCGCTGGCGGCGGGCGGCTCAGGCGGTGCGGCCGCCATCGACGGGCAGCAGCACGCCGGTGATGAAGGCGGAGGCGTCCTCGGCAAGCCAGACGCAGGCATTGGCGATGTCGGACGGCTGGCTCATCCGCCCGAGCGGGATGGACGCCAGGAACTTCGCCCGGTTTTCCGGTGTGTCGGGCATGCCCATGAACTGCTCGAGCAATCCCGTGGCACCCATCACCGGGCAGACGGCGTTGACGCGGATGTTCTCGGGCGCGAGTTCGAGCGCCATGCACTGCGTCATCGTGTTCACCGCGCCCTTGGTGCCGTTGTACCAGACGAGCCCCGGGCGCGGGCGCAGGCCGGCGGTGCTGCTGATATGGATGATCGAGCCGCCGCGCCCCTGGCGGCGCAGCACCGGCAGGGCCGCCTGCATCATCCAGTAGATCGACTTCACATTCACGGCATAGACGCGGTCGAACGTCGCCTCGTCGACATCCAGCATCCGGCCGTTGCGATGCGTGGTGCCGGCGTTGTTGACGACGATGTCGAGCCCGCCCAGCCGCTCCGCCGCCGCGACCATGGCGTGCACGTCGTCGCCCTTGCTGACGTCGCCGGCAGCGACCGTCCCGCCGATGGCCGCGGCGACGCGCTGCGCCGCCTCGGCGTTGATGTCGGCGACCACGACCTTCGCACCCTCCTCGGCGAAGCGCCGGGCGATCCCCTCGCCGAAGCCGCCGCCCGCCCCCGTCACGATCGCGATCTTGCCTTGCAGACGCATCGATGGTTCCTCCCGTGTCGTTCCGGCAGGCTATGGACCCGCGACCGGCTTGCCAAGCAGGCCCCGTCTGGCTAGCCCAGGACCAGCACGCGAACCGCGACCCCGCACCGAGGCCTCACAGGACGACCCATGACGCTGCCGCACCTCCTCACGCCCCTTACGTTGCGTTCCGTCACCGCGCGCAACCGCATCGCCGTCTCGCCGATGTGCCAGTACAGCGCCAGGGACGGCCTCGGCGATGACTGGCACGTCCAGCATCTTGGCGCCCGCGCCATGGGCGGGGCCGGCATCGTCTTCGCGGAGGCGACCAGCGTCACGGACGACGGGCGGATCACGCCGGGCTGCCTCGGCCTCTACGACGACGCGCAGGAGGCGTTTCTCACCCGGGTCACGAAGCTGATCGAATATGGCGGCGCGGTTCCCGCGATCCAGCTGGCCCATGCCGGGCGCAAGGCCGGCACGGTGCCGCCCTGGGACGGCGCGCGCAGCCTGACGGAGGAGGAGGGCGCGTGGGAGACCTATGCGCCCAGCGCGATCCCGTTCGGCGAGGGCTATGCAACGCCGACCGCCTTCACCGCCAGCGCGATCACCCGGGTGATCGAGGCCTTCGCCGCCGGCGCGGCCCGCGCGGCGCGGGCCGGCTTCCGGATCGTCGAACTGCACGCGGCGCATGGCTATCTTGGCCACGAGTTCCTCTCGCCCATCGCCAATCGCCGCACCGATGGCTGGGGTGGCGACCTCGCCGGCCGCAGCCGGTTCCTGATGGAGACGGTCGAAGCGGTGCGCGGCGTCTGGCCCGAGGAACTGCCGCTGTTCGTTCGCCTCTCCTGCACCGACTGGATGGCTGGCGGACTGACGATCGAGGATACGGTGAACGTGGCCCGGCGCCTCCAGGAGACCGGCAAGGTCGATCTGGTGGACGCGTCCTCGGGCGGTATCCTGGCCAAGGGGCCGGTGATCCCCTCGCTCCACCCCGGCTACCAGGTGCCCTTCGCTGAGGCGATCCGCCACCAGGCCGGGATCGCGTCGGCTGCCGTCGGGCTGATCACCGGGGCGCACCACGCCGACGAGATCATCGCCAACGGCCGCGCCGACCTGGTGATGGTCGGCCGCGCGGTGCTGGCCGATCCCGCCTGGCCGTTGCGCGTCGCCAAGGCGCTGGGCGGCGCGATCGCGGTGCCGCGGCAGTACGGGCGGGCGACGCTGACCTGAGGTGCGGCGGGGCGCGCTTGCCCCGCCACGCCGCGGCGGCTATACGCCCGCCGCTCCGCCGGTCGGTATCGGCGGCGCCAGGAAGGAGCAACGCGATGAAGGCCGGCATCCACCCCGACTATCACGAGATCACCGTCGTCATGACCGACGGCACCGAGTTCAAGACGCGGTCCTGCTACGGCGCCGCGGGCGAGACGCTGCGGCTCGACATCGACCCCAAGTCGCATCCGGCATGGACCGGCCAGCAGCGGATCGTCGACACGGGCGGCCAGGTCGCGAAGTTCAACAAGCGCTTCGCCGGACTGGGCACGCGCAAATCTTCCTGACACAGCCTGCATGACGCTGAAGCCGCCCCCTTGAACGGGGGCGGCGCGTGATCCATCTCCTGAGACGCCGGTGGTGCCCGCTTGGGGCCACCGGGGCTTGAAGCGTCGGCCCGATCGGGCGGCGCGTACGTCAACCTTGCTGACTCAGGAGGTCGCATCATGAATACCCTCAATCTGTCGCCCTTGTTCCGCACCGCGATCGGTTTCGACCGGCTCGCCCGGATGATCGACAATCCCGCCGCGGACCTCGCCTATCCGCCCTACAACATCGAAAAGACCGGCGAGGATTCCTACGCGATCACGATGGCCGTGGCCGGCTTCGGCCCCGAGGACATCGAGGTCACGGTCAAGGAGAACACGCTGGTCGTCAGCGGCCGCGCGGGCCAGGAAAGCGCGGGCGGGGAGATCCTCTATCGCGGGATCGCCGGGCGCGCGTTCGAGCGCCGCTTCGTGCTGGCCGACCATATCGTCGTCGACGGCGCGGAGCTCACCAACGGCCTGCTGCGCCTCGAGCTGAAGCGGGTGGTGCCCGAGGCGCTGAAGCCGCGCCGGATCCCGATTGCGGCCGGCGCGCGCACGGTGCTGCCGGCTGCCGCCTGAGCGCGACGGGGCCCGAGCTGGGGAGGGGGCGGCGACGTCCCCTCCTTTTCTATCTCACGGCTTCTTGAAGAACGCGTCGGCCGCCGCCCGATGGGCGCCCTTGCGGTTGATGTCGGCTTCGGCCCGCGCGATCTCCTCGCGCAGCTCCGCGATATAAGCCTGTAGCTCGGCAACACCCCAGGAATCGAGCACCGGCCGCTCAAGGCGCGGGCGCTTGCGTGGCAGTTCGTCCTCGTCATCGCGCATAGGGGGTCACCTCGTCTGTCCCTTGACCCCATCCTGCCAGGGGGTCATATCCGCGCCAACCCGGCCTGGCCGCGCGGCCGCGCAGCCTCGCCCACCTGAACGTGCCGACTGGCGCATCCCCCGAGCGCAGCCCCGAGGTGAGAACGATGAACCTGCCCCTGATGCCCAAAGCCACCGCCGTGTGGTTGATCGACAAGACGGCGCTGACTTTCGAGCAGATCGGCGCGTTCTGCGGCATGCATCCGCTCGAGGTGCAGGCGATCGCCGACGGCGAGGTCGCCCAGGGCATCGTCGGCTACGACCCGGTCGCCAACCTGCAGGTGACGATGGAGGAGATCCGCCGCGGCGAGGCCGATCCGTCCTACCGGCTCAAGCTGCTGCCCTCGGCTCTGCCCGCGCCCAAGCGCCTGCGCGGCGCCCGCTACACGCCGGTGGCCAAACGCAACGACCGGCCCAACGGCATCGCCTATCTGTTGCGCAACTTCCCGCAGCTCGAAATCAACGACGTGGCGAAGCTGATGGGCACGACCAAAGAGACGGTCATCAAGGTGCGCGACCGTACCCATTGGAACGCCACCAACATCAAGCCCCAGGACCCGGTGATTCTCGGCCTCTGCAGCCAGACCGACCTCAACAACGCCGTCGCCCGTGCTTCCGAGCGGCGTACGAAGCGCGGCGAGGCCGTGCCGGTCCCGCCGCCGCCCTCGCTTGAAGACGAAGCCGCGTAGAGCAACTTTCGGCGTGGCTGAGCCTGCCCGGCTCAGCCGTGCCGGAGATAAGTTGCTCTCATTTATGCGTTTTCCTGAGCAAGAGATCCGATCCGATGATGCCATCTGATCGGATACGGCTCTAGGCGCGACGCAGCCGCTCCATTTCCTCCTTCAACCGCAGCTTCTCGACCTTGAGCTGGGCGAGACGTGTGTCATCGGGCCTCGGCCGGTTACCCTCGTCGGCAATCCGGCTTTCCAGATCCGCGTGACGGCTGCGTAGGGATTGGATGTGCGACTCCAGGCTCATGACACCTCCTGAGGCTGTCTAGCCGCGGGTCCTCGGGTCTCCGCCCCCCATGGGGCGCGCGCTTACCCGCGGCAGGCCGATGCTAGACCCGCCGGACGCGCGAAGGCGACCAAATTCGGCGTCATGATCGCGGCCTGCGCAGGCTGGTTTGCCGTTCCATTCCGCGAAGCGAACGCCTATCACTGGGGCATGCTGCCCGACCGTGATTCCCTGTTGAGCCGCCTGCACGAACTGCGCAGCGAGCACCGCGACCTCGACACCGTCATCTCGCGACTCACCGAGGCGGGACCCACGGACCAGCTCCATCTTCAGCGCCTCAAGAAGCGCAAGCTGGTGCTCAAGGATGAAATCGCCTGGCTGGAATCCCGCCTGATCCCGGACTCCATCGCGTGATGCCGCCGACGGCCGCTCCCCTCGTCGGCGTGGTGATGGGCAGCCGCTCCGACTGGGCCACGATGGAACATGCGGCGCAGACGCTCGCTGCCCTCGGCGTCGCCCACGAGTCGCGGGTCGTTTCGGCCCATCGCACGCCGCTGCGGCTCGCGCGCTATGCCAGTGAAGCGCGTGGGCGAGGTATCCGCGTGATCATCGCCGGGGCCGGAGGGGCGGCACACCTGCCCGGTATGCTCGCCGCCCATACGAGCCTGCCGGTGCTTGGTGTTCCGGTTGAGAGTCATGCCCTCAAAGGTTTGGATTCATTACTTTCCATTGTGCAGATGCCGGCCGGCGTGCCGGTAGGGACCTTGGCTATCGGCAAGGCCGGCGCGATCAACGCGGCGTTGCTGGCCGTGGCCATCCTGGCCGGCAGCGATGTCGATCTGGCGGCCCGACTCGATGCCTGGCGCCAGCGACAGACCGATTCCGTTCACGATCTGCCCTTCGATCCCGCTCTCGAGTCGCATGCCGAGTCGCAGGGCTGAGCCGGCTCCTTTCCCCCTGCCGCCCAATGCCACGATTGGCATCATCGGCGGCGGGCAGCTGGGGCGCATGTCCGCACTCGCCGCGGCACGTCTGGGCCTGCGCTGCCATATCCTGACCCCCGATACCGATAGCCCCGCGGGCCAGGTCGCCGCCGGCACCACCCATGGCGATTACGACGATCCCGTCGCCCTGCACCGCTTCGCCGAGAGCGTCGATGTCGTCACCTTCGAGTTCGAGAACGTCAGCGCCGAGGGGCTCGACCTGCTTGCCTCGCTGCGCCCGGTGCGGCCGGCGCCGGCGATCCTGCGGATTTCCCAGGACCGCGCCGCGGAGAAATCGTTCCTCAACCGAGCCGGGGCGGCGACGGCGCCCTGGCGCCCGGTCGGCAGCCGCGACGATTTGGTGGCCGCGGTGGCCGAGCTGGGCCTGCCAGCGGTGCTCAAGACGACCCGCCTCGGCTACGACGGCAAGGGCCAAGTCGTGCTGCGCACGCCCGACGATATTGCGTCCGCATTCGAGCAACTGCATCCCAAACCATTGATTTTGGAAAAATTCGTCGATTTCTCCCATGAGATCAGCGTGATCGTCGCGCGGGCCGAGGACGGCACGCTGGCCAGCTTCGACACGGTGGAAAACCGTCACCGCGAGCAGATCCTGGACCTCACGCTGGCGCCGGCGCGCGTTGCGCCGGAGATCGCGGCGGCTGCCCAGGGGCTGGCGCGGCGGATTGCCGAGGCCCTCGACCTCGTGGGCCTGCTCGCGGTCGAGATGTTTGTTGGCGCCGACGGGCGTGTGCTGGTCAACGAGATCGCGCCCCGGCCGCACAACTCGGGCCACTGGACGATCGATGCCTGTCCGGTGAGCCAGTTCGAGTTGCATATCCGCGCCGTCGCCGGTCTGCCGTTGCCGCCGGCCGTGCGCCACGCGGACGCGGCGATGAAGAACCTGGTCGGTCTCGAGGAGGTGGCGCTATGGCCCGAGATCCTCGCGACGCCCGGCCTGTGCGCCCATCACTACGGCAAGCGCGAGGCGCGGCCCGGCCGCAAGATGGGGCATGTGACGCGGCTTTTCCCCAAGGGGGCGCTACCCGGCGACGAGGGGGTGGCGCTGGCGCTGGGGCCGGTGCCGTTCAGCCGCGCCGGCTGAGCCCCTCGGCTGCCCGGCGCAACGCGGCAAGATCCGTCCAGCGCCGCGCCGGGGTCACGTTCTCCACCTCGATGCTCCCGCCGCTGGCCAGGATCGCGCCCTCGATCATCAGGTTGTCGCCGGGGAAACACTCCTCGATCGCCATCCCCTCGCGGTCGCGCATCCCCCCGCCGGCCCAGGCGCGGCTGCGGGTGGCGAACGGGGTGGCGACATTGGTCCACCCCCACAGCAGGAGGCCGCGGGCGCGCGCGAAGCCGAGCTCGAAGACGGTGCCGGCATCCGCGCTCGGGCCGCGGAATGGGGTGAGGTTGGCGATCAGCGCCTGGCAGGAGGCGATATGCGCCTCATTGGCCGCGGCGATGCGGCTGCCTTCCGACTGCAGAAGCGGGGGCGGGGCGGATCGGGGTGGTGGATCCAGCGGGAACACGCCGGCCAGGCCGAACCCGGCCAGCACGGCCTTGAGTTCGGCGCCGCGCCGTTCCGGTTCCGGCAAGAACACATCCGGTCCAGCGAGATAGACCCGCATCATGCCCGCTCCCCCGATCCGCAAGGCGGCCAGTGAAGCGGGCAGGGCGGCGGCGGTCCAGCCTCAGCCGACGATGTCGAGGCCGGAGAAGAAGAAAGCGATCTCGATCGCGGCGTTCTCGGGGCTGTCGGACCCGTGCACGGAGTTGGCCTCGATGCTTTCGGCGAACTCCTTGCGGATGGTGCCGGGGGCGGCGTTGGCGGGGTTGGTCGCGCCCATCACCTCGCGGTTGCGCGCGACCGCGTTCTCGCCCTCGAGCGCCTGCACCACGACCGGGCCCGACACCATGAAGGTGACGAGGTCGCGGAAGAACGGGCGCTCCTTGTGCACGGCGTAGAATGCCTCGGCCTGGGCCGTGGTCAGGTGCAGGCGGCGCTGCGCCACGATACGCAGGCCGGCCGCCTCGAGCTTGGCGTTGATCGCGCCCGTCAGGTTGCGGCGTGTGGCGTCGGGTTTGATGATCGACAGCGTGCGCTCGTGCGCCATGGTGAGGGCCTTTCGTCGGTTTTCCGGTGAGGGCGCGCCCTTAGCGTGGCGGCTTTTCGCGGGCAACCCCCGCCGCCCCCTTCCACCACGCCTTCCCCGGCGGCAAAACCCCTCCCCATGAGCCTGCTCGTCCTCGAACAAGCCGTGCTGCGCATCGCCGGGCGGCCGTTGCTCGACGGCGCCGACCTCGTGATCGGCGCCGGGCAGCGCATCGGCCTGGTCGGGCGTAACGGCGCCGGCAAGTCGACGCTGCTCAAGGTCATCACCGGCGAATTGCAGCTCGACGGCGGCACGCTGCGCCTCGCGCGCAACGTGCGCCTGGGCAGCGTCCGTCAGGACGCGCCGGACGGCGAGGCCTCGCCCCTGGACTACGTGCTCGCCGCCGATACCGAGCGCGCCCACCTGCTCGCCGAGGCCGAGACCGCGCCCGCCGAGCGCCTCGCCGACATCCACCACCGCCTCGAGGCGATCGGCGCCGATGCCGCCCCGGCGCGGGCAGCCACCATCCTCGCCGGGCTTGGCTTCGACGCGGCGGCACAGGCGCGCGCGCTCTCGACCTTCTCCGGCGGCTGGCGCATGCGTGTCGCGCTCGCCGCGGCGCTGTTCCTGATGCCGGATCTGCTGCTGCTCGACGAGCCCACCAACCATCTCGACCTCGAGGCGACGCTGTGGCTCGAGACCTGGCTCATGCGCTTCCCCGGCGCCGCGCTCATCGTCTCGCATGACCGTTCGCTGCTGGACCGCACCGTCGGCGCGATCGCGCATCTCGACCGCGGGCGCATCGCCGTCACTCCCGGCGGCTTCGAGGAGTTCATCCGCATCCGCACCGAACGCGCCGCCGCGCGCAAGGCGGAGGCCGGGCGCATCGAGGCTCAGCGCGCGCGCATGCAGGCCTTCGTCGACCGCTTCCGCTACAAGGCGAGCAAGGCGCGCCAGGCACAGTCGCGGCTCAAAGCGATCGCGCGCCTGCCGGCGCTCGAGGCGGTTGTGGACGACGTGCCGATCCGTCTCGAATTTCCCGCCCCCAGGGTGCTGTCGCCGCCCCTGCTGACACTCGATGACGTTTCGGTGGGCTATGGCGGACAGCCGGTGCTGCGCCGCGTCTCGCTGCGGCTCGATCCGGACGACCGCATCGCGTTGCTCGGGCGCAACGGCAACGGCAAAACCACGCTGGCGCGCGTCATCGCCGAGAGGCTCGGCACGATGGGCGGGCGCGTCTGGCGCGCGCCAGGTGTGACGGTGGGCTATTTCGCGCAGTCGCAGGAGGAGGAGCTGGACACGGCGGCGAGCCCGCTCCTGCATCTCGAGCGAGCGGCCCCGGCGCTGGCGGAAACGGCGCAGCGCGCGCAGCTCGCGCGGTTCGGTCTCGACGCGGAACGGGTTGAAACGCCAGTCGCCAGCCTCTCCGGGGGCGAGAAGGCGCGGCTGCTGCTGGCGCTGGCCACGCGCGAGGCACCGCCGATCCTGGTGCTCGACGAGCCGACCAACCATCTCGACATCGATGCGCGCGAGGCGCTGGTGCGTGCGCTTGCGGACTTCCCCGGTGCGGTGGTGCTGATCAGCCACGACCCGCATCTCGTGGAACTCGTCGCGGACCGCCTCTACCTGGTCGCGAACGGCACCGTCGCGCCCTATGACGGCGATCTCGAGAGCTACCGTGCGCTGCTTGCCGAGGAAAGCCGCCCCGCGAAGGAGGCGAAGCCGGCCGCATCGCGCGACGACCAGCGCCGCGAACGCGCCGAGGCACGCGCGGCGCTCGCGCCCCTGCGCAGGAAGGCGCGCGATGCCGAGAGCGCGCTCGCGCGCATCGCCGCCGAACGGGCGAGGATTGAGGCCCAGCTGGCGGATCCGGCCACCTACGCCCGCGGCAGCGATGTTCCCGCGCTGCAACTCAAGCTCGCGGCCCTGGCGCGCCAGCAGGCCGAGGCGGAGACGAGCTGGCTCGAAGCCGCGGAGGCGCTCGAAGCGGGCGCCTGAGCGCCGGCGGGATCGCGCGGCTGCGAGGATCGTCGCCTCAGGCCATGGCGGGCACGGGCTGCGCCAGCCGCGCCTCCACCCTCTGCGCGGCCTCGCGGAACTGCGCGCGCATGGCGGCGGCGTGCGGGTTGGCGTCGAGAACGGTGCGGAACAGCGCGTCGGAATCGTGGCGTACGGTGTCCACCATGCGCAACAGGTGGCGGAAGGTCGGCGTCGCCAGCCGCGTGTCGCCAACCCCCATCTCCAGCACAATCCGCGCCAGCAGGTGCGTCAGGCCCTGCACGGTCGCCATCTCGCGGTCATGCTCCTCCGCCGCCAGCACCACCACGTCGAGCGCCAATGTTGCGGCAAGAAAATGAGAGACCAGCCGTTGCCGCCGTCCGCGCCGCGCGGGGCAGATCGCGACCGGCAATCCGGCGATCCCGTCGCGGCCGCTCTGCGGTCCGAACAGCGGGTGCGTTCCGACGATATCGGCATGGTCGGGCAGGATCGCATCGAGGAGGGCGAGCGGCGCAGACTTGACCGAACAGACGTCGATCACCAGGGCGCCTGGCTCAAGCAGGGGCGCGATCGCGCGCGCCACCTCGGCGAGTGCGGCGAGCGGTACGGCGAGGATCACCACCGGGCAGGCGGCCGCCGCGGCGAGGCTCGGGCCCGGGCGGGCCGGATCGTGGGCGACGACATCGACATGGCGCGCGAGGAGAGGGCGCGCGAAGGCGCCGAACGCGCCGAGCCCGATCAGGCCGAGGCGGTGGGGAAGGGATGGGGAGCGGGACATTGGGCGGCGGTTCCTTGTGGGGTTGCGCCGCCGCCGAACAACAAAAAAGCCGCCCGGAGGCGGCATCGTCGAGAATTGATCCGACCTGCCGCGTTCAGTGACGCGGGCGGTAATACCGGGATGCGCGGGTGCGGATCATGGAGCGAGCGAAGCGCGAAACCGCCGCGTGGTCAAGATCCGGAACGCCGGCCGCGGCTTGACCCACGTCAAGGCCGGGCCGTGCGGTCGGCAGCATGCTGCTTGCGGAGAGCAGGAGGATGAGATGGCCAAGCAGCAACGGCTTCTGGTGGTGATCGCGGATGGCGCCAATGCGCGGTTCCTGAGGCAGACACCCCACGACACGCTGCACCAGGACCGCGTGTTCGAGGCCGGTGCCGCCCATCAGCGCGGCTCCGACCTGCGCAGCGACGGACCCGGCGCCAGCTTCCACTCCGGCTCGTCGGCGCACCACGCGATTGCACCGAAGCACGACCCGAAGGAGCTGGAAAAGGAGAAGTTCGCAGGCTTCATTGCCGGAGAGATCGACACGGCGGTCGCCGCGGAGACGTGGGACGCACTCGTCGTCGTGGCACCCGCGCACACCATGGCCGTGCTGCGCGAGCATCTCGGCCAGCCTGCCCGGGCGATCCTGGCCGGCACGGTCGAGAAGGATCTCGTCAAGACGCCGACCGACCAGCTCGTCTCGCACCTGCGCCACTTCATCCCGGTTGTGCTGCGCCCGGCGGAGTGACCGCCAAGCGCGCGGGGATCTGAGCCGCGCGCCAGCCTCAGGCTTCGCGCAGCGCCTCGGCGATCCGGTCGGCGACGGTGGGCGCATCGGCCGGATCGACGGCGGCAAAGCTGAGCCGCAGGCGCGGTTCCGTGGGCTCGGCAGGAAACCAGGCGCGACCGGGCGAGACCAGGACCTGGCGCCTCGCGGCCGCGCGTGTCACCGCCTCATCGTCCGCCTCGGGCGGCAGGCGCAGCCAGAGATGCAGTCCGCCCGTGGGCAGCCGATCGAGGCAGGCCTCGCCCAGTGTCTGACGCAGCGCTGCCGCCAGCGCGTCGCGTCGCGCGCGCAGGGCGGCCTGCAGGCGCCGCAGATGCCGTGGCCAGCTCGGCGCGGTCAGCAGATTGAGCGCTGTTTCCTGCAACGGGGCCGGGACGAAGAAATCCACCGCGACACGCGCCGCGCGCAGCCGCTCGAACGCCGCCCCCTTGGCGCGCAGGGCGCCGACACGCAGGCCCGGGGCGGCGCATTTGGTGAGTGACCGTAACAGGATCACGTGCCCATGCGGGTCGTCGGCGGCGAGTGGCGGGGGTGCTGCGGCGAGGGAGAAATCGCGCGCCCAGTCGTCCTCGAGGATGAACAACCCGTGCCGGCGTGCGAGCTCCATGACCGCGGCGCGCCGCGCCGGGGCGAGCGAGGCGCCGGTCGGGTTGGCATGGGTCGGCTGCAGGTAGAGCAGGCGGGCGCCGCTCTCGCGCAGGGCCGCCGCCAGCGGCTCGGGCCGCACGCCATCGCCGTCGGTCGGCACCGGCACCGGTACCAGGCCGGCCGCACGGGCCGCCAGCAGGGCGCCGAGATAGGTCGGGCTTTCCATCAGCACCGGGCTCGCGGGCGCGGCGAGCGCCTGGAAGGCGGCGGCGAGCGCCGGCTGCGTTCCGGGGCAGACGATGACCTCGTGCTCCGGGCAGCCGATCGAGATCGCGAACCAGCGGCGCAAGGCCGCCGACCCGGTGGCGGGCACCCGATCCCATACGCCGGGCTGGCGGAGCGCGCGGGCGGCGGCGACGTCGAGCAGCGAGGTCGCGCGCAGTTCGGGCGGCAGATAGCCGGCATGGAGCGGGAAGGCTCCGGCTGGCGGCAGCTCCGACAGCGCCAGCAGATCGGCCGCGCCCGTGCGCGCCGGGCCAAGCGCGAGCGTCTGCCACAGCGTGTCGCCGCCCGTGGCGAGCGCGGGCGGGGCGGCGACGAAGGTGCCGCGGCCGGGGAACGATTCCAGCACCCCCTCGCGCGCGAGCTGGCGCAGGGCACGCTGGACCGTGGCGGGCCCCACGCCCATGTCGCGCATCAGCGCGCGCACCGAGGGCAGGGCGGCGCCGGGGGCCAGGGCGGCGGCGCGGCGGCGCAGGTCTTGCTCGATACGACTGGAACTGTTATCGGTTTTCATGAAAAGACACAGTAACGTTATCGCGCTCAGGCGCGCGCCGCAACCGAGAGCGCGATGAACGCGGGTTTCGCCGGCCTGCTGCTGTTCGCCGTCGTGATGGCGGCAACGCCCGGTCCCAACAACGTGATGGTCACCGCCTCGGCCGCGCGATTCGGCCTGCGCCGGACCGCGGCCCATATCGGCGGTGTCGCGGTCGGTTTCGCCGTCATGCTGCTGCTCACCGGCCTCGGCCTCGGCACGGTCTTTGCCGCGGTGCCGGTCCTGCGCCGGGTGCTGGCGCTCGCGAGCATCGCCTGGATGCTGTGGCTTGCTGTCGCGATCGCGCGCGCGGCAGCTCCGGGCGAGGGTGCCGCTGCCGGCAGCCCCTTTACCTTCCTGCAGGCGGCGCTGTTCCAGTGGATCAACCCGAAAGCGTGGATGGTTGCCGTCACCGCGATCGCGACCCGCGCCACCGCGGGCCCCGCCTGGGTCTCGGCGCTGGTCATCGCCCTGGTGTTCCTGGTCGTGACGCTGCCCATCGTTACCACCTGGGCCGTGGCCGGGCATGCGCTCGGGCGGCATCTCACCGGGCCGTGGTTCCGCCTGTTCAACATGACCATGGCGATCCTGCTCGCCATCTCGCTTCTGCCCCTGATCCCGGAGTTCCTGGTATGAGCGCTCCCGCCCCGAGAGAGATCGCCTACGTCACGGTGGATGTTTTCACGACGCAACGGTTCGGCGGCAATCCGCTGGCGGTGATCACGGATGCGCGTGGCCTCGATACGGCGGCGATGCAGAAGATCGCCCGCGAGTTCAACTATTCCGAGACCACCTTCGTGTTGCCGCCACGCGATGGTGCGCATACCGCCGAGGTGCGGATCTTCACGCCGCGGGCGGAGCTGCCCTTCGCTGGCCACCCCAATGTCGGCACCGGCTATGTGCTCGCTTGCATGCGAAGCGTCTTCGGGCGCGCGACGGGCGAGGTGCTGCGCCTGGAGGAAAAGGCGGGACTGGTGCCGGTGCGCATCCGCCGCACCAGCGGGCTCATCGGCGGCGCCGAACTCACCGCGCCCGAGCGCCTGAGCCGCGGTGCGACGCTCGCCGTCCATGCGACGGCCGCCTGCCTTGGCGTGGCGCCCGATGCCATCGTCACGTCATCGCACCAACCGCAAGTCGCGTCGGTCGGCCTCGCGTTCCTGTGCGTCGAGCTGGCGGATCGCTCGGCCCTCGCGCAGGCAGCCCCGCGCGCCGAGCTGTTTGCCCGCGCGCTGCCGCCGATCGGCACCGATGCGATCATGCTCTACGTGCGCGACATGGAGCGCGGTCCTGGCGCGTTGCGTGCGCGCATGTTTGCGCCGCTCGACGGCGTGATCGAGGATCCGGCGACCGGCAGTGCCGGTGCCGCGCTCTGTGCCCTGCTCGCCGACCTCGAGCCCGCGGCAGCGGGTGAGTGGCGTTTTGACATCATTCAGGGTGAGGAGATGGGACGCCCGAGCCGCCTCGATGCGACGGTGCAGAAGCGCAACGGTGTGGTTGCTGAGACGCGCATCGGCGGCAGCTGCGTGCCCGTGATGCGCGGCACACTGACGTTGGATGGCTAGAGCAAGAAATCCGATCCGATGATTCCATCTGATCGGATACGGCTCTAGGCCTTGCGCTCCCAGCCGCGCGGACCCTGCTGCCAATAGGTGAGCGTGTGACCGGCCTGTTTTGCAGCTGCCCAGCGTGTGCGCGCTGCCGCGACGGCGGCGGGGTCGGCGCCATCGAACAGGTCGAACACGCGGGCGAAGGCATCGAGCCGGGAGCTCGTGGCGCCGTCGATCAGGAACAGAAAGCGTGCGCCGTTGGGCGCGCCGGACGGTCCGGGGTCGTCGGTCGTCAGCCAGATCGGCTGCAGGTCGGCATCGCCGGTGCGCGGCGAGCCGTGCGGCAGCCAGTCCGGCTCGGCGACCAGCCACAACGCAGCGTCCAGCGCCTCGAGCCGTTCCTCCGACCCCACGCGCACCACGGCGCGCTCGCCGGCCGCAAGCGTGCGCCCGAGGAGCTGCGGCAGGGCCCGGTCCGCCCCCGTGCGCGTCAAATGGTAGAAGCCGATCTCAGCCATCGGCCTCGTACCGTGCGGCCAGCGCGTCGAGCAGTCGCACGCCGAACCCGGTCGGCCCGGCGGCATGCTCCTCGTCGGCCTCCTCGTGTGCCTCGACGCCGGCGATATCGAGATGAGCCCATGGCGTCGTGCCCGCGAAATGTTGCAGGAACGTCGCGGCCTGGCTGGCATCGGGCTGCATCCGCTCGGGCGAGCAGTGGCGCAGGTCGGCGATATCGGAATCGAGTGCCTCGCGGTAGCCGCCGCCGAGCGGCATCCGCCACAACGCCTCCCCGGTCGCCTCGCCTGCCGCCAGCAGGTGGTGCGACAGGGTGTCGTCATCGCAGAACAGGCCGGCGCGCTGATGCCCGAGCGCCACCACGATGCTGCCCGTCAACGTCGCGGCATCGACGATCAGCGTCGGCGCAAAACGCCGGCGCGTCCACACCAGCGCGTCGGCGAGTGCGATGCGTCCTTCCGCATCCGTATCGACGATCTCGACCTCGGTGCCGTCGGCCATCTCGATGACGTCGGCCGGCCGCCACGCATCGGCACCGATTGCGTTCTCGGCGAGCGCCAGCACGGCGACGGCAGGGCAAGGCGAACGGCGCAAGGCGAGCGCCATCATCGCCCCGGCGCAGGCCGCTGCCCCGGCCATGTCGCCGCGCATCGCCTCCATGCCCTCCGCGGGCTTGATGCAGATCCCGCCCGTGTCGAAGGTGAGGCCCTTGCCGACGAAGGCGAGCGGCGACTCCGCGTCGCCGCCCGACCGCCCGGGGCGGTGTTGCGTGCCGGGCCAGGTGAGGGCGACCACCCGCGGCGGGTTCGCGCTCGCGCGCCCGACCGCGAGCAGCCCGCGCAACCCGGCGCGGCGCAGATCGCCGCGGACCAGCACCTCGACGCCGATGCCCAGCTCCCGAAGCCGGGTCAGACGTTGCGTAAAAGTAACAGGTGTGAGGAGATTGGCCGGTGTTGCGACCAGCTCGCGGCAGAAGTCCTGGCCGGCCAGAGCCGCCGCCACGCGCGTCCACCCCACCTCGAACAAAACCGGAGCATCCGTCCAGACGTCGAGGCGCGACAGCTCCGTGTCGCGCTCGCGTTTCAGCGCCTGCCAGCGCCAGCTGCGCTCGACGACACGGCGGGCAAGCTCGATCGCGGCCTCGGGCGCCAGCCCGCGCGCATCGAGGACGGCGTGCGGGACGGTCGCGAGGGCCGCGGCGCAGGCGGCGAGCGTGCCGCTGATCTGGCGTTGGCCTTCGCGCCAGCCATCCTCGAACGGCACGGCCTGGCCCGGCGGGCAGGGAGCGGCGATCGGCACGCGGTCGGGCGGCGTCGTCACCGCCCGTACCGCGACGCGCGAAAAACCCGTCAACCGCGCGCTCCCCCCGGCACTACTTCTCGTAGTGGTCGGCGACGAGGCGGTCCAGCAGCCGGACGCCGAAGGCGGTTGCTCCCTTGGGCACGCAGGCGGCATCCTTGCTGCTCCAGGCCGTGCCCGCGATATCCAGATGCGCCCAGGGCTTGCCGTTGACGAAGCGCTGGATGAACTGCGCCGCGGTGATGGCGCCGCCCGGCCGTCCGCCCACGTTCTTCATGTCGGCGATGTCGGACTTGAGCTGCTTGTCGTAGGCCTCGCCCAGCGGCATCCGCCAGAGCTTCTCGCCGGTGGCCTCGCCCGCTTCCTGGAGCTGTTTCGAGAGCGCATCATCGTTGCTGAACACGCCGGCGAAGTCGTGCCCGAGCGCGATGATGATCGCGCCCGTCAGGGTCGCGAGATCGATCATGAAGCGGGGCGCGAAGCGGTGCTGGCAGTACCAGACCACGTCGGCGAGCACGAGCCGTCCCTCGGCGTCGGTGTTGATCACCTCGACGGTCTGGCCCGAGGCGGTCTTGACCACATCGCTCGGCCGCTGCGCGGTGCCAGAGGGCATGTTCTCGACGAGGCCGACGAGCCCGACCGCATTGACCCGGGCCTTGCGCCCGGCAAGGGCGGCCATCAGCCCGACTACGGTGCCGGCGCCGCCCATGTCCCACTTCATGTCCTCCATGCCGCCGGCCGGCTTGATGGAGATGCCGCCGCTGTCGAAGGTGACGCCCTTGCCGATGAAGGCGAGCGGGGCCGCGGCCTCCTTGCGCGCACCGCGGCGCGTGCCGGCGCCGTTCCAGTGCATCACCACCATCCGCGGCTCGTTGGCGCTGCCCTGGGCGACGCCGAGCATCGCGCCGAAGCCGAGCTTCTTGAGCTCCTTCGGTCCGAAGATCTCGACCTTGACGCCGAGTGCCTCGAGCCTGCGGCAGCGTTGCGCCAGCTCCGCCGGGTTGAGAACGTTGGGCGGCTCGGCGACCAGTTCGCGCGTCAGGAACACGCCATCGGCGACGGCGGCCATCGGCGCGTGGGCGGCGCGCGCGGCGGCGGCGTCGTCGGTCAGCACGGTGACCTTGGCCAGCCGCGGCTTCTCGCTGTCCTTCTCGGTCGTGCGGTAGCGGTCGAAGCGCCAGGCGCGCAGCGCCATGCCGGTCGCCACCGCGGCGGCAAGGCCGGCGGGCAGGCCCTGGGCCGCCACCGTCGCGTGCGGCTCGCGCGCCAGCAGGGCTGCCGCCGTGCCGCCGGCCTCCTCGGCGCCAAGCTGCGTGATCTCGCTCGCCTTGCCGAGGCCCACGGCGACGATGCGCGACATCGTGGCCCCCGACATCGCCGGGGCGAGGATGGTGCAGCTCTGGCCCTTCTTGCCGGTGAACTCGGCCGCCTTCAGGGCGCGGGCGATGCCGCCGCTGCTGGCGCTGTCGGCTGCGGGCCATGGCGCCTCGCCCTCGGCGATCAACAGCGCCAGGGCCCCGGTCTTGGGCAGGGCGGGCTTGGCGAAGGCGAAATCGGGCATGCGCTCTCACTCCTGGTTGCTGGCCTCAGCCTAGCAGGGCAAGGACGAATGGCCAGGGGGCGGCACCACCGGCGCCGAACCAAAATCGGCGACTGTGCGGCCGCGGCGATTGGCCGGCACCAGGGGATCGTTCATAAGCAGGCCATGCAGCACGACACACTTCTCGATCTCGCGATGACACTGGCGGCGCGGGCCGGCGAGGCGATCCTCGCGGTTCGCGCCCGTGGCTTTGCCACGCGCAGCAAGCAGGACGACACGCCGGTGACCGAGGCGGACCATGCCGCCGAGGCGCTGATCACCGCCGGCCTGCGCGCGGCGACACCCGACATCCCGGTCGTCGCCGAGGAGGAAGTCGCCGCCGGGCGCATCACCGAGCCCGGCCAGCGGTTCTGGCTGGTCGATCCGCTGGACGGCACGCGCGAGTTCGCCAAGGGTCGCGACGACTTCGCGGTCTGTGTCGGGCTGGTCGAGAGCGGACGGGCGGTGCTCGGCGCGGTCGGCGCGCCGGTCGCGGGGGCGGTGTATGGCGGGATCGTCGGCAGGGGAGCCTGGCGGCGCGACGCGGGCGCAACCCAGCCGATCGGCGCCCGAGCCGAGCCGGCCGCCGGCATCGTCGTCGTCGCCTCCCGCCACTACAGCGACGACCCGCGCCTCGAGCCGTTCCTTGCGGGGCGCCACGTGGCGGAGGTCGTCCACATGGGCAGCGCGCTCAAGTTCTGCCGCGTGGCCGAGGGCTCGGCGGACCTCTATCCGCGCTTCGGCCGGACCATGGAATGGGACACGGCCGCCGCCCAGGCGGTGCTGGAGGCCGCCGGCGGCCATCTCGTCAGGCTCGATGGCGGCGAGCTGCGCTACGGCAAACCCGGCTGGGAAAATCCGGGCTTCGTCTGCACCGGCCGGCGCTGACGCCCCGGGCGGCGCCGGCATGACCGAGCTCCTCGCCGCGGATTCCGCCGGCATCGCGCGCGCGGCGGCGCTGCTGCTGGGGGGCGAGCTGGTCGCCTTCGGCACCGAGACCGTCTATGGCCTCGGCGCCCGGGCGGCCGATGCGATGGCGGTTGCCCGGATCTACGAAGCGAAGGGAAGGCCTCGTTTCAACCCTCTGATTTGTCACTATTCATCGGCTGATGCCGCCTTTGGCGACGTGTTGGAAAACGACATGGCGAGGGCGCTCGCGGCCCGGTTCTGGCCGGGACCGCTGACGCTCGTGCTGCCACGCCGGCCCACCTGCCAGGTGTCGCTTCTCGCTGGCGCAGGCCTGCCCTCGCTTGCGGTGCGGGTTCCTTCCGCGGCCGTCGCGGCGACGTTGCTGGCGGCGGTGGGCGAGGCGGTGGCTGCCCCCTCAGCGAATCGTTCGGGCCGCATCAGCCCGACTCGTGCCGAGCACGTGATGGCCGAACTCGGCGGGCGAATCGCAGCGATTCTCGACTCCGGCCCGTGTCCCGTCGGGGTCGAGAGCACGGTGCTCGACCTGACCGGCCCGCCCGCGCTGCTGCGCCATGGCGGCGTCCCGCGCGAGGCCATCGAGGCGGCGATCGGTCCGCTGGCGGAGGCCACCGCCCCGGCGGCCGCGCCGCGCGCGCCGGGCCAGCTCGCCTCGCACTATGCACCCGCCCTGCCGCTGCGGCTCGAGGCCACGGGTGTCAGCGCCGACGAGGCTCTGCTCGCCTTCGGCCCGCCGCTGGTCGGCGCCGGTGCCGTCTTTCAGCTGTCCGCGGGCCGCGACACGGTCGAGGCGGCGGCACGGCTGTTCGACGGGCTGCGCTGGCTCGATGCCGAGGGGGCCGCGCGGGGCCTGCGCGGCATTGCCGCGATGCCGGTCCCGGGCGATGGCCTGGGCGCTGCGATCAAGGATCGCCTGGCCCGCGCCGCCGCGCCCCGTTGACGCGGAGGAGAACCCGGGCGAACCCTGCGCCCATGGACGCTCTCCCTCCCGAGATCGCGGCGCTGGTGGGCCGCCTTCGCGAGACGCTCGGCCCTGCCGGCGTGCTGACCGATCCGGCCGATCTCGCCGCGTGCGAGACCGACTGGCGCGGCCTCTATCATGGGCGGACCCCGGCGCTGCTGCGCCCGGCGAGCACGGCGGAGGTCGCGGCGGCGATGCGGCTTTGCGCCGCTGCCGGGGTCGCGGTGGTGCCCCAGGGGGGCAACACGTCCATGGTCGGCGGCGCGGTGCCCGACGAGTCGGGTCGGCAGATGGTCCTCTCGCTCGCGCGGCTCGATCGGGTGCGGGCGGTCGATGCCGTCGATCTGACGCTGACCGTGGAGGCGGGGGCGACCCTGCGCGCCGCGCAGGACGCGGCGGCGGATGCAGGGTGCCTGCTGCCGTTGTCGATTGGCTCGGAGGGCTCGGCGCGGGTCGGCGGCATCCTCGCCACCAACGCCGGGGGCAACAACACGCTGCGCTTCGGCAATGCGCGTGACCTGGCGCTCGGGCTCGAGGTGGTGCTTGCCGACGGCACGGTCTGGGACGGGCTGCGGCGGCTGCGCAAGGACAACACCGGCTACTGCCTGCGCCAGCTTTTCGTCGGCTCGGAGGGCACGCTCGGCATCATCACCGCGGCCGTGCTCAAGCTGGTGCCGCGCCCGGCCGCGCGCTGCGTTGCTTTCGCCGCGCTGGCCTCGGCCGGTGCCGCCCTCGACCTGCTCGCCCGCCTGCAGCGCCACGACGCCGCGGCGCTGGTCGCCTACGAGTACATGGCCCGCGCCGGGCTCGACCTGGTGTTCCAATTCATTCCCGGGACGGTCCCGCCGCTCGCCACCCAGGCCGGGCACTACGTGCTGATCGACCTGGCGACGCCGCGGGCGGATGCGGATCTGCGCAGCGGACTGGAGGCGGTGCTGGCGGAGGCGATGGAGGCGGGCCTCGTGCTCGATGCGGCGATTGCCGAGTCCGGGGCACAGGAGGCAGCGTTGTGGAAGCTGCGCGAGGAGCACACGGAGGCGCAGAAACGCGCCGGCGCCAACGTCAAGAACGACGTCTCGGTGCCGGTCTCGCTGGTGCCCGAGCTGCTGGCGCAAGGGACGGCCGCCTGCGAGGCGCTGCTGCCCGGCATCCGCGTGGTGCCGTTCGGCCATGTCGGCGACGGCAACATCCACTTCAACCTGCTGCAGCCCGAGGGCATGGACCCGGCCGCCTTCCTGGCGATGGACCATGCGATCATGGACGCGGTCTGCGACGTGGTGCGCGCGCTCGGCGGCAGTTTTTCCGCCGAGCACGGTGTCGGCCGGCTCAAACCCTACCTGATGCCCGCCTGGCGCGGCGGGGCGGAGCTGGCGATGATGCGCGCGATCAAGGCGGCGCTCGATCCGCGTGGCCTGCTGAACCCCGGCAAGCTGTTGCCGGCGGCGGAGCCGGCCGTCGTTGGCCCCACCGCGGCTTCCCGCTAGACTGGCGACTCCCAGGACAGGTCTCGCGATGCCAGCCGACCCGAGCCAACCCGGGCGCCGTCGTGCAGGCGCCGAGCGGCGCCCGCCGCGACAATCCTTCGCGCTGTCGCGGCTCGACCGCTACATCCTGGGGCAGCTGGTCCTCGGGCTGCTGGCTGTGACCTGCGGGTTGGTCGCGCTGATCTGGATGACGCAGTCGCTGCGTTTCGTCGAGCTGATCGTTGACCGCGGCCTGTCGCTCTGGGCCTTCATCAAGCTGACCGGGCTGCTGGTCCCGAGCTTCGTCGCCATCATCCTGCCGGTGGCCGTTTTCGTGGTCGTGCTGTTCGCCTATCAGCGCCTTGCCGCCGATCGCGAGATCACGGTGATGCGGGCCTCCGGCGTCTCCAACTGGGGCCTGGCCCGCCCGGCGCTGCTGCTGGCGCTGGGCGCACTGGTCCTCGGCTTCGTGCTCAACCTCTGGGTCGTTCCCGCCGCCTTCGGCGCCTTCCGCGAAGACCAGTTCGCGATCCGCAACCGGGTCGCCGCTTTTCTGCTGCAGGAAGGGGTGTTCACGCAGGTCACGGACAAGCTGACCATCTACGTCGCCCGGCGCGACCCCAACGGCACGCTGCACGGGCTGCTGATCGACGACGAGCGCGACGCGGACTCGCCGGTCACCGTTCTGGCCGAGAGCGGGCGCTTCCTCGGCACCGGCGCGACCCCGACCGTGCTGCTCTACAACGGCAGCCGTGAGCAGGTGGACCCGAAGACCGGCGCGCTGGCGGTCGTCTCGTTCAAGCGCAACGCCATTGCGCTCGCCGAGAACGCGGGCCCCAACAGCCCGCGGTTCCGCGATCCGACCGACATGTCGCTCGGCGAGCTTCTCAATCCACCGCCCGGCTCGGTGCGGGCACGCGATATCGGCAAGCTCGTGGCCGAGGCGTATCGCCGGCTGACCAGCCCCTTCACCTCCCTCAGCTATGCGCTGCTGGCGCTGCTGGCGATCCTGGGAGGGCGGTTCCGCCGCCACGGTGGCGGCATGCGGGTGTTCGTCGCGGTGCTGATCGAGACCGGGCTCGTCGCCCTTGGGCTCGCGGCGCACAATCTGGCGGCACGCAACGTGGCGCTGGTCTGGCTGATGTGGGTCCATGCGCTGTTGCCGGGCCTGGTCTGCGGGTGGCTGCTGTTCGCGCGGCAGCGTGAGCCGGTGCCGCGCGGCGTAGCGTCGCCCTCGGGGGTGCCCGCGTGAGGCTCGCAACCATCCTGGCCGTCTATGTCACGCGCGTTTTCCTGGCCGCGGTCGCGGCGATGCTGGCGGGGCTCACGGCGATCCTGGTGCTGTTCGATTTCGTCGAGCTGCTGCGCCGCAGCGAGACCAAGCCGGCCGCGACGCTGGGCATCGTCGGCGAGATGGCGCTGCTGCGCGTGCCGTGGATGATGATGGAGGTGCTGCCGTTCGCCATCCTGCTGGGCGGCATCGTCGCCTTCTGGCGGCTGGCGCGCTCGCACGAGCTCGTCGTGGTGCGCAGCGCGGGCGTCTCCGTCTGGCAGTTCCTGGCCGGGCCGGTGTGCAGCGCCATCCTCCTCGGCGCCTTCGCGACGGCGGTGATGAGCCCCGTCTCGGCGGCGATGCGCGCGCGCGCCGACGCTCTAGACGCGGCCTATCTGCGCACCGACGGCGGCGGGCTCGCGCTTGCCGGCGAGCAGCTCTGGGTGCGCCAGGCCGATCGCGGTCTCGTGGCGGACGGCATCGCCATCCTGCACGCCTCGGGGGTGGCCCTCGTGCACGGCCGTCTCACGGCGGCGCACGTGACGGTGTTCCGCCTCGATGGCCACAACGCGCTGCTCGACCGCATCGAAGCGGGGCCCGCGCAACTCGTGCACGGGACCTGGCGCCTCGCTGCCGCGCGCGTTCTCACCCCGGGCAACCCGCCGACGCCGCCGGCCAACCTGGAGCTTGCCACCGACATGACGGTCCGCCGTGTGCAGGAGAGCGTCGCCTCGCCCGATACGTTCGGGGTCTGGGCGCTCCCGGGTTTCATTCGCTTGCTGAAACGATCCGGTTTCTCCACCGTGCGGCACCGGTTGCACTTCCAGTCGCTGCTGGCCCTGCCGCTCCTGGCCGGCACGATGGCGCTGCTCGCTGCCGGGTTCTCGATGCGACCGCAGCGGCGCGGGGGCGTCGGGCGGATGCTGGGCAGCGGCGTCGTCGCCGGCTTCGCACTGTTCATGGTCGCCAAGTTCGCCGAGCAGATCGGCGATGCCGGCACGCTGCCGGTGTTGCTGGCGGCCTGGGCGCCGGCCGCCTCGGGGTTGCTGCTGGCGACCGCGCTGCTGCTGCATCTCGAGGACGGCTGAGACGATGGTCGCGAACCGTGCTGCCCGCCGTCTGCGCGGCGTCCTCGCCGCGGCGCTGCTGCTGGGGCAGACCCTGCCCGGCATCGCGCTGGCCCAGAGCTTTACGCCCGCCGGCGGCGAGCGTGGTGTCGTCGGTCCGATCGCGCCCGTCGCGCGCAATGCGCCGGTCTTCTACCAGGCCGACCGGGCGAGCTACGACCGCAGCACCGGGATTGCCGAACTGTCCGGCCATGTCGAGCTGTGGCAGGCCGACCGCGTGCTGATGGCCGACACCGTCACCTACGATCGCCGCACCGGGGTGGCCGCGGCGAAGGGGCATGTCGTCCTGCTCGAGCCTGGCGGACAGGTCGTGTTCAGCGACTATGCCGAGCTGTCGGACAACATGAAGAACGGGGTGCTCAAGGACCTGCGCGCGACCCTGCAGCAGGGCGGCAAGCTCGCCGCGAACGGGGCCGAACGCATCGACGGCCGCCTCAACGAGTTGTCGCGCGTGGTCTACAGCACCTGTCCGGTCTGCGCCGCGCATCCCGATCGCCCGCCACTCTGGGCGATCCGCGCCCGTGACGCGATCCAGGACCTCGACCACAAGCGCATCGAGTACCGCGACGCGGTGATCGAGATCTACGGCGTGCCCGTGTTCTGGCTGCCCTATCTCACGCATCCCGATCCTTCGGAGAAGCGTGCCTCGGGGCTGCTCGTCCCCAGCTTCGGCTATTCGAGGGCGCTCGGCGCCTTCGTCCGCGTTCCCTATTTCTGGGCGATCGACGGCCAGCAGGACGCGACGCTCACGCCCGTCATCGCCAGCGGCAACGGGCCCGGGCTCGAGTTCCAGTACCGCCGCGCCTTCAACAGCGGCCGCCTCTCCGTCGACGGCTCGCTGGCCCGCTACAACAATTCGGCCGGCGCCAACATCGATGCCAAGGGCGATTTCGCCATCAACGATACCTGGCGCTGGGGTTTCGACCTGCAGCGGGCGAGTTCGGCGAGCTATGTTCGCGACTTCAAGATCCAGAACGTCGCCTCCGTTCTCACCAGCCGGATCTATCTCGAGGGCTTCGGGCAGGGAGCCTACGCGCGCGTCGACACCCGCTTCTACCAGGGGCTCGCCACCAGCCAGGACAGCAGCAAGCTGCCCTTCGTGCTGCCGCGCGCGGAATACGATTTCGTGAGCCAGCCGGACATTCTCGGCGGGCGGCTCGGCGTGCGCACCGATGCGTTCAACGTGATGCGCGACAACGGCACCGATACCGCGCGCGGCCGGCTGTCGCTCGACTGGCAGCGGCCCTTCACCGGCACCCTCGGCGACCTCTGGAGCGTCCGGCTGCATGTCGACAGTGCCGTATACAGTGCCCGCAAATTCAACGACCAGCCGAACTACGGCAGCCATGGCGATGTCAGCAGCGCGCAGGCGATGCCCAGTGCCGCGGTGATGCTGCGCTGGCCCTTCTCGCGCGACGCCGGAAGCTGGGGCACGCAGGTGATCGAGCCGATCGCGCAGATCATCCTCGCCCCCAACGGCAGCAACTACATCGTCACGCGCATCCCCAACGAGGACAGCCTCGCCCTGACTTTCACCGATGCCAATCTGTTCGCGCTCAACCGCTTCGCGGGCATCGACCGGCTCGAGGGCGGGCCGCGGGCCAATGTCGCGCTCCATGGCGCGTGGTACTCGCCGGCGGGAACCTTCGATGCGCTGGTGGGCGAGGGCTTCCGGCTGCGGCGCGACAACGCTTTCCCGATCGGCTCGGGGCTCGACGGCACACGGACCGATATCGTCAGCCACCTGTCCTGGTCGCCGGGTCCCTTCTTCGATGTCACCTCGCGTCAACGCTTCGATCGCAGCAACTGGCGTATCCGCTACGCGGATGCCCTGGCCAGTGTCGGCAGTGACAGGTTGCGCGTGTTCGGCGGCTACATTTATTCCTACAACACGCCCTATGGGCTCTACGACAACCCGCCGGGCCAGCCGGTGACGATGCTGCCTCGAAACGAAATCACCGCCGGCGCCAGCACCCATATCGCGAACTTCAGGCTTTCGGGCTATCTCCGACAGGATATCCAGCTGGACAAGCCGGTGGCCGCCGGGTTCGACGCGGCTTGGGAGAATTCCTGCCTCGGCGTCGATTTGAATTTCTTCCGCCGCTATACCTCGCTCAACAACGACCACGGTAACACCGTGATCCTGTTCCAGATCACCTTCAAAACCGTCGGCGCCTTCGGCTTCAACGCCTCATGAGCCGCATCGGCGCCAACCGGTCAGCCGCCTGCCGCAGGGAGTTCGCTATGCCTCGCCTGATCCGTCCAGCCCTCGCCCCCGTGCGAGCCACCGCCGCCGCTCCCGCGCTCGGCCTCGCTGCCCTGCTGCTCGCCTCGGTGCCGATGCCCGCCGCGGCGCAGGCGCCAGCGGCGCACGTGCCGCTGGTCGATCGCCTCTCGCCGTCGCAGGCCGCGGCCATCGTCGCCACAGTCAACGGCCAGGCGATCACGCTGGCCGACGTGGACAACCGCCGCCGCCTGCTCGCCGCCTCGGTCGGCCTGCCGATGACGCCCGCCATCCTCGACCGTCTCACCGCGCCGATCGAACGCGAGCTGATCGACGAGACGCTGCGCGAACAGGAGATGCGCCGCCGCCACATCGCCGTCCCCGAGGCGGCGGTGCGCCGGGCCATCGCATCCATCGAGGATCGCAACCACATGCCGCCCGGCAGCCTGCTGCAGCGCCTTGCAGCCGCCGGCATCGAACCCTCCACGCTGCTCAACCAGCTGCGCGCGCAGATCGGCTGGGGGCTGGCGGTGCGCCAGGCACTGGGCAGCCGCGCCATCGTCAGCGCGGCCGATATCGCCGATCGCGAGGCGGCGCTACGTGCCGAAGCGGGCCAGACGGAATACAATGTCGGCGAGATCTTCCTGCCCGCCCAGGGGGCGCGCCAGCAGCGGCAGGCGGCGGGTGTTGCCGACCTCATCATCCAGCAATTGCGCCTCGGCGCCCCGTTCCCGCTCATCGCGGTGCAGTTCAGCCAGAGCCAGTCCGCGCTGGCTGGCGGCAACCTCGGCTGGGTTCAGGCCAACCAGCTGGACCCCGAGGTGCTGCGCGTGGTCAAGGAAATGCCGCCGGGCGCGATCAGCAACCCGATCCATGTGCCGGGCGGGGAAGTGATCGTCACCCTGAACGCGACGCGCGTGATCGGCGCGCCTCCGGCTCCACCTGGGTCGGGAGCCGCTGTGGCGCCGGTGCCCGGCCCCGTCCCGGCCGTAGCGCCGGCGATGGACAGCCGGCGGGCGATCGAGGAGCAGATCCTGGCGCAGCGCTTCGAGCTGGCCTCGCGGCAGATGATCCGCGACCTCGAGCGGCGGGCGGTGATCGATCGCCGCTTCTGACACCAGGCCGGCGGAGGCGCCGGGCGGCGAACTGGCGCGTGTCATCGCGCGCCACGGGCTCGCGGCGCGCCGTGCGCTCGGGCAGAACTTCCTCCTCGACCTGAACCTCACCGCCGCCATCGTGCGCGAGGCGGGCGACCTGACGGGACGCGAGGTGGTCGAAGTCGGGCCGGGACCCGGCGGTCTGACGCGCGCGCTGCTGGGCACCAATGCCAGGCGCGTCGTCGCGATCGAGCGCGACCCGCGCGCCGTGGCCGCGGTTTCGGAACTGGCCGACGACCCGCGGCTCTGCGTCGTCGAAGGCGACGCGCTGGCGCTCGACCTCACGGCGCGCGTGGCGTCGCCACGGCAGATCGTCGCCAACCTGCCCTACAACATCGCGACGCCGCTGCTGGTCGGCTGGCTGCGCCAGGCGGCGGCATGGGAACAGATGCTGCTGATGTTTCAGCTCGAGGTCGCCGAGCGCACTGTCGCCGCACCGGGCAGCGGCGCCTATGGCCGGCTTGGCGTGCTCACGCAATGGCTGGCGGAGGCTCGCATCGTGATGCGCCTGCCGCCGCGGGCTTTTGTTCCGTCTCCGAAAGTATGGTCGGCGGTGGTGCGCATCCGCCCGCGCGCGGAGCAGCCGCCGGCGGAGCTGTTCGCCGCGATGGAGAAGCTCACCGCCGCCGCCTTCGGGCAGCGACGCAAGATGCTGCGCGGGGCGCTGCGTCCGCTCGGCGGCGAGGCCTTGCTCGCCCGCGCCGCGATCGCGCCCGAGCGCCGCGCGGAGACGCTCACGGTCGGGGAATTCGAGCGTCTGGCGCGGCTCGTCGCGGCCACAGCCGCATGACCCCGAGCAGCGGCACGGCGGCAAGCATCAGGTCGGCGCTGTCGACGTAGCGCCCGGCGGGGAAGGTGACGAGCACGATCGGCGCCATCGTGCCCAGCGTATAGAGGCCGATCAACGGCAGTAGGATGGCCCAATCCCGCGCGCGGTCCGCGCCCGGCGACGGACCCTGCCCATCGGCCGGCGGGTTCGAAAGCGCCCGCCGCAGGGCGAGGCCGAGGAGAGCGGCCGCGGCCAGCACGAGCACAGGGTTCAGCACCAGCGCGTGGCCGACCGCGCGCGCCGTCGCACCCAATACCCAGGCAGCGTAATCGACCGGGGCTGCGCGCAGCACCGCGATCGTAAAACGTTCCATTCTCGAATCGAAATGCGGCCAGGATTCGTGGGCGCCACGCAGCGGCAGGACGGCGCCGTAGAGCACCGCGTCGTGGGTTCGCGCCAGCACGTCGAAGTAGAGCACGGCCGCCGAGGGAAAGGAGCGCACGCCATGCGAGTTCCTCGGTAGCGCGATCGCGGTGCCGGCCTGCTCGAGCCGGGTGCGCGCCGCGAGGAGCGCCGCGGCGGTCGGCCGCAGCGCCGGCGGCAGCCGGGCGGCGATGCCGGGCGTGAGCATCAGTGCTGCCATCCCCGACATCTGGAAGCCGCCGAAGGAGACGACGATCGGCGAATGTTCGCGCACGGCGCGCCATGCCGACAGCCCGCCCGCGGGTGCCAGCATCGCGGCGAGCAGCAGCAGCGCGCGCGCCCAGCGCCGGACGGGGCGGCGCCTCGGCAGCAGCAGAGGCAGGGCCGCCGGCAGCACCACGAAGGCGAGCAGGGCGGGCACCAGCGCCCAGGCCATCGTCACCGCCAGGGCGGCCGGCAGCACCCAGAGCAGCGAGCCATCCGATGCGAGAAGTGCTGCCGCAAAGCCCATGAACAGGAAGCCGTGTCCGGCGACTTCGGGCACCGCGTCGCGTGCCCAGAGCAGCAGCATCGTCGAGGCGCCGATGGCAATTCCCATCGCCAAAGCGGCGGCGCGCGAGGCGCCGATGCGTTGCAAGGACGCAACGAGCAGCGCAGCCCCGCCGAGGAACACGCCCGCCTGCGCCCAGGCCAGCAGCGCGCTCGCGTGCGCCAGCATCCATCCCGCGATCCAGCCGTAGAGCGGCAGCCGCGCCACGCCGAGCGGGTCGGCGGCCCGCGCCGCGGCGAGGTAGCCCGCGGTGTCGGGCGCCACCGCGGTATGGAACCAGCCCGCCGCCGCCAGCAGCGCCAGCAGCAGGCAGCCGAGAAGCGGCGCAACGAGTGCAGGCTTCATCGCAGCCACGACAGCAGCAGGGTCAGCGTCACGAGCGAGAGGATGGTGGACAGCAGCACCTCCGCGGCGGTGTTCTCGGCCATCGTGTCCATGCGTCGCGCCAGCAGGAAGGCGTTTGCACCGGTCGGCATCGCCGCGGCGAGGATGACGGTCGCGAACGCGACCCCGTGCACCCCGGCCGCATGCGCGATCAGCCCGACGACCGCGGGCAGCACTGCGAGCTTGGTCAGGGCGGCCAGGCCGAGCCCCAGGCCGTTGCGGCCGAGATGCCCGCCCAGCATGCCCGGCGGCGGCAGGGCGGCGCCCAGGCAGAACAGCGATACCGCCGGCGCGGCGCCGCCGAGCAGGTGCAGCAGGGCGTGCAGCGGCGCGGGAACGGGCAGCGCCGTCGCGCGCCAGGCCATGGCCACCAGCACCGCGAGCACCACGGGGTTGGTGAACAGGCCGCGTCCCACCGAGCGCACCGTCTGCACCAGGCCCGGCCGCACGCCCTGGCCGGTCTCGATCATGACCGTCGCGAGCGGCAGCAGGACTGCGGAATGAAACGCCACCACCGCCAGCAGGTTCGCAACCCCCTCCGCGCCATAGGCTGCCTGGATCACCGGCACGCCCATCATCACCGTGTTGCCGTAGACGCCGGTGAGGCCGAACATCGCCGCGGGCGCCAGGGCCTGCCCGCCGAGCCGGCGCGCCAGCAGCATCACGACGAAGAACAACGCGACGGCGCCGAGGAGAAAGCTGCCCGCGACGTGGACGAGGTGCAGCGGCGGTGCCGCGGCAATGGAATCGAACAGCAGCGCCGGCATCGCGGCGAAATAGGCGAAGTTGGTCAGTCCCCTCGCGCCCGCCCGGTCGGTCCAGCCGCGCTGGATCGAGACCCAGCCGAGGCCGATCAGCACGAAGACGGGGGCAACGATACCCAGCAGTTGCGCCATCGCGGCCGCGCGCTGTCAGCCGAGTTCGGCGACGAAGGTGCCGAGGCCGCACAGGCGCGCACGCGCGCAGCGCGCCGCCTCCAGCACCGCCTGCGCGCGCCGGATCGTGGTGTCGAGGTCATCGTTGACCAGCACGTGGTCGAATTCCACCGCGCGCGCCATCTCCTGGCGGGCCGTCACCAGCCGGGTTGCGATCTGCTCGGCGCTGTCGGCGGCGCGGCTGTCGAGCCGGCGCGCCAACTCGGCCATCGAGGGCGGCAGCACGAACAGGCCGACCACGTCGCCGGGCAGGGCGGCGCGCACCAGGGCATGGCCCTGAACGTCGATGGCCAGCACGATGTCCCGGCCGGCCGCGATCGCCGCTTCGACGGGGGCGCGCGGCGTTCCGTACTGGCGGGCGAACACGCCGGCCCATTCCAGCAGCTTGCCCTGGCGCTGCATCGCGGCGAAGCGGGTATCGTCGATGAAGTGGTAGTCACGCCCGTCCGCCTCGCCCGGCCGCGGTGGCCGTGTCGTGACGCTGACGGAACGGATGAGCGTGGTGTCGGCGGCCAGCATCGCCTGCGCGATCGTGGTCTTGCCGACA
Organism: Rhodospirillales bacterium; assembly: GCA_028869995.1. Taxonomy (GTDB): domain Bacteria; phylum Pseudomonadota; class Alphaproteobacteria; order Acetobacterales; family Acetobacteraceae; genus JAJXXT01. The sequence goes on from JAGWQN010000134.1 coordinate 33,914, forward strand.
CCCGAGGGGGCGGCGATCACCAGGCACAGGCCGCGGCGGGCGATCTCAGGCAATGTTCTGCACCTGCTCGCGAAGCTGCTCGATCGCCGCCTTCAGTGCCAGCCCCGTGGTGGTGAGGGCCGCGGAGGCGGATTTGCTGCACAGCGTGTTCGCTTCGCGCAGGAACTCCTGCACCAGGAAGTCGAGCTTGCGCCCGATCGCCTCGCCCTCGGCGAGCAGCGCGCGTGCGGCCGCGAGATGCGCCGCCAGCCGGTCCAGTTCCTCGCGCACGTCCGAGCGCGTGGCGAGGAGGGCGATTTCCTGCGCCAGGCGTTCCTCGGCGACCGGCGGCGTGGCGCCGAGCAACTGGCGCAGCGATTCCGCCAGGCGCTCGCGATGCAGCCGCGGCTGGTCCGCCGCCTCCGCCTCGGCGCGTTCGCGCAGGGCGGCGATCTCGTCGAGCAGCCGGCCGACGACCTCCGCCAGCCGCGCACCCTCCGCCAGGCGTGCCGCGAGCAGGGCTGCCAGCGCCGTGGCAAACCCCTCGCGCAGGGACGCCGCCGCCGTCTCGTCGGCGGCAGGGTCGAACTCCTCGCGTCCCGCCCGCATCACCCCCGGCAGTGCCAGCAGCGCCTCCGCCCGCGGCGGCGGCGCGCCGGCGATGCGCGCGGCGAGCGCGGTCGCCGCCGCCAGCGCCTGGTCCAGCGCCGCGTTGTCGATCGCCACCTTCGCCTCGGCTTCGCGCACCAGCGTCAGCGTCGCCGAGACGTTGCCCCGCTTCAGCTGTCCCGCCGCCTCGCGCAGCGCCGGCTCCAGCGCGTCGCAGCCCGGCGGCAGGCGCAGGCGCAGGTCGAGGCCGCGCCCGTTGACGCTGCGCAACTCCCAAACGAAACCGTGGCCGCCCGCGGTGCCGTCGGCGCGGCCGAAGCCGGTCATGGATTGAACCTTGCCGGCGTGCGCGGCCGGGCTCGCCGCGCCCGCTGATGGCCCCCGGGATTGCGTCGCGGGCGCCGATGCCTTCTGCTGCATAAACGTGTTGTATCAGTCCGGATGCTGAGACCCAACATGCGCTCCGCGCTCATCACCGGTGCGTCGAGCGGAATCGGCGCGGCGCTGGCCCTGGCGCTGGCCGATCCCGACGGCGTCCTGCATCTCGGCGGCCGTGACGAGGCGCGGCTGGCGGCGGTCGCGGCGGCCTGCCGCGACCGTGGCGCGGCAGTGCACACGTGCCGCGCCGATGTACGCGACGAGCGGGCGATGCGCGCCTGGATCGCCACCGCCGGGCGTGAGCGGCGGCTCGATCTCGTGGTCGCCAATGCCGGGATCTCCGCCGGCACGGGTACCTCGGGCGCCGAGTCGGAGGCGCAGGCCCGCGCCCTGTTCGCGGTCAACCTCGAGGGCGTGCTCAACACCGTCTGGCCGGCCCTCGACCTGATGGCGGGGCAGGAGAGGGGCGCCGACGGCCGGCGCGGCACCATCGCCGCGATCGCCTCGGTGGCTGCGTTCATCCCCGCCCCGGGGGCGCCCGCCTATGCCGCCTCGAAGGCGGCGGTGGATGCCTGGGTGCTGGGCCACGCTCCGGCGGCGCGCCGCGCGGGCATCCATCTCGCCAGTGTCTGCCCCGGTTTCATCGCGACGCCGATGACGGCGGGGAACCCCTATCCGATGCCCGGCCTGATGCCCGCGGAGCGCGCCGCCGCGATCATCCTGCGCGGTCTCGCGCGGGGGCGGGCGCGGATCGCCTTTCCGTGGTGGATGGCGGCCCTCGCGCGTGCCATAGGGGCGCTGCCGGCGCCGTGGGCGCTCGCGCTGCTGGCCCGCCAGGGCGGCAAGCCCGACTTCCGGGGGCAAGGCTTGCGCGATCCCCGCTGAGTCACAGAATTGACCTTGAGACCAAGAAGGAGCCGACCGTGCAGAACATCAACTCCGGCATCCACCACCTGACCGTTGGCAGCGCCACCGTCACGGCGCTCAACGACCTGGTTTTCGAAGCCGGGACGGGGGTGGTCGCCGGCCTTACCGCGGCGGAGGCGGATGCGATCCTGAGCGGCAATTTCCGCCGCCTGCCGGCGCGGATTACCGTCAACGCCTTTCTCGTCACCGTCGGCGGCCAGCATGTCCTCGTGGACACCGGAGTCGGCGCGAACATGGGCGGCGGGCAGGTGCGCGCGCGCCTCGCTCGCCTGGGCATCGAGGCCAGTGCCATCCGCACGGTCCTCATCACCCACGCGCATGTGGACCATGTCAGCGGGCTGATCGACGAGCATGGCGCCGCCTACTTTCCCGAAGCCGAGATCGTGATGCACGAGGCCGAGGCGGGTTACTGGCTCGACGAGGCGCGCGAGGCGGCGGCGCCGGAGGCTGCGAAGGGGGCTTTCGCGATCGCTCGGACCGCGCTCGCGCCGTATCGCAGCCGCCTCAAGCTGGTGAAGGACGGCCAGGAGGCCGTACCCGGCCTGCGCGCCCGGCATTTCCCGGGGCACACGCCCGGGCACAGCGGCTGGCTGCTCGACCAGGGCAACGACGCGCTGCTGATCTGGGGCGACGTCGTGCACCTGCCCGGCCTGCAGTTCCGTGAGCCGAAGGCCGGCATGCTGTTCGACACCGATGTCGAGCAGGCCCGGGCCACGCGGGCTCGCGTCTTCGACATGGCGAGCGCCGACCGCCTGCGCGTGTGCGGCATGCATCTCGACTTCCCCACCTTCGGCCATGTCGTCAAGGCGAGCGAGGGCTATCGGTTTATCCCCGAAGTCTGGATGCCGACCGCCTGAGGCCGCCGGCCTGCGCCGGGCAGGCTCAGCGTCCGCCCGAGGATGACTTCTGCAGCGCCCGCCAGTGGGCGACGTTGATGTCGTGCTGCGCGAGGGTGGCGGCGAAGGCATGGCCGCCGGTGCCGTTGGCGACGAAGTAGAGATCCTTCGTCGCCAGCGGATGGGCCGCCGCCTGCAGCGAGGCGAGGCCGGGCGAGCAGATCGGTCCCGGCGGCAGGCCTTTGACGCGATAGGTGTTGTAGGGCGAGGCGACGCGCAGGTCGGCCGTGGTGAGCGTGGCGCCGTCGATCGCCTGCCCGCCGGAGACGGCGTAGGCGACGGTGGGGTCCGATTGCAGCGGCATGCCCAGCCGCAGCCGGTTGATGAAGACCCCGGCGATGTGCGCGCGCTCCGCCGGCAGGGCGGTTTCGCGCTCGACGATGCTGGCCAGGGTGAGGAGCTGTTCGGGTGAGGTGAGGGGCAGGTCCGGCGCGCGACCGGCCCAGACCCTGGCCAGTGTCGTGCGCATCGCCGCCTCCGCGCGTGCCAGCAGCGCCGTCCGCGGCGTGCCCAGCGTCACGTCATAGGTCTGCGGCAGCACGGCGCCCTCGGGCGGCACCGGGGCGGGACCGGCAAGAAACGGGGTGGCTGCCAGCTCGCGGGCGATCGCCGCGGCCGTCAGGCCCTCGGCGATGGTGACGGGGTGCTCCACCGGCCGGGCGTGGCGCAGCACGCCGAGCACGGCCGCCAGGCTGGCATGGGCGGGGAACGCAAACTCCGCTGCCCGCAGGGGCCCCTGACGGGAGGTCAGCTCCGCGGCGGCACGAAACCAGAGCGGGTTTGCGATCACCCCTTCGCGTTTCAGCACCGCGCCGATCGAGCGGATCGTGCCGGGCGGCACGACCACGTCGCGCGCGGCGGCGAGAGGCCCCGGGGCCACGTAGCGCCGGCGGGCATACCACGCTCCGCCCCCGGCCACCGCCGCGATCACGGCCAGGGCCGCGAGGGCCGCGAGCAGCCGGCGCATCGTGCGCGTCGACTAGCTCGCCTGCTTGAAGATGATCGAGGCGTTGGTCCCGCCGAAGCCGAAGCTGTTGGACAGGGCCGCGGTAATCTTGCGCTGCTGGGCGTGGTGGGCGACGCGGTCGATCACGCTTTCCTGGCTCGGGTGGTCCAGGTTGAGTGTCGGCGGCGCCACCTGGTCGCGCACGGCCAGAACCGAGAAGATCGCCTCGATCGCTCCCGCCGCGCCGAGCAGGTGCCCGGTTGCCGATTTGGTGGAGGACATCGCGAGCCCCTTCGCGGAGGCGCCGAAGAACCGCTCCACCGCCTCGAGTTCCAGATCGTCGCCCAGCGGCGTCGAGGTGCCGTGGGCGTTGACGTACTGGATCTGCTCCGGCGTCAGCCCGCCGTTGCGCAGCGCCGCGCGCATCGCACGGAAGGCGCCGTCGTGGTGCTCCGCCGGCGCGGTGATGTGATGGGCGTCGCCGGACAGGCCGTAGCCGCCGATCTCGGCATAGATCTTGGCGCCACGCCGCTTGGCGTGCTCGTACTCCTCGAGCACCACGATCCCGGCACCCTCGCCCATGACGAAGCCGTCGCGGTCGCGGTCCCAGGGACGGGACGCCTTGGTCGGCGTCTCGTTGAAGCTGGTGGACAGGGCGCGGCTCGCGCAGAAGCCGGCGATGCCGATATGATTCACCGCCGATTCGGCGCCGCCGGCCACCATGACCTCGGCGTCGCCGAAGCCGATCAGCCGCGCCGCATCGCCAATCGCGTGGACGCCGGTGGCGCAGGCGGTGACGACGCTGTGGTTGGGGCCCTTGAAGCCGAATCGGATCGACACGTGGCCGGAAGCCAGGTTGATCAGCGCCGAGGGGATGAAGAACGGCGACAGCCGGCGCGCCTTGCCGGAGTGCACCTGCACCGAGGCCTCGTAGATGGTCTCGAGCCCGCCGATGCCGCTGCCGATCATCACGCCGGTCTCGCAGCGTGATTCCTCGTCCGCGGGCATCCAGCCGGAATCCTCGACCGCCTCGGTGGCCGCCACCAGCGCGTACTGGATGAAGCGGTCCATCTTCTTGTGGTCCTTCACCGGGATCCACTCGGCGATGTCGAGCTTGCCTTCAGCCTTGCTGCCGCGGGGAATCTCACCCGCGATCTTCGCCGGCAGTTCGGCGACATCGAAGGACTGGATCGCCCCGATGCCGCTCTCGCCGGCGATCAGCCGCTTCCAGACATGCTCGACCCCGAGCCCCAGCGGGCAGGCGATGCCCATGCCGGTGACCACCACGCGCCGCATCGCGCTTCCCCCGACGGCCGCCGCCTCAGGCGGCCTTCTGCTTCTCGATGTAGTCGATGGCATCCTTCACGGTGCTGATCTTCTCGGCGGCGTCCTCGGGAATCTCGACGCTGAAGGCCTCCTCGAAGGCCATCACCAGCTCCACCGTGTCGAGGCTGTCCGCTCCGAGGTCGTCGATGAAGGAGGCTTCGGGCGTCACCTTGCTCTCCTCGACACCGAGCTGCTCGACCACGATCTTCTTCACCTTGTCGGCGATCTCGCTCATCTCTTTGGTTCCGTTCTGTCTGTTGGGTCGCGTCTGTCAGTCTTGGTTGCGTCTCGGGCCCGACGATGGCCTGGAAGACGCGTCACTATCCGACGACGACGATTCCGTTGCAGCCTCGCGGCGGCGCGGCGCTTAGCACACGCCTCCGGAGCCGCCAACCGGCCTCGGCTCGTCGCCCTCAGATCATCGCCATACCGCCATTCACGTGCAGTGTCGCCCCTGTGACCCAGCCGGCCTCGTCGCTGGCCAGATAGAGGACCGCAGCGGCAACGTCCTCCGGCGCGCCGAGTCGGCCGAGCGGAATCGCCTGCGCCAGTTTCGTTTTCTGCTCTTCGGCGAGGACATCGGTCATCGGCGTGGCGATGAAGCCGGGCGCCACCGCGTTCACCGTGACGCCGCGCGAGGCGACTTCCTGCGCCAGCGCCTTGGTCATGCCGATCAGCCCCGCCTTGGCGGCGGCGTAGTTGGCCTGGCCCGGATTGCCGGTCGCGCCCACGATCGAGCCGATCGAGATGATGCGCCCGGCGCGGCGGCGCAGCATCCCCCGCAGCGCCGCGCGGGCGAGGCGAAACGGCGCGGCGAGATCGACCTCGAGCACCCGGGCCCAGTCCTCGTCCTTCATCCGCAGCGCCAGCATGTCGCGCGTCAGCCCGGCATTGTTGACCAGCACGCCGACCGGCCCGGCCTTCGCCTCCGCCGCCGCCACCAGGGCGTCCGCCGCCGCGGGATCGGCGAGATCGGCGGGGCAGACATGCGCTGCGGCCGCACCCGCCATGCCGCCAAGCTCGGCGGCGAGGGTCTCCAGGGCCGCCAGGCGCGTGCCCGAGAGCACCACCGTCGCGCCCTGTGCCGCCAGCGTCCGCGCAATCGCGGCGCCGATGCCCCCGGAGGCGCCCGTGACCAGCGCCACTTTCCCATCCAATCTGAACATCATATTGTTCCTAAAAGATTTTGAGGAGTTCTTCGATCTCGGCCGGCGTTCCCGCGGCGACGGCGCGCGCCTCCGGCAGCAGCCGCTTCATCAGCCCGGTGAGGACCTTGCCGCTGCCCAGTTCGATGAAGGTGTCCACCCCCAGTGCCGCCATCGCCTGGATGCTCTCGCGCCAGCGTACCGTCGCCGTGACCTGTTCGACCAGCAGCCGCACCAGGTCGGCGGGCTGCGTCGCCTTGGCCGCGGTGACGTTGGCGACCACGGGCACCAGCGGCGCTCGCGGCGGCGTCTTCGCCAGGGCCTCGGCCATGACATCGGCGGCCGGCGCCATCAGTGCGCAATGGAAGGGGGCGGAGACCGGCAGCTTCATCGCCCGCCTGATGCCCCGCGCCTTGGCGATGTCGATCGCGCGGTCGACCGCGCCGGCATGGCCCGAGACCACGACCTGGCCGCCGCCGTTATCGTTGGCGACGCCGATGACCTCGTGTCCACCCGCAGGCGCCGGCACCGCCGCCGCTTCGGCGCAGATCTCCGTCACCTGGGCGAGTTCGGCGCCGAGCAGGGCGGCCATGGCGCCGACGCCCGGTGCCACCGCGCGCTGCATCGCCTGGCCGCGCAGCCGCAGCAGCCGTGCCGCATCGGCGACCGCGAACCCGCCGGCGGCGGCGATCGCCGCGTATTCGCCGAGGGAATGGCCGGCGACCAGCGCCGCGGTCCCCGCGACCGGCCTGCCGCCCTCGCGCTCCAGAACCCGCACCACGGCCATGGCGTGCGCCAGCAGCGCCGGCTGCGCGTTCTCCGTCAGCGTCAGCTCCTCCGCGGGCCCATCGGCCATCAGGCGCGACAGATGCTGGCCCAGCGCCTCATCCACCTCCTCGAGCACCTCGCGGGCGGCGGGGAAGGCGGCGGCGAGGTCCCTGGCCATGCCGGGCGCCTGGCTGCCCTGGCCCGGAAACAGGAACGCATAAACGGCCATGGCTGATCTCCCCCGATTGGCTGGTCTGATGGCTGGCGGCGCGCTTAGTTTCGCCCCAAGTTGGTGTCAAACGCGGGAACGCCGTTGCGCCCTCCCGCCCCGTGCGCTCCGGAGTACGCCTGATGTGCCGATTCCTCGCCTATCGCGGCAGCCCGATCCTGCTGGAGGAGCTGGTCTCCGCCCCGTCCCACTCGCTCATCGACCAGTCGCTGCACGCGCAGGAGGCCAAGACCGGCACCAACGGCGACGGTTTCGGCATCGGCTGGTACGGCGAGCGGCCGACACCGGGTCTGTATCGCGAGGTCTGTCCCGCCTGGTCCGACGAAAATCTCCGCTCGCTTTGCCAGCAGGTGCGCTCAGGCCTGTTCTTCGCGCATATCCGCGCCTCAACCGGCACCGCGACCTCGCGTTCCAACTGCCACCCCTTCGTCGTCGGCCGGTTCATGTTCATGCATAATGGCCAGATCGGCGGCTGGTCGCGGCTGCGCCGGCGCATCGAGGCGATGATCCCCGACGAGCTTTATGCGGCTCGCCAGGGCACCACCGACTCGGAGGCGATCCTGCTCGCGGCGATGGCGCAAGGGCTGGAGGCCGACCCGCCGGGGGCGCTGGCGACCACGCTTGCGCGCATCCGCGCGATGATGCTGGCCGAGGGCATCCGCGAGGCGCTGCGCTTCACCGCGGCGCTGACCGACGGCGAGAGTGTCTGGGCGTTCCGCTGGGCTTCCGACGACAAGCCGGCCACGCTCTATTGGCGCGAGGACGAGGCCGGACTGACGATCGTCTCCGAGCCGATCGACGACCATCGTGAGGACTGGCATGCGGTGCCGGTCGGCGGCTTCATGGTGGCGCGGGCGGGGGAGGCCGCCGAGCTCGGCCCCTGGTCGCGGCCGCTGGCCTCCGCCGCCTGAGGCCGCGATGAGCGCGCCGGCCCCGCCAGACCCGAAGCCCGCCGTGCCGCCACCGCGCTATGCCAGCCCGCCGAGCCGGCGCGAGCTGATGTTGTTTCGCATCGTCTTCCTGGTCGCTGGCCTGTTCCTGCTCGCGGCGATCCTGATCGGGGTGAGTGTCGGCGGCGGCTCTTCCTGAGGCATCTGCCCCGTCGGCTTGCATCGGCGGCAAATCCCCGTATAAGCCGCGCCACCCTGCCGCCCGGGGACGGCCCCCGTGCGGCTATGCCCGCGCGCCATCCTGGCGCGGACCCCGCCTGCGGGGTCGGGGCGGAGACAAGCCAGAGGGAGTGCACATGCCGCTCTATGAATGCGTGTACATCGCACGCAACGATGTGACGCAGCAGCAGGTCGAGGCCATCGCCGATGGCATCGCCACCCAGTTCGAGGGCGAGGGCGGCAAGGTCGCCAAGCGCGAATACTGGGGCCTGCGCAGCCTCGCCTACCGCATCAAGAAGAACCGCAAGGGCCACTA
>JAGWQN010000135.1 GCA_028869995.1 Rhodospirillales bacterium
ACCAGCGCACCGCCGATGCCCACGAAGGCGGCGCCGGCCTCGAGATAGGTCGCGACCTGGCCGGGCGCGATGCCGCCGGTCGGGCAGAACGCCACGCCCGGGAAGACGGAAGCGAGCGCCTTGATGTGCGCCGGGCCGCCGGCGGAGGAGGCGGGGAAGATCTTCACCACGTCGGCTCCGGCGGCGAGCGCCGCGCGCACCTCGCTCGGCGTCATCGCGCCCAGCATCAGCGTGCCACCGGCTTGCCTGCAGGGTTCGGCGAGGCTCGCATCGACCCATGGCGCGACCACGAAACGCGCCCCGGCGGCGAGGCAGGCGCGCGCGGCCGTGGCGTCCGGCACGGTGCCGGCGCCGACCAGCAGGGCCGGATCGCGCGCCAGCTGCGCGATGAGCTCGATGGCGCCCGGCACCGTCATGGTGATCTCGAACACGCCGAGCCCCGCCTCGCGCAGCCAGCTCACCGCGCGCGCGGCGTTGGCCGTGTTTTGCATGCGCACCACCGGCACGACGCGCGCGGCGCGCAGCCGCGCCAGCACTGCCTCGCGGTCCATCGACATCTCCCTAGAGCAAGATATGTGCGCCGAGCAGGCGCAGCGTGAGCACCGTGGCAAGGATCAGCACCACGGCGAGGGTCAGCATGTAGCGCAGCCAGAGATAGCCGCGTGGCAGCCAGCCGCGGATGTAGAAGCTGCGCTCGACGACCGCGACGGCGAGGTAGGCGGCGATCAGAAGCGCGATCGCGCCTGCCGGCACGGCGGCGATGTCGAGCCACAGGGCCGCCCAGCCGGCCAAGGCCGGCAGCACGCCGAAGCCCATGCGCAGCCAGGCCCGCGGCGGCTGCTCGGCTCCCAGCACGAAACCCCAGTGCACCGCGCCGAGGAAGGACAGCACCACCGCGCCATAGGCGACCAGCCAGGTGGTCAGGTGCTCCGCCGACGCGCCCGTGCGCGACAGGGCGGCGAGGGCGAGGGCGAGGAACGGCAGCACCCCGGCCGCGCCGAGGACGATGGTCGCGGCCGGCAGGCGGGTGTTCATGGCGTCATCTCCCGATTCCTCCTGGTGCTCCCGGCATGTGCCGGGCCTCGCGCCCGGACCATCGCGCAGCAACCCCGGGATCGCTATCCTGCGCGCCTCATCAAGCGAAACGCGGCGGTTGCCGGAAGGGGCGTTATGCGGGCGGTCTGGGATATTCTCATCGTCGCGTTGCTGATCGGGGTCAACGCCCTTCTGGCGATGAGCGAAATCGCACTGGTCTCGGCGAACCGTACCCGGCTCGCGGCGCTGGAGTCGCGCGGGGAGGCGGGCGCCAGCGGCGCGCGCCTGCTGGCCGAGCGGCCGGACCGCTTCATTCCGGTGCTGCAGGCCGGGGTGACGCTGGTTGGGGTGTTGCTGGGCGTATTCGGCGGCGATCCGCTCGCGCACGCGCTGCAGCCCTACCTGGCGCGGATCGCGGCCACGGCCTCGGTCGCCGGCAGCGTCGCGCTGGTCCTTTCCGTGCTGGTGGTGACGCTGCTGACGCTGCTGCTCGGCGAATTGGTGCCCAAGCAGCTGACCCTGCGCGCGCCGGAGCGCTTCGCCATGTTGCTGGCGCGCCCGGTGCGGGCGCTGACGGCGATCGGCTGGCCGCTGGTGTGGGTGCTCTCGGCCGCATCGCACCTGGTGCTGCGCAGCCTCGGCGCGGGAACGGGGCCGGGCGAGGACGTGACCGAGGAGGAGCTGAAGGTGCTGCTTGCCGAGGGCGAGCGCAGCGGCGTGATCGAAACCGAGGAGCGCGACATGATCGAGCGCGTCCTGCGCCTCGCCGACAAGCCGGCGCGCGCGATCATGACGCCGCGCACCGAGCTGGTATGGATCGACCGCACCGACAGCGAGCCCGAGATCCTGCGCACCATCGCCTCCTCCCCGCAGTCGCGCTTCGTGGTCTGCGACGGGCGGGTGGACAATGTCGTCGGGGTGGTGCGGGCGAAGGACGTGCTGGCGCAGAAGGTCGGGGGCTCGGCGGTCGATCTGGCGGCGGTCCTGGCCCGGCCGATCGTCATTCCCGACACGATCACCGCGCTCGATGCGCTCGAGCGTTTCCGCGACGACGAGCTGGGGCTCGCGCTCGTGCTCGATGAATACGGCAGTTTCGAGGGGGTGGTGACGGCGACGGACGTGCTCGATGCGATCGTGGGCGACCCCGAGGACGCCGCGCCGGCGGCCGACACGCCGGAAGGCGAGGAGGCGCGCGAGCTGCTGCTCGACGGGCTGATGCCGGTGGACGAGGCCAAGGCGCGGCTGGTGCTGCCGGCGCTGCCTGCCGAGGGCCAGTACCACACGCTCGGCGGGCTGCTCCTGGCCCTGCTGCGCCGGGTGCCCCGCGTCGGCGACCGAATCGTGTTCGGCGGCTGGCAGTTCGAGGTGGTGGCGATGGACGGGCGGCGCGTCGAGCGTGTGCGCGCGAGCCGCGAGGACGAGGCGCCGTCGCCCAGCGGAGGCTAGGGCCGCCTCAGGCGGCAAGCCACTTCGTCATGTTTTCGTGGCTCGGCAGGCCACCCGCGTGGACGACCTTGCCGTCCACCACCACGCAGGGTGTCGCGGCGACGCCGTAGGCGGCGATCGCCGCGTGGTCCGTCACTTTCTCCAGCGTGATCGCGATGCCCAGCCGGTGCGCCGCCTGCTGTGCCATGTCGGCCGCGGCGACACAGCGCTTGCAGCCGGAGCCGAGGATCTTGACGGTTTTCATCGTTGCGACCTTTCAGACGAACAGGGCATTGAACAGGAAGCCGACGGCGACGATGCCGAGGGCGACGACACCGGCGAACACGGCGATCAGCCGCAACGTGAGCACCTTGCGCAGGATCACCATCTCCGGGAAGGAGAGCGCGGTCACGCTCATCATGAAGGCCAGCACGGTTCCAAGCGCGGCACCCTTGCCGAGCAGCGCCTCGACGACCGGGATGATCCCGGCGGCATTGGAGTAGATGGGAACGCCAATCGCGACCACGGCGGGTACCGACCACCAGGCCCCCCTGCCCATGACGGAGGCGAGCAGGCCGGCGGGCACGAAGCCGTGGATGAACGCGCCGACCGCGATGCCGACGATGATCCAGATCCATACGCGTGCCACGATGTCGCGCATCGCCTCGATCCCGGCCTCGATGCGCTCGATCACGGACAGCCGCGCGACGGGGATCCCGACGCTTCCGGCCCGGACTTCGCGGACCCAGTCCTCGAGCCAGGATTCGAGCTTCAGGCGCCCGATGATCCAGCCGGACAGCATCGCGACTGCGAGACCGAAGGCGAGATAGGTGACCGCGACCCTCCAGCCCGCCAGCACAAAGAGCAGGCCGAGCGCCACTTCGTTGACCATCGGCGCCGCGATCAGGAAGGAGAACGTGACGCCGAGCGGCACGCCGGCGGAGACGAAGCCCACGAACATCGGCACCGCGGAGCACGAGCAGAACGGGGTGAAGACGCCGAGGGCCGCGGCGGAGACATTGCCGACCCCCTCGCGCCGGCCCGCCAGCAGGGCGCGGGTTTTCTCTGGCGAAAAGAAGCTGCGTACGATTCCCATGCCGAACGTGACGAGTGCCAACAACATCAGCACTTTTGGCGTATCGAAGGCGAAGAACCGCGCCGCCTCGTCCACATGCGTCCCCGGCGTCACCGGAAGGCGCGAGACCAGCCAGCCGGAGAACGTTTCCAGCTGCCAGTAGATGATGAACCAGGCGAGCACCGCCGCGGCGGTCGCGCCGACCCACAGCGCCTGGCGCGGCCGGGCGGGGCGAATGGACAGGGGAACGCTCATGCTGCGGTCCTGAGGCCGTCGGCCCGCGCCGGGATCGCGAGCACCGCGTCGATCACGGCGCGCACCTCGAGCGCCATGTCCGCCGTCATCCGGTAGCGCACCCATTGCGCGTCGCGCCGGTCGGTCACGAGGCCGGCCGCCTTGAGTGCGGCCATATGCCGGCTCATCCGCGACTGCGTCGCGCCGAGCTGGAGCATCAGTTCGCAAACGCAATGCTCTCCGCCGTCGGCGAGGATGCGGATGGCGGCGAGGCGAGTTGGCTCCGCCAGGGCGGAAAGCAGGGAGGTGGCATCGGTCATGCGCTGGATATATGCGCTTATGCGCATAATCGCAAGTAAGGTGTTGCACAGGGGGTTCCCGCCTTCGCGGGGTGCCGGCTAGGGGCGGCAGGGGCGTGCGCGCCCGCCGCGACGGGCGAGGTTCAGCCGCCGATGGCGGCGATGTAGCGCGCGGCGGAGCGGGCGAGCGCCGCCTTGGCGTCGGACGCCACGACCATCCCCCACCAGGCGCCGTAGATCCGCTCGAACGCGACGTCCGCGAGGCTCGCCTCGATGCGCCGCACGGCGGCGGCGGGCAGGGGGATGTAGTTCGGGTAGCTGCGCATGAAGCTCACGTAGCGCCGGTCCTGCACCACCTGCAGGTTGTCGCCGGAGAGCACGGCGCCGCGCCCCTGCGCCCCGGCGGCCCAGTGCAGCACGGTGCTGCCCTCGAAATGACCGCCGGTGTTGACCAGGGTGATGCCCTCCGCGAGCGCGTGCCGCTCGCCGGACCAGAAGGTGATCGCGGGGTCCGGGTGCGTCACCCACTCCCGGTCCGCCTCGTGCAGCAGCACCCGGGCCCCGAACGCGTGCGCCCAGGCGGCGATGCCGCTGTAGTAGTGTGGATGGGAGACGGCGATGGCGGCCACGCCGCCCAGCGCGCGCACGATCTCCACCGTCGCGTCGTCGAGCAGGCTGATGCAGTCCCAGAGGATGTTGCCGCCCTGTGCCTGGATCAGCAGCGCGCGCTGGCCGATCGCGAAGGCGGGAACGGTGCCGATGCCGAACAGGCCGGGCTCGTAGAGGTGAAAGCTGTTGCGGTGCCCGCGCGCCAGCGCCGCGTGGCGCGTCCAGGCCTGGCCGGTCGGCGGCACGTACTGCCGCGCGTCCTCGCAGACAGGGCAGGCGGAGGGCGGAGCCTCCGCGTCCGGGAAATGCGCGCCGCAGGTGGCGCAGATCCAGGGATTGGCCACTGCCCGCGCCTCAGATCGGGGCTTCCTGGCGCCGGGCCAGGGGGGGCGCGAACTGCGGCTCGGTGTCCCAGGGGAAGAGGATCCAGGTGTCCTGGCTCACCTCGGTGATGAAGGTGTCGACCAGCGGCTTGCCCGCGGGCTTGGCGTAGACCGCGGCGAAATGCGCCTTCGGCAGGAGGCCGCGGACGATGCGCGCCGTCGTGCCGGTGTCGACCAGGTCGTCGACGATCAGGAAGCCCTCGCCGTCGCCGGCCGCGACCGGGGGCTTGGTGACGCGGGGCTCGCCTTTCGCCTCCTCGTCGTAGGTGACGACGGAGACACTCTCGATCAGGCGGATCTCCAGTTCGCGCGCGACGATCGCGGCCGGGATCAGCCCGCCGCGGGTGATCGCGACGATGCCGCGGAACGGGCCGCTGCCCATCAGCCGCCAGGCGAGCGCGCGGGCGTCGCGGTGCAGCTGGTCCCAGGTGACGGCGTAATAGCGCTCGGCCATCAGAACATCCGCGCGCCGGGCGGCACGTCCTGGTCGGGTCGCAGCAGCACCACCTCGCCCTCGGTATCGGGCACGCCCAGCGTCAGCACCTCGGAGGGGAAGCCGGCGATGCGGCGCGGCGGGAAGTTGACCACCGCCATGACCAGCCGGCCGAGCAGCGCCGCGGGCGTGTAATGGCGGGTGATCTGCGCCGAAGACTGGCGGATGCCGATCTCCGGCCCGAAATCGATGCGCAGCTTGATCGACGGCTTGCGCGCTTCAGGGAAAGGCTGGGCCTCGACCACGCGCCCCACCCTGATGTCGATTTTGTCGAAATCCTCGATCGTCGCCACAGACCTCTCCCCGTCGGACGGCACAGCAATGCCCGCTTGCCGGGCCGTTGCCAATACGGGCGGTGCATGCGAGACGGTGGCCCGTCCGAAGGGGGGAAAATGCGCGATTTCCACGCTCCGGGGCGAAGCCCCGTCTACGCGACGCAGGGCATGGCGGCCACGTCGATGCCACTCGCGACACTGACAGCGCTCGATGTGCTGCGCGCCGGCGGTAACGCGCTCGACGCCGCCATCGCCGCCTGCGCCGTGCTCTGCGTGATCGAGCCGCAATCGACGGGGATCGGCGGCGATTGCTTCTGCCTTTACGCCCCGGCCAAGGGTGGGGTGGTGGCCCTGAACGGGTCCGGCCGGGCGCCGGCGGCGGCCAGCATCGACTTCTTCGAACGCCACGGCATCGACCGCGTCGATCCGCAGTCGGCCCATGCCGTCACCGTGCCGGGCGCGATCAGCGCCTGGGAGACGTTGCTCGCGGCTCACGGCACCAAGGGGCTCGACGAGCTGCTGCGCCCGGCGATCCGGTGCGCCGAGGAGGGATTCCCGGTGCATTCGCGCGTCGGCCTCGAATGGGCGGACGGTGCGGAGAAGCTGCGCCGTGGCGGCGCCGAGGCGCTGCTGCCGGGCGGCCGCGCGCCGGCGGTGGGCGACGTGATGCGCCAGCCCGCCCTGGGTGCGACGCTGCGCGCCATCGCCAGGCACGGCGCACGGGCCTTCTACGAGGGGCCCATCGCCGCCGACATGGTGGCGACGCTGCGCGGCCGCGGCGGGCTGCACACGGAGGCGGATTTCGCTGCCGGCCGGACGGCGGCGAACTTCGTCGATCCGATCTCGATCGACTGGCACGGCATGACCGTCTGGCAGTGCCCGCCCAACGGCTCGGGCCTGCTGGTGCTGCAGATCCTCGGCGTGCTGGAGCGGCTCGGCACGGCGCCGGACGGCCCGCTCGGAGCGATCCGCCTGCACCGGCACATGGAAGCCGCACGGCTGGCCTATCGCGACCGCGATGCGTTCGTTGCCGACCCCTCGCAGGTCGACGTGCCGGTGCGCAAGCTGCTCGACCCCGCCTATCTCGACGCGCTGGCGGCGCTGGTGGAGGACGACCGCGCGATGACGATGCCGGCGGCGGGGGAGGCGGTGATGCCGGTGCACGCCGACACCGTCTATCTCTGCGTCGTCGACCGCGACGGCAACGCGTGCAGCTTCATCAACTCGCTGTTCGAGGGGTTCGGCTCGGGCATTTACGCGCCGGCAGCCGGCGTGCTGCTGCAGAACCGTGGCTATGGCTTCGTGCTCGAGCGCGGCCACCCCAACTGCATCGCCCCTGCAAAGCGCCCGCTGCACACGATCATTCCGGGCATGGTGACGAAGGACGGCCAGGCGGTGATGCCCTACGGCGTCATGGGCGGACATTTCCAGCCGACCGGCCAGACCCTCCTGCTCACCAACCATTTCGACTACGGACTCGATTTGCAGGAGGCGATCGACCTGCCGCGGCTTTACCCGCGCCTGGGCCGGATCCAGGTGGAGCGCGGCATTCCCGCCGCCGTCCGCGACGGGCTGACGCGGCGCGGCCACGTGGTCGAGGACGCGGCAAAGCCGCACGGCGGCGGCCAGGCGATCTGGATCGACCGTGCGCGCGGTTGCCTTGTCGCGGGCTCGGATCCGCGCAAGGACGGGCTCGCGCTCGGCTACTGAGACGAGCCGGGCGCCATCAACTCGGGGAGGAAGCGGATGCTGCTCTACAACTCGATCGGCCCGAACCCGCGCGTCGTACGCATGTTCGCGGCCGAGAAGGGGATCGACCTGCCGAAACAGGAAGTCGATCTGCGCGGCGGCGAGAACCGGCGCGAGGCATATCTCTCCGCCGTCAATCCCTCGGGCACGATGCCCGCGCTGCGCCTCGACGACGGCACGGTGCTGAGCGAGATTACCGCAATCTGCGAATATCTCGACGAGCTGAAGCCGGAGCCGCCGCTGATCGGCACCACGCCGCTCGAGCGCGCCGAGACGCGCATGTGGGTGCGGCGCATCGACCTCAACTACGTCGAGAACCTGACCAATGGCTTCCGCTATGCCGAAGGGCAGAAGCTGTTCGCCGGGCGCATCCGGCTCATCCCGCAGGCGGCCGACGACCTCAAGCTCAAGGCGGCCGAGGCGCTGGCCTGGCTCGACCGCCAGCTCGCCGGGCGCCGCTTCGTCTGCGGCGAGCGGATGACGCTTGCCGATGTGATGCTCTTCGTCTTCCTCGACTTCGCCGGCCAGGTGAAGCAGCCCTTCGATCCCGGGCTCACGACCATCAGCGCGATCTACGAGCGCATGAAATCCCGCCCCTCCGCCGCAGCATGATGAGGAACGCATGAGCGAACCCTGTGATCTATCCGCGATCGAGGCCCGCACGCTGATCGGCCGGCGAGCGCTCTCGCCTGTCGAGCTCGTCGAGAGCTGCATCGGCCGCATCGAGGCGACCGACCCCGCGATCAACGCCATGGTCGCCCGCGATTTCGATCGCGCCCGCGTCGCCGCCAGGGCGGCGGAGGAGGCGGTGATGCGCGGGCACGCGCTGGGCGCGCTGCACGGGCTGCCGGTCGGCATCAAGGACCTCACCGAGACGGCAGGCCTGCGCACCACGTTCGGCAGCCCGCTCTATCGCGACCACGTGCCGGCGCAGGACGAACGGCTGGTCGCCGATCTGCGTGCGGCCGGCGCCATCGTCATCGGCAAGACCAACACGCCGGAATGGGGTGCCGGTGCCAACACCCGCAACGCCGTCTATGGCGCGACCGGCAACCCGCACGACCCGACCAAGTCGGCGGCCGGCTCCTCCGGCGGCTCGGCGGCGGCGCTGGCCGTCGGCCAGGTGCCGATCGCGAGCGGCAGCGACATGGGCGGCTCGCTGCGCAACCCGGCCGCCTTCTGCGGCATCACCGGCTTCCGCCCGAGCCCCGGTGTCGTGCCCTCGGCCAAGCGCGGGCTCGGCTGGTCGCCGCTGTCCACCGACGGGCCGATGGCGCGCAGCGTTCGCGATCTCTGCCTGGTGTTCTCGGCCATGGTGGGCGACGACGGGCAGGACCCGCTGGCGGCGACGATCCATGGCCGGAAGGTCCGCGTGCCCGGCGACGTCTATCCGCCGCCGGAGGTCGATCTTGCCACGCTCAGGGTCGCGATCACCCCGGATTTCGGCTTCGCTCCGACCGAGAATCACATCCGGGAGGTGTTTGCCGAGAAGACCGGGCTGTTTCGGCACCTCTTCGCCCGTGCCGAGGACACGACGCCCGACTGCCGCGGCGCGGACGAGGCCTTCGCCGTGCTGCGCGCGAAGAACTTCCTGGCCTCGCACCTCGAGAAGTCGCGCAAGACGCCGGACCTCGTCGGGCCCAATGTGCGTGCCAATGTCGAAGAGGGGCTGCGCTACACGGCCGAGGACGTGGCCCACGCCGAGGTGCTGCACACCGCCTATTACCGCCGCTGGCAGCAATTCTATTCCGGCTTCGACATCATTCTGTCACCGTGCATGACCATCAGCCCGCGGCCGTGGCGGGAGCTCTATCCCGCCGAGATCGATGGCAAGCCGACCAAGAGCTACTTCCACTGGCTGGCGCTACCCTATGCGGTGACGCTGGCCGGCCATCCGGCAGTCGCCCTGCCGTTGGGGCGCGACCGTAACGGCATGCCGTTCGGCCTGCAGGTGGTCGGCCCGCGCGGCGGCGATGCCTTCGTGCTCGGCGTCGCCGCGGCGCTGGAGGCAGCGCTGGCGGGCGACCCGCGCACGGCCCGCCCGGTTCCCGACATCGGCAAGCTCAAGGCGGCGGCGCCGATCGCCTCGATGCCGGAGTTTATGGGCTTCGCCTGACCCAAGGCTTCGCCGGCTGGGCACGGCGAGGGGGGGCTGGCGAGCGAACGCGTCAGCCGCCCCGGCGCCGGGCGAGGAAGGCTTCCATCCGTCGCACCGGCTCGGCACTGGTCCAGGCCGCGGCGAAGGCGTCGATGCCGCGGGCCGTGGCCTCGGCGATGCTCGCCTCCTCCCAATCGCGGATCAGCTGCTTCTGGGCCCGCACGGCGTCCGGCGCGGCGGCGAGGATCGAGCCGAGCAGCCGCTCGATCGCGGCATCGAGCTCGCCGGCCGGCGCCACCTCCTCGACCAGGCCCCAGATGAGCGCGGTCGGCGCCTCGACCATCTCGCCGGTCAGCAGCAGGCGGCGGGTGCGGCCCCAGCCGATCAGCGATGGAAGCAGCGCCGCCTCGATCACGGAGGGGATGCCCAGGCGCACTTCGGGCATGCCCATGCGCGCATTGTCGGCGGCAACGCGCAGGTCGCAGGCCGCGGCGATCTCGAGCCCGGCGCCGAGCGTGTAGCCGGCCATGCGGGCGATCACCGGCACGTGCAGCGTGCGGATCGACTCGCTCACGCGATGCAGCGCGGTGATGAAGCCGCGCGCGGTGGTGGGATCGAGCCCGGCCATGGCCCGGATATCGGCCCCGCCGATGAAGGCGCGATCGCCCTCGCCGCGCAGGACCAGGGCGCGCAGATCGCGCCGACGCATCAGCGCGCGGATCGCTGCCGTCAGCGCCTCCATCCCATCCCGGTCGAGCACGTTGAGGCGGGCGGCATGGCGCCAGGTGATGCGCGCCACCTCGCCCTCAGGCCGGGTTTCAATTTCGGTTGTCACATCGGGGTCGGTCATCGGTTCCTCCTGTGGCAGTCAGCGGGGCTGGACACCGGCTCCAGGGCCGCCAATGTGACTCACTTGCAACGCAGGAGGAAAGGGATGGCGCTCGCAACATTGGGAGGCGGCTGCTTTTGGTGCCTGGAGGCGATCTATCTGGGGCTGCGCGGCGTGACCGGGGTCAAGTCGGGCTATGCCGGCGGCACGGTGGCAAACCCGACCTACCGCGAGGTTTGCGGCCACACGACGGGTCATGCCGAGGTCGTGCAGATCACCTTCGATCCGCAGGACGTCACGTATGAGGACCTGCTGCGCGTCTTCTTCACCATCCACGATCCGACGACGAAGGACCGCCAGGGCAACGACGTCGGGCCACAATACCGCTCCATCATCCTCGCCCATGATGCGGCGCAGGAGCAGGCGGCGCGCGCCGTCATCGCCGAGGTCGCCGCGGCGCAGATCTGGCCCG
Source organism: Rhodospirillales bacterium (assembly GCA_028869995.1). Taxonomy (GTDB): domain Bacteria; phylum Pseudomonadota; class Alphaproteobacteria; order Acetobacterales; family Acetobacteraceae; genus JAJXXT01. The sequence continues at coordinate 10,977 of JAGWQN010000135.1, forward strand.
CGCCGATCGTGACGGAGGTGGTCCGGCTCGAGCAGTTCTGGCCCGCCGAGCGCGAGCACGACGATTATTTCGCGCGCAATCCGCAAAACCCATACTGCCAGGCGGTGGTGGCGCCCAAGGTGCTGAAATTCCGCAAGCACTTTGCCGAACGGCTGAAGGCGCGCGCGGCATGAGCGCCTACGACACGCTGGCGCTCGACCGGCCGGCTGAGCACGTCCTGCGGGTGACGCTGAACCGCCCGCAGGTCGCCAACGCGCTCAACACCCGCATGGGCGAGGAGATGCTCGCCGTGTTCGACGGGTTCTGCGCCGCGCCCGACAGCGCGCGCTGCATCATCCTCACCGGCTCGGGCGAGAAGGCGTTCTGCGCCGGAGGCGACCTCAAGCAGCGCCTCGGCATGACGGACGCCGAGTGGCAGGCGCAGCACCTGGTGTTCGAGCGCATGGTGCGCGCCATGCTTGCCTGCCCGATCCCGACCATCGCCGCCGTCAACGGCGCGGCCTATGGCGGTGGCTGCGAAATGGCGCTGCTGTGCGACTTCGCCTACGCGGCGGTGCACGCGCGCTTCGCGCTGACCGAGGTGACACTCGGCATCATGCCCGGCGCGGGCGGCACGCAGCTGCTGCCACGCGCGGTCGGGCCGCGCCGTGCCAAGGAGCTGCTGCTGACGGGGCGGCCCTTCAGCGCGACCGAGGCGCTGGAGTGGGGCATGCTCAATCGCGTCTGCGAGCCGGCGGGGTTGATGGCGGCCGCCATCGAGACGGCGCAGCACATCGCCGCCAACGCGCCCCTCTCGACGCGCCAGATCAAGCAAAGCGTCAATGTCGGCATCGGCCTCGATCTCGCCAGCGCGCTGGCCTTTGAGATCGAGGCCTATAACCGCATGGTGCCGACCGAGGACCGGCGCGAGGGCATCGCCGCCTTCAACGAAAAGCGGCGGGCGGTGTTTCGCGGCCGGTGATCAGACGCTGCGCCGCGGCTTGAGCGGCGGCTTCACCTCGGGCGGCATCGGGCAGGCATAGTCCGTGCCGCCCGTGCGTTCGCGATGCTCGGCCTTGGCGCGGGTGATCAGCGTCGCGTCGGTGAGGGCGGCGATGGCGGTCGAGGCCATCACCTTGGCGACATGCAGCATGCCCTTGTGTGCCGCCGGCGACTTGCCCTGCGCGGTGAGCTGCCAGGAATGGAACGGCGTGCCGACCGCGCAGGTCGCGCCATCGGCTTGCACGGTCGGCACTTTCCAGGAAACGTCGCCGACGTCGGTGGAGCCGAGAGACAGATCGCCCACGGCGCCGAGCGGGACGATGAAATCGGCCAGCGCCGTCCCCGTGTCCTTGAGGCCGAGCTGCTTCCACGGTGCGGCGATGTCCTCCGGGCTCAGGGTCGCGCGGATCTGCTCGGCGTAGGCGCGGTCGGCGGCATCGAAGTCGGGTGGGCCGAGCCGCAGCATCGCCTCGTGCATCGCCTGCTCCAGCGGCGTGTTGCCCAGCAGGTTGGAGACCGCGGAGACGACGCTGACGGTGAGCTTGGTTTCGGTCATCAGCGCCGCGCCCTCGCCGATCTTGCGCACCCGCTTGACGAGGCCGGCGAGCGTGCGCAGATCGTCGGCGCGCACCAGGTGGCGGACGGTGGCCTTGGCCTGCACGACGTTGGGCGCGATCCCGCCGGCGTCGAGATAGGCGTAGTGCAGCCGGGCGGAGGAGGGGACGTGCTCGCGCAGGTAGTTCACGCCGACGCTCATCAGCTC
>JAGWQN010000136.1 GCA_028869995.1 Rhodospirillales bacterium
CATCGGCATGTCGCCGATCTCGTCGAGGAAGAGCGTGCCGCCGTCCGCCTGGCCGAAGCGGCCGATCGCGCGCTGGTTGGCGCCGGTGAAGGCGCCCTTCTCGTGGCCGAACAACTCGCTTTCGATGAGGTCGCGCGGGATCGCCGCCATGTTCACCGCGACGAAGGGACCGCCCTTGCGGCGGCCGAAGTCGTGCAGCGCGCGCGCGACCAGCTCCTTGCCGGTACCGCTCTCGCCGTTGATCATCACGGTCAGGTCCGTGGTCGTGAGCCGCGCGATGGTGCGGTAGATCTCCTGCATCGCCGGGCTGCGCCCGATCAGCGGCAGCTTCTCCGCCCCGCGCGCGGCCGGCCCGGCGGCCGATGGGTCGCCCGCCGCCGGTACCGTCACGCTCGGCGCCGCGAGCGCGCGGGCGACCACGGCGAGAAGCTCGCCGAGGTCGAACGGCTTGGGCAGGTACTCGAAGGCGCCGCGTTGGGTGGCCTGCACCGCGGTCAGCAGCGTGGACTGCGCCGACATCACCACCACGCGCAGCTCCGGCCTGGCCCGCTTGATGCGCGGGATCAGGTCGAGACCGCTCTCGTCGGGCATCACCACATCGGTGATGACCAGGTCGCCCTCGCCCTCCTCGACCCAGCGCCAGAGCGTGGTCGCGTTGTCGGTGCTGCGCACCTGGTAGCCGGAGCGGCCCAGCGCCTGCGTCAGCACCGTGCGGATCGAGCGGTCGTCGTCGGCGACGAGGACGGTTGGCAGGCTCATGCCGCCGCCTCGCCGGGATGCATCGGCAGGTGCACGCGAAACTCGCAGCGGCCCGGCCTGCCGTCTACCGCGATCAAGCCGCCATGCTCGGTCACGATCTTGGCGACCAGCGCGAGCCCGAGCCCGGAGCCGGATGGCCTGGAGGTGACGAACGGGTCGAAGAGCTGGCTCTCGATGTCCGGGGCGATGCCGGGGCCGTTGTCGCGAACCTCCACCACCAGCGGCAGGTGCTGGCGCGCCTCGCTGCCCGGGACGGCGAGCCGCACCCCGTGCTGGAACGCCGTGCGCAGCACGATCTCGCCGCCGCCTGACGGAGCTTCGGCCATCGAGCCGATCGCCTCGGCGGCGTTCTTCACCAGGTTGAGCACGACCTGGACCAGTTGGTCGCGGTTGCCCCAGACAGCCGGCAGCGACGGGTCGTAGACCTCGACAAAACGGATATCGGCGGCGAAGCCGGACTGGGCGAGGCGCCGCACATGCTCGAGCACGCGATGGATGTTCACGGGCGCGCGCTCGACCGGCCGCTCGCCGAAGACCTCCATGCGCTCGACCAGGGCGCGAATGCGGTCGGCCTCCTCGCGGATCAGCACCGCAAGCTCGCGGTCGTCCTCACCCACGGTGGCCTCGAGCAACTGGGCCGCGCCGCGGATGCCGGAAAGCGGGTTCTTGACCTCGTGCGCCAGCACCGCCGCCATGCCCGAGACCGAGCGCGCGGCGGAGCGAAAGGCGAGCTGGCGGTCCAGCGCCCGTACCGCCGAGGCGTCCTGGAACGTCAGCAGCACCGCACCCGGCACATCCGCCAGGACCGCGCCCTGGACCGTGACGCCGGAGCGCGACAGCCGCGGACTTTCGAGCGTCAGGTCGTGCTCGCACACCGTCACCTCGGCCGTGCGCACCTGGTGCAGCAGCTCGAAAATCGGGTTGTCCGGCGGCACCAATTCGTTGAGCCGCATCGCCGCAGCCTGAGCGGCCGAGATGCCCAGGAACACCTCGGCGGCGGGATTGACCGAGCGGAACCGGTCGGCCGCGTCGAGCACGATCACCGGCAGAGGCAGGGCGGCAAGCTGGGCTGCGGCATCGGGCGCGCCCGATATCGCGCGGCGCGCCGCATCCGGCAGGCGCCGTGCGAGCGCTCCCCTCACGCCGCCAGCGCCAGCGTACCGGCAGGATCGAAGAAGCGTTCCACGAGACGGACCACGGCGTCGGCATCGGCCAGCTGGTTGATCGCGGAGCGGAACCCGGCCGAGCCGGGCATGCCCGCCGAATACCAGCCAAGATGCTTGCGTGCGATGCGCAGGCCCGCGTCGCGCCCGTAATGCGTGAGCATCGCCTCGTAATGGGCGAGCAGAATCGCCCGTCGCCCGGCCAGGTCAGGCTCCGGCCCGGGATCGCGCCCGCACAGCGCCGCCGCGATCTGCGCCGGCAACCACGGCCGCCCGTAGGCGCCGCGCCCCACCATCACGCCGTCAGCACCCGAGCGACGCAGCGCCTCGCGCGCCGTGTCGATCGAGACGATGTCGCCGTTGACGATCACCGGGATCGAGACCGCCGCCTTGACCTCGGCGACGAAGTCCCAGTCGGCCCGGCCCTCGTAGAATTGCTGCCGGGTGCGCCCGTGCACCGTGACCATGCGGATGCCGGCCGCCTCAGCGATGCGCGCGAGGCGCGGCGCGTTGCGGCTGGTGTGGTCCCAGCCGGTGCGCATCTTCAGTGTCACCGGCACATCGACGGCGCGGACCGTGGCCTCGAGGATCGCCGCGGCGGCCGTTTCGTCGCGCATCAGCGCCGAGCCCGCCATCTGCCCGACCGCGACCTTTTTCACCGGACAACCGAAGTTGATGTCGATGAGGTCCGCCCCGCTGCCCGCCGCGATGCGCGCCGCCTCCGCCATTGCCGCGGGCTCGCAGCCGGCGAGCTGGATCGCCGACGGACGGCCGTCGAGGGCCGCCATCCGCATGGTGTTGCGGTTCTCGCGGATGATCGCCCAGGACGCGATCATCTCCGAGACGACCAGGCCCTGCCCCTGCGTGCGCGCCCACATCTGCTGCACCAGCCGCCGGAACGGCAGGTCCGTGACGCCCGACATGGGCGCCAGGATGACCGGGGTCTGGATGTCGATGGGGCCGATCCGGATCGGCCTCAGGCTGCTCATGAATTAGGCATTTACGGCACTGGCTGTTGACGCGCAATCGCCGCCTCGTCATGGAAAGTTCCCATGACCGCCGCCGCACCTTCCGATCCGCCGGAAAAGCCCAAAATCGCGGCAGTTTTGCTGGCGGCCGGAAGCGGCACGCGGTTCGGCGGCACAGTCGCGAAGCAATATCGCACCCTCGGCGCGACGACGGTGCTGCGCCACGCGGCAGCGGCCCTCGGTGCCATGCCGATCCAGCCGGTCGGCGACGCAGAGGCCATCACCGCGGCATTGGCGGGGCTCGCCCATCTGCCACCGGTCGCGGGCGGGGCGACCCGCCAGGCCAGCGTCCGCGCCGGGCTGGAGGCGCTGGCCGAGGCGGCGCCGGACATCGTGCTGATCCACGACGGCGCCCGCCCGTTCGTCCCCGCAGGGACCGTCGAGGCCCTGCTCGCGGCGCTGCGCGACCATGCCGGCGCCATCCCCGCACTTCCCGTGACCGATACGCTCAAGCGCGGCGCCGCCGGACGAATCACCGAGACGGTGCCGCGCGAGGGGCTGTTCCGTGCCCAGACGCCGCAGGCCTTCCGCTTCGCCACCATCCTCGACCTGCACCGCCGCGCGCCGGCGGGCGCCACCGACGACGCGGCCCTGCTGGAAGCGGCGGGACTGGCTGTCGCCCTCACGCCGGGCGATGAAAGAAACATCAAGATCACGGTGCCGGAGGACCTCGCCCGCATGGAACGCCTGCTCGCCCTGACGGAGACGCGAACCGGCACCGGGTTTGACGTGCATGCCTTCGCAGCCGGTCGCCCGCTCGTGCTGTGCGGCATCACAATACCGCATGATCAAGGCCTTGCCGGTCATTCTGACGCCGATGTCGGGATCCACGCGCTGTGCGACGCGATCTACGGCGCGCTCGCCGAGGGCGATATCGGCCGGCATTTCCCGCCCAGCGAGGCCGCCTGGAAGGACGCGGACTCCGCCCGCTTCCTCCGCCACGCGGCCGCCAGAATCGCCGCCCGCGGCGCGCGCCTGGTCAACGCCGACATCACGCTGATCTGCGAGCGGCCGAAAATCGGCCCCCACGCCGCCGCGATGCAGGAACGGCTGGCAGCCTTGCTCGAAACCACGACCGAGCGCATCTCGGTCAAGGCGACGACCACCGAGCGGCTGGGCTTCACCGGCCGCGGCGAAGGCATCGCCGCGCAGGCCGCCGTTTCCATCGAATTGCCCCGTTCCTGAGCCAGAGGCAGCGCGATGAGCGTCACCGTCCCACCCGCCGAAACCGCCTGGATCATGACCCGCGTGCTCGGCTTCGAGGCGATGGAGCAGGCGGACCTCGCGCAGGTGCTGGAGGCTGCCGCCACCTTCGCCGAGGGCGTGCTGGCGCCGCTCGACCGGCCAGGCGACCGTGCCGGCGCGCATCTGAAGGACGGCCGCGTGGTGCTGCCGGAGGGGTTCGCCGCGGCGTTTCGCGCCTACGCCGAGGGCGGGTGGATGGGTGTCTCGGCCGCAGCCGGGCACGGCGGCATGGGCCTGCACGAAGCCGTGGCGCTGGCGGCGTTCGAGCCGATGTCGTCGGCGAACATGGCGTTCGGCCTCTGCCCGCTGCTGACCCAGGATGCGATCCTGCTGCTGGAACAGCACGGGACGACGGACCAGCAGGCCCGGCTGCTCGGGCCGCTCGTCGCTGGACGCTGGACCGGCACCATGTGCCTGACCGAGCCGCAGGCAGGCTCCGACCTCGGCATGCTGCGCAGCCGCGCCGAGCCGGCGGCCGACGGATACCGCCTCACCGGGCAGAAGATCTTCATCACCTATGGCGAGCACGAGATGGCAGAGAACATTCTGCACATGGTGCTCGCCCGCCTGCCGGACGCGCCGCCGGGCACGGCCGGGATCTCGCTTTTTGCCGTGCCGCGCATCCTGCCCGACGGGACGCGCAACGCCGTCCGGGCCCTGTCGCTCGAGGCCAAGCTCGGCATCCATGCGAGCCCGACCTGCGTGATGGCGTTCGAGGGTGCGCAGGGCGAGCTGCTCGGCGAGGCGCATCGGGGCCTGCCGGCGATGTTCGCGATGATGAACGCGGCACGGCTCGGCGTCGCGATGCAGGGCGTCGCCGTCGCCGAGCGGGCCTTCCGCCGCGCCACCGATTTTGCCGCGCAGCGCGTCCAGGGCGGTGGGCCGATCCTCGCGCACCCCGACGTGCGGCGCATGCTGCTCACCATGCGCGCGCTGGCCCTGGGCGGACGGATGCTGGCACTCGGCGCCTCGCTCGCCGAAGGCGCGCGCCGGGCCCTGCTGATCCCCGTCGCCAAGGCCTGGTGCGCCGATGCCGGCGTCGAGGCGGCCTCGCTCGGCGTGCAGGTGCACGGAGGCATGGGCTTCGTCGAGGAAACCGGCGCGGCGCAACACCTGCGCGACGCCCGCATCACCCCGATCTACGAGGGCGCCAACGGCATCCACGCGCTGACCCTGCTGCGACGCGGGCTGCTGCGCGACCAGGGACGGACGGTCTCGGCGCTGCTGGCGGAGATCGCCTCGGTCCCCGCCCTGGCGGCAACCGCGCGCGAGGTGGACGAGGCGGGCCGTTTCCTTCGCCTCGCCGAGCCGCGCGTGGCCGAGGCGAATGCGACCCCGTTTCTCGAGGCGCTCGGCACGCTGGTTGCCGGCTGGCACTGCGCACGGCTGCTCGCGCACGCGGACGCGCCGCCGCCGGCCGCCGATGCGGCCCGCGCCTTCCTGGCCCTGGTCCTGCCGCGCGCCCGACACGCCGCGGCGATGCTGAGCGATCCGCCCCCGGCCCTGCTCGCGACCAGCCCGCTCCTTTAGCCCGTTCCCACGGAGGGATGACATGACGATCCGCTTCCCGCGCTTCCACCTGGCCCTGGCCGGCGCCGTGTTGCTGGCGCTCGGCGGCTGCTCGCTGCAGCAGGACGTCGCCGCATGCCCGGTGCCGCCCCCCCGCCGGCCCGAGGTGATCCCGAAGGCGCCGGTCTCCGAGCAGATGCAGCTATGGCAGCCCGGCCACTGGGACTACATCAATGGCGGCTATGTATGGGTGGCCGGCCGATGGGTGCTGCGCGGCAACAAGTCCGGCCAGTGGTTCGACGGCTACTGGACGCGCGACGCCGCCCCCAGCCCCTGCCATTGGGTACCGGCGCACTGGCTCTGACGGCCGCCGGGCCCCACCTGGTCAGGCGTTCGCCGCGTAGACGGCGCGATACAGCGCCACGATCTCGGCCCGATCGGGCACCCGCGGGTTGTTGGCGGGGCTGCCCGACGCGAGCGCCTGTTCGGCCATCAGCGGCAGCTTCGCCTCCCAGGCATCGGGCGTGATGCCGTAGGCACGCGGCGAGGGCACGTCCAGCTCCGCGTTCAGCGCCGTGAGCCCCTCGGCGAGTTTTTCGGCGGCGAGCGAATCCCCATCGGCATCGCGCGCGAAGCCGGCGATGCGCGCAGCCTCGGCGTAGCGCGCCTCCGCCGAGGCCAGCCCGAAGCGCGTCACCGCCGGCAGGAGCATCGCGTTGGAGAGACCGTGGGCGACGTGAAAATGCGCCCCGATCGGCCGCGACATGCCGTGCACCAGCGCCACCGAGGCGTTCGAGAAGGCGAGCCCCGCCAGCGTCGCGCCGAGCATCATCCCTTCCCGCGCCGCTTCGTTCTGCGGCTCGGCGCAGGCGGTGCGCAGGTGCCGGCCGATCAGCGCCATCGCGGCGCGCGCCTGCGCATCTGAATACGGGTTGGCGCGCCTGGAAACGAACGCCTCGAGCGCATGCGTGAAGCTGTCCACGCCCGTATCGGCCGTGGTCCGCCGCGGCACCGAAAGGCTCAGCGTGTAGTCGACGATGGCGGCGAGCGGCAGCGCGCCCATGCCCGCGATCAGCATCTTCTCGTCGCGCGCGGTGTCGGTGACGACGGTGAAGCGCGTGACCTCGCTGCCGGTCCCGGCGGTGGTGGGGATGGCAATGATGGGCAGCTTCGCCGCGTCGGCGGCGAACGGCACCTTGTAGTCGCGCATCGGCGCGCTGCCGGTGGCGAGGATGCTCATCGCCTTCGCGGTGTCGATCGGCGAGCCACCGCCGAAGCCGATAAGGCAATCGAAGCGGCCCGCGCGCAGCAGCGCCGCCCCCGCCTCGATCACGGTGTCGGTCGGCTCGGGCACGGTCTCGGAGAAGACGTCGTGGGCAATGCCGGCCTGGCGCAGCGGCTCGAGGCAGCGCTCGACGAGGCCGAGCGCCACCATCACCGGGTCGGTGACGACCAGCGGGTGGGCGAGCCCGTACTGGCCGAGCAGCGCCGGCAGTTCCGCGACCGTGCCACCACCGACGCGCAGGCTGCGCGGGGCCACGATGGAGAAGCTCATGGTTTCCTCCCGATCTGCTGACCGCCGAGATCGCACGCCGGGCGGTAAAGGTCGAGCGCCGCCGGCTTTTCTTCTAAAGACTGACCGCGGCGAACAGGCCGGCGCCGAGAGGTCGCTCGACGAAGCCGCTGACGGGCTGGCGCCAGACCGTCACGAACGGGGTCTCGTAGAGAAAGACGATCGGTGCCTCGGAGATGTAGATCTCCTGCAGCTTGCGGTATTCGGCGGCGCGGTGGGCGGGGTCGTTCTCCACCTCCGTCAGCCGGAACAACGCATCGACCGTCGCGTCTTTCCAGCCGGAATGCAGACAGCCAAGGTCGGGCGAATAGGCGAAGGCCGCGGTGACCGGCGCAGGATCGGCGATCGGGTCGGACCAGGCCGCCACCAGCAGGTCGAAATCGCCGGCCCTGTCGCGGGCGGCAAACACCGCCGGCGCCGCCGCCTCGACCTTCAGGGTGACGCCGACGGCGTGCCACATCCGCTGCACATCGGCAACGACCTGCGCCTGCGACCGGTTGGCGGCCTCGACCAGCGCCGTCAGCTCGAAGCCGCTGGCGAAGCCCGCCTCGGCGAGTTGCTTCTTCGCCAGCGCCAGATCGAACGGATAGGGCTCGCGCCGGCCCGCGTGCAACGGTGTCGCCTTCGACATGTAGCTGGTCATCGGCTGGCCGAGGCCCGCGGTCGCGGCCGCGACGATCGCCTGCTTGTCCACCGCGTGGTTGAGCGCGCGGCGGACGCGCACGTCCTGCATCGGGTTCTTGCGGCCCTTGCCCAGGGTCGGGCGGGCATTGAGCACCAGGCAGGTGACACGGGTCGAGGGCCAGGTCTCGACGCGCAGCGCTGCCCGCGCGCGCAGCGCGGCCACGGCCGCATCGGGCACGAACTCGGCCCCCAGCGCCGCGCCCGACTGCACCATCGCCAGCCGCGCGGTCTCGTCGGCAACGACCGGCAGCTCGATCAGATCCAGATAGGGCAGCGGCGCGCGATCCGCAGCGCGCCTCCAGGAGTAGGGGTTGCGCCGCAGCACCATCACCTGCCCGCGCTTCCATTCGGCGATCACGAAGGCGCCGGTGCCCGGCGGATACACCGGATCGGCCGTGGCCTGCTGCGCCAGCTTTCCGCCCGGAGCCGCTGCAACACGCCCGGCCGGCACGATCGCGGCATTGACGGCAGCCAGCGCGGCCGGCAGCGACGGGTCGGGTCGCCCGAGCCGGATCGTGATCGCGTCCGTGCCGACGGCCACCACTTCCACGATCGCCGCGAGGCGGCGGGCCCAGGGACCGTTCGCGGGGTCGCGCGCGCGATCGAGCGACCAGGCGACATCGGTGGGCGTGAGCGGCCGGCCGTCGGCGAAGCGCACGCCCGGGCGCAGCGTGAGCGTGAGCGTGAGGCCGTCCGGCGCCAGCGTCCAGCCGGTCGCAAGCGACGGCTCGAAGCCACCGCCGCCGACGCGCGGCGCCAGCAGCGTGTCGTAGAGGTTGGGCAGCAGCCACAGATCGGCGGCCGCGGTGGCCTGCACGGGATCAAGGTTCTGGCAGTCAGCACCTCGCGCGAACACCAGCTTGCCGCCACGCCGGACTGCCGCGCGCGCCGCCGCGCCGTGCCCCTCGGCCACGCCGGCGGCCAGCGCCGCCCCGAGCTTGACGGTCGAACGGCGCGACAGCACCCCAGGCATCCCGTTCCGTTCTGTGTTGCGCAAAAAGGATACATGTCGCCGCCGCCGTGCGGATGTCAACGCAACGGCCGATGACCGCTCGGTAAGTTCAGCCGCCCGCCGCCCCGATCGCCCGCCAGACCGCGAACGGCGTGGCCGGCATATCCAGATCGCGCACGCCGAGCGGCGCCAGCGCGTCGAGCAGCGCGTTCATCACCGCCGGCGGCGCGCCGGCAGCACCCGCCTCCCCCGCCCCCTTGATGCCCAGCGGGTTCAACGGCGAGGGCGTGGGCCGCGAGATCAGCGCCAGCGCAGGAAGATCGTCCGCGCGCGGCATGGCGTAGTCCATCCACGAGCCGGTGAGCGGCTGCCCGCTCTCCTCGTCGTGCACCACCTGCTCCATCGCCGCCTGACCGAAGCCCTGCGCCACACCGCCCTGGAGCTGGCCTTCGAGCAGAAGCGGATTAATGACGGTACCGAAATCATGGACCATGGTGTAGCCGACGAGCCGCCAGGCGCCGGTCTGCGGATCGACATCGACCGAGGCGAGGTGGCAACCGTTGGGGAAGCTCGGACCGGACGGCTTCCAGCTGCCACGGGTCACGAGCGGCGCCGGCAGCCGGCGCGCCAGTGCCTCCCACGAAATCGCGAGGTCCGTCCCGGCGACCCGGAAGACACCATCGGCATAGGCGATGTCGGCCGCCGCCGCCTCCAGCGCTTCGCCAGCACGCTCCGTCAGTCGCCCGATCAGCTCCGCCGCGGACAGCGCCGCCGCCTGGCCGCCGATCGCGAGCGACGAGGAGCCGCCGGTGCCACCGCCCGAGGGAATGCGGTCCGTATCGCCCTGCACGACCTCGATCATGCCGGCATCGATGCCGAGCCGGTCGGCGAGGAGCTGGGCATAGGCGGTCACGTGCCCCTGCCCGTTCGACATGGTACCGATCAGCAGGGTGACACGCCCGTCCGGCTGCAGCTCCAGCCAGGCATTCTCCTCGCCGAGCACGGCGACGCGCTCGCAGTAATGCGCGATGCCGAGCCCGCGCAGCCAACCCGGGCGCGGCGGCGGCGGACGGTGCGCAGCGAGTGCATCCGCGAGTGTCGCGGGGAAGTCGCCGCTGTCGTAGAGCAGGCCGAGGCGCGTGCTGTAGGGCAGCGCCGCCGGCGTGATCAGGTTGCGCCGGCGCAGATCGAGCCGGTCGACCCCCAGCTCGCGCGCCGCGTGATCGACCACGCGCTCGAGCAGGTGCACCGCCTCCGGCCTTCCCGCCCCGCGATAGACCTCGGTCGGCGCGGTGTTGGTGAAGACGCCCGTGACCTCGACATGGATCGCCGGCAGCGCATAGACGCCGGCCAGCGCAGGTGTGTTGGCCGTGGGCGAGAGCGCGCCCTTCGGCGCGAGATGCGCGCCGATCGCAGCCAGCGTGCGCACGCGCAACGCGGTGAAGCGCAGCGCCTCGTCCAGCGCCAGTTCGACATCGGCAACGTTGTCGCGCGCCTGGTAGTCGGAGAGGAAGCCGTCGGCGCGGCTGCCGATCCAGGCGACCGGCCGGCCGAGCAGGCGCGCCGCGAACAAAACCAGGATCTGCTCCGGGCACAGCGCATTGCGGATGCCGAAGCTGCCGCCGACATCGGCGATACTGACATGCACCGCCGCCCGCTCCACGCCGAGCACGCGCGCGAGCGCGTCGCGCAGCCCGTGCGGCATCTGCGAGCCGGTGGCCAGGTGGTAGCGCCCGTCCGCGAAGCGGCCGATGGCGCCGCGCGTCTCGAGCGCGCCCACGTGCACGCGATTGTTGCGAACGCGCAACCGGACCACGTGCCGCGCGGCGCCGATCGCCGCGCTCGCCGCTGCCGCGTCGCCCGCCTGCCAGCGGAAGCAGACATTGTCCGCCGCCTCGTCCCAGACCGTCGGCCCGCCGATCGCCTTCGCCGTCGCGACGACCGCGCCACGTTCACGGTAGGCGACCTCGACCCGCTCCGCCGCCGCCGCCGCCGCCGCCGGCGTCTCGGCCACAATCATGGCGACGGCCTCGCCCGCGTAACGGGCGCGCCCCGCCGCCAGCGCCGGGAAGGACGGGCGGAAGGCAAAGGCCACGTCGTCCGGCGTGCCCGGCAGATGGATCAGCTTGTCGTCGGCCGGGACCCCGCCGATGCCTGCCGCCGCGAGGTCCGCGCCCGTCAGGACGGCGAGCACGCCAGGCAGCCGGCGCGCCCCCTCGGCGTCGATGCCGAGGATGTCGGCATGCGCATGCGGCGAGCGCACGATCTCCGCCCACGCCGCTCCCGCCGGCACGACGTCGGCAAGGAAGTGTCCGCCTCCGGTGAGCAGGCGGCCATCCTCACGCCGGCGCAGCCCCTGGCCGATCGCGTTGCGCTGCATCGCTCAGGTCAGCCGCGGCTCAGGACGCATCGGGCCCGACGCGCACCAGCATCTTGCCGAAATTGCCCCCCGTGAGCACGAGCCGCAGCGCCTCGGGTGCGTTCTCCAGGCCGTCGATGATGGTCTCGCGATAAACCAGCGAGCCATCGCGCACCCAGGGCGTGGCCAGTTCGCGCCATTCGGCGAAACGTTCCGGCCGGTCGGAGACAATCATGCCCTGGATGTACAGCCGCTTGCCGACCACGGCACCCAGGTTGGGGCCGGGGTGCAGTTCGTTGTCGCTGTACTGGGCCACCATGCCGCACATCACCATGCGCCCGAAATCGGCCAGCAGCGGGAACACCGCCTCCTGCACCGCGCCGCCGACGTTTTCGAAATAGACATCGATCCCGTTCGGGCACTCCTCCTGCAGCATGCGCCCGAGATGCGCCACGCGATGGTCCACGCAGGCATCGAAGCCCAGCGCCTCCTGCACCCAGAGGCATTTGTCCGGTCCGCCGGCGATGCCGACGACGCGGCAGCCGGCCCGCTTGGCGATCTGCCCCGCGACCGAGCCCACCGCGCCGGACGCCGCGGAGATCACCACCGTCTCGCCGGCCTTGGGCTGGCCGATATCCTTCATGCCGGAATAGGCGGTCGTTCCTGGCATGCCGAGCACGCCGAGATAGGCCGACAGCGGCGCGCCATCGCGCGGCAGCTTGGTCAGGCTTTTTGCCTTCGAGACGATATGCGTCTGCCACCCGCGGGGGCCAAGCACGATGTCGCCGGGCACGAAGCCGGGGTCGGCGGAGTCGATGACCTCGCCCACCGTCTCCCCGGTCATCGGTGCGCCGATCGCGACCGGCGGTGCGTAGGACCGGCGGTCGGAGAGCCGGCCGCGCATGTAGGGGTCGATCGACAGCCAGATCGTGCGCGTCACCACCTCGCCGGCGGCGGACCGGGGAATGTCGTCCTCCCGGAGGAGGAAATTGCTGGCTTCCGGATGGTGCCGGGGCCGCTCGGCGAGGACCAGCGAGCGGCGCATCACGCCGCCTCCGCCTTGAGGACGAGCCGCCCGGTGACCTGGCCCGCGCGCAGGCGCATCAGGGCCTGGTAGGCCTCGCGCTGCGGGACGGTCTGGACCGGGATCGGCGGCAGCTTGCCGCCCTGCGCCAGTGCGACCAGTTCGCGCAGCTCCTTCGGGTTGCCGACGTAGCTGCCCTGCACCGTCAGCGCCTTGATCGGCACCAGCGGCAGCGCCAGCGACAACTCGCCGCCGAACAGGCCCACCATCACCAGCTTGCCGCCCTTGCGCAGCGCGTCGTAGGCGAAGCGCGCGGAGGCCGAGCCGTTCACCAGATCGATGATCGCCCGAGGCGCGCCACCGCAGGCTTCGACGATGCGTTTCGTCACCCCCTCGCCCGAGCCGTCCACCACCTTCGTCGCCCCTTCGGCGAGGGCTGCCTTGCGCTTTTCCTCGCTGATGTCGACGGAGACGATGGCGCGGTGGCCGAGCGCGCGCAGCACCGCGATCGCCTGCAGGCCGAGCCCGCCGGCCCCGACCAGCACGACCGGCTCGTCGGGCGGCATCGGCATCACCTTGTTGATCGCGGAATAGACGGTGATGCCGGAGCAGGCATAGGTCGCGGCGATGGCGGGGTCGAGCGTGCCGGGATCGACCAGGTGGCGCGGATGCGGGGCGAGCACGTGCGTGCCGTAGCCACCGTTCTGGTAGACGCCGAGGGATTTCGGCGTGAGGCACATGTTGTCCTCCTCCGCGAGGCAGGAGGCGCAGGTGCCGCAGCCGAGCCAGGGGAAGACGATGCGAATGTCGCCGGGCTTCACCCCCCTCGCCTCCGGCCCGAGCTTGACCACGCGTCCGACGATCTCGTGCCCCATGGCCAGCGGCAGCGACAGGCCGCGGTCCTTCAGGTTCATCACCTTGCCGCCGCCGAGATCGTAGCGACCCTCCCAGATATGCAGGTCGGAGTGGCAGACGCCGCAATACGTCGTCTCGAGCAGCACCTCGGTGCCCTTCGGCTCGGGAGTCGGCAGCTCGATTTCGGCAAGCGGCGCTTCGTTCTCGACGACGGCCCAGGCGCGCATGGAATTGCTCCGCGGTTGAGGCGAGTTGGTTGCGTGGATGGGACCGCGCCCGACGGCGCTGGTCAAGGGCGCGCGTGCGTGGCCGCCTGGATGGGGATGGAGACCGTGGCGAGGCTCGCACGGCACCGGGTGTTCGGATGACGCGGGGATGGCCCGGAAGCGGCCGGACAGCCCCTTGCCCAGGCGGGAGGAACGCATCCGCGATCGCGTCGGCACGCAGCCGCTCTCGTGGCGCGCATCGTCATCCCACCGCGCTCGCAGCCGCGGCGACCGCGGAGCCCGCGCCTACCGCCGCCGCGGGTCGAGCGCGTCGCGCAGGCCATCGCCGACCAGGTTGAACGACAGCACTGCAAGGAAGATCGCAGCTCCCGGAAAGATCGCGAGCCACGGCGCCTGGGTGAGGAATTGCTGCGCCGAGTTGAGCATGCTGCCCCAGGACGGCGCCGGCGGCTGCTGGCCGAGGCCGAGGAAGGACAGCGACGCCTCGGCGATGATCGCCGAGGCGACAGCCAGCGTGCACTGGACCAGCACCGGCGGCATGATGTTGGGCAACACGTGGCGCATCGCCACCCGCCAGGGCGGGTTGCCGAGCGCGCGTGCGGCCTCGACATAATCGTTGGTCGCGACATCCAGCGCCGCCGCGCGGGAGACGCGCTGGAACACGGGCGCCGCAGCGACGCCGATGGCGATCATCGCGTTGGTCAGCGAAGGGCCGAGGAAGGCGGCGAGCGCGATCGCCAGGATCAGAAATGGCACCGCCAGCATCGCGTCCACCAGCCGTCCCACCAGGGCGTCCACGAGGCCGCCGAGAAAGCCCGCCAGCAGCCCGACCGGGACACCGATACCCGCCGCGATGGCCACCGCGACGACGCCGGCGAGCAGGCTTGCCCGCGCGCCATAGACGACGCGCGAGAAGACGTCGCGCCCGTTCTCGTCCGTACCCATCCAGTGGATCAGCGACGGCGCCTTGCGGATCGCCGTCCAGCTCGTGGCATCCGGGCTGTCGCGAGCGACCAGAGGCGCCGCGACGGCAATGAGGATGAAGGCGAGGACGACGACGAGCCCGACCATCGCCGTCCGGTGTGCCATGAAGCGGCGCAGCGCCGCGCGGCGCGGGCTCTCGTGCACCATCCGCGCCACGCCTCCCCCCGCGCTCACGCGGCCCGCAGCCGCGGGTTGATGATGATGTAGAGCACGTCGGCAAGGAGATTGAGGCCGATATAGATGCTCGCGGTGACCATCACGACCCCCTGCACCACCGGGTAGTCGCGGTTGAAGACAGCATCCACGATCAGCTTGCCGAAGCCGGGGATGCTGAACACCTGCTCCGTCAGCACCGCGCCGGAAAGCAGCGCCCCGAACTCGAGCGCCCCCAGCGTCACCACCGGGATCAGCGCGTTGCGCAGGGCGTGGCGCAGCACCACGACCATCTCGCCAAGCCCCTTCGCCCGTGCAGTGCGAACATAATCCTGGCTCAGCGCCTGCAGCATCGCGCTGCGCGTGTGGCGCATCAACACCGCGGCGATGGCATTGCCGAGCACGAAGGCCGGCATGATCGTGGTTGCGAGCGAGCGCTGCCAGTCACCGAACAGCGGCACATAGCCCGACGGCGGCAGCCAGCCGAGATCCACCGAGAACAGCAGGATCATCATGATGCCGAGCCAGAAGGTCGGGATCGACAGCCCGCCGAGCCCGATCGCGTTGGCCAGCCAGTCCAGCGGCGTGTCGCGCTTCACCGCCGAGAGCACGCCCATCGGCACGCCGATGGCGATGGCGATCAGGAACGCCATCCCGCCGAGCTGCAGCGTGACCGGCAGCTTCTGGCCTATGAGCTGCAGGACCGGCTCGCGCAGGCGCCACGAATAGCCGAGATTCCCGTGCAGGATGCGCCCGAGCCAGTGCAGGTACTGCACCGGCACCGGCCGGTCGAGCCAGAGCTGGGCGCGGATCTGCGCGATGACCTGCGGGTTCGCCTCCTCGCCCGCCAGCAGCAGCGCCGGGTCGCCCGGCATCAGCTGCTGCAGGCCGAACACGAGCATGCTGACGAGCAGCAGCGTCGGGATCACCTGCAGCAGGCGGATGCCTAGCCGGCCACGCATCGGCTCGACCCGCAGCCTATTTCGACATCGAAACGCCCTGCAGGCGGATCATGCCGTCGGGGACGGGAACGAAGCCCTGGACCGACTTCTTCATGCCGACGATGTTGGAGAGCGTGTAGAGATACATCAGCGGCAGATCCTTGTTCGACAGTTCCTGCACCTGATCATAGATCGCCTTGCGCTTGGCGAAATCGGTGGTGGCAAGGCCCTCGCTCAGCAGCTTGTCCATCGTCGGATTGCTGTAGTGGCCATAGTTGAAGAAGGAACCGCTGCGCAGGAACGGCGTCAGGTTGCCATCCGGATCGACGCGGCCGGACCAGCCGATCAGATAGGCCTGGAAATCACCCTTGTGGCCCGCCTGCAGGCTGGTCGCGAACTCGAGCGTGCGCAGCTTGACGTCGAAGCCGGCCTCCTTGGCCATCGACTGGATCACCACGCCCATCTGCTGAGCATCGGAGTTGCTGGTGATGGTCAGCGTCACCGGCACCGGCAGCTTCACGCCTGCCTGCTTGAGCAGGGCCTTGGCCTTGGCCACGTCGCGACCGGCAACGGCGATCGACGTGTCATGGTAGGGGCTGAGCAGCGACAGCGCCTGCGCCGTCGGCGGGTACATGCCGTTGAACACCACCTGCGACAGCGCCTTCCGGTCAATCGACAGCTCGAAGGCCTTGCGCACCAGGGCGCTCTCGCCGATCGGCGTCTTCGCCTGCGGACCGTTGTTGGTGTTGAAGGTAATGCCGTTGTAGCCGAGGCCCGGCGAGATCACGACCTCGAGCTTCGGGTTCTTCTTCACCGCCGCGACGTCCGTCGGCAGGATCTGCTCGGAAAGATCGATGGCGCCGGCCTGCAGGTTGGCGAGCCGCACCGAACCGTTCGGGAACGGCCGATAGATCACCTGGTTGAAGTGGATCGACTTCGCGTTCCAGTAACCGGGATAGCGGTCGAGCACGATCTCATCCTGTGGGATGCGCTTGGCGAAGGCGAATGGCCCGGCGCAGACCGGGTGGAGGGCAAAGTTCCGCCCCTCCTTCTTCGCCGCCGTCGGCGAAACGATCATGCCCGCACGATCGGTGAGCTGGGCGACCAGCCCGGCATTGGGCGCCGACAGCGAGATCTTCACCGTCAGGGGATCGACCACCTCCGCGCCGGTCACGTTGGCGAGCTCGCCCTTGCGCGCGCTGCCCTGCATCGTGAGGTCACGTTCGATCGTATAGACGACGGCTGCGGCGTCGAGCTTCGTGCCATCCTGAAATGTCACGCCCGGGCGCAGGTGGATGACGAGCGCGGTCGGCGACTCCCATTTGAACGACGTCGCCAGCATCGGCACCACGTTGAGCTTGGAGTCGATGTCGAACAGCTTGTCGCAGAGGCCGGCGAAAACGATCCGCCCGACATAGGACTGCCCCAGCGTCGGATCCAAGAGGTCGGGATCCTCGCGCAGGGCGATATGGAAGGTCTGCGCCTTCGCCGCGTGCACGGCAGGCACGACGACTCCCAGCACGCCGGCCGCAAGGGCCGCGAGAATTGGTCTATTCATGATTCGAACCCCCGTTTGATCCTGCGAGCCTATCTTCGCCTGTTGCCGATGGCTGGCAAGAGGCGTTGCTATTCCGCTTCCGCCTTCGCGCCCTCGACCTGAAGTTCGCCGAGATAGGCCTCGCGGATGTTCTTGTCCTCGCGCAAGTCCGCCGCAGTGCCCGAGAGCACCACGACGCCGGTCTGCAGCACATAGGCCCGGTGCGCGATTGATAGCGCCATCGAGGCGTTCTGCTCGACCATGAAGATCGAGGTGCCCTGCTTGTTGATCGTCTGGATGATGTCGAACACCTGCTCGACGTAAAGCGGCGACAACCCCATCGAGGGCTCGTCCATGCAGATCAGGCGCGGCCGCGCCATCAGCGCACGGCCCATCGCCACCATCTGCTGCTCGCCGCCCGACAGCGTGCCGGCGAGCTGGCTGCGCCGCTCCTTGACGCGCGGGAACAGTTCGTAGACGCGCTCGAGATCCTGGTCGAACTCCGGCCCCTTCTTGCGCATGAAGGCGCCCATCTCAAGATTTTCGAACACCGTCATGCGCGGGAAAAGCCGCCGCGCTTCCAGCACCGGGGCGATGCCACGCCGCACCCGCTCGGATGTCGGCAGCGTCTCGATCGCCTGGCCATCGAAGATCACGGTTCCGGTCCGCGGCCGCACCACCCCCATGACCGTCTTCATGGTGGTGGATTTGCCGCAGGCGTTGCCGCCCAGAAGACTGACGATCTAGCCATGGCGGATCTCGTAATTCACGTCCTTGAGGACGTGCAGATCGCCATAATAGGTGTTGATGTTCTTGAACTCGAGCAGCAGGCCCGAGGTTGCGTCAAGCGGCATGGGACTCTCCTGCGCCACGGCCGAGATAGGCTCGCAGCACTTCCTCGTTGCGTCGGACCTCGTCGGCCGGGCCTTCGGCGATCTTCTCGCCATGGTCGAGCACGATCACGTTGTCGGCGAGCCGGGTCACCACGTCGAGCTTGTGCTCGATCAGCAGGATGGTCAGCCCCAGGCTCTTGAGGTCCTTGATCTGCTCGGCAAGCTCGAGCGTCTCGTTCGGGTTCATGCCTGCGGTCGGCTCGTCGAGCAGCAGGATCTTGGGCCGCGAGGCGAGCGCCCGCGCGATCTCCACACGCCGGCGGTTGGCGTAGGACAGGCCGCTGACCGTCTGCGCGATGCGCGGGGCGAGGCGGTTGCCGAACATCGAGATGATGTCGGTCGCCCACTCCACCGCTCGCTTCTCCTCCGCCCGCGTGCCCGGCGGGCGCAGGATAGCGCCGAACGGGCCGGTGGACAGCCGCGCGTGTTCCCCGATCAGCACGTTCTCGAGCACGGTGAGGTTGGGGAAGACGCGGATGTTCTGGAACGTCCGCGCGACTCCCTTCTCCAGCACCTTGTGCGGCGCCAGTCCGAGGATCTCCTCGCCGCGGAACTTGATCGAGCCGGACTCCGCCTGCACCAGCCCCGTGATGACGTTGAACAGCGTCGACTTGCCCGACCCGTTCGGCCCGATCACCGCGACCACGCCGCCCGACGGCACCACGACGTTGACCTTGTTGAGCGCGACCAGGCCGCCGAATCGCACCGTGACGTCACGGATCTCGAGCGCATTGCCCGTCTCGACCGAATAGCGGCCCAGACGTTCGACGCCGATAAATCCGCCACGCTGCACCACGGCGTGCTGCGCGTCGAAATTGAGGTTGGGCGCGCGGCGCACCGCCGGGATCAGCCCCTCGCGCCGGAACAACATCATCACGACAAGGATGACGCCGAAGATGAGGTCGATCGACTGCACCAGATCGAGCTTGGTCAGATAGAGGATCCCGGTCATCTCCCCGAACGCGTGAATCCAGCTCGTGAGGTCCTGCAGGAACCAGAACTGCAGCACGGACAGCAGCACCGCCCCCGCGACC
>JAGWQN010000137.1 GCA_028869995.1 Rhodospirillales bacterium
CCAGCTCGCCTCCACGCTCGGGATCGAGCTGATCCGCTTCGACATGAGCGAGTACATGGAACGGCATTCCGTCTCGCGCCTGATCGGCGCACCGCCCGGGTATGTCGGCTTCGACCAGGGCGGCATGCTGACGGATGCGATCGACCAGCATCCGCATGCGGTGCTGCTGCTCGA
Source organism: Rhodospirillales bacterium (assembly GCA_028869995.1). GTDB lineage: Bacteria > Pseudomonadota > Alphaproteobacteria > Acetobacterales > Acetobacteraceae > JAJXXT01. Next base: position 175 of record JAGWQN010000137.1, read on the forward strand.
CGAGATCGAAAAGGCCCATCCCGATCTCTTCAACATCCTCCTGCAGGTGATGGATCACGGCAAGCTCACCGACCACAACGGCAAGACGGTCGATTTCCGCAATGTCATCCTGATCATGACCACCAATGCCGGCGCCGCCGACATGGCGCGCGAAGCGATCGGCTTCGGGCGCGAGGTGCGCGAGGGGGAGGACGAGGACGCGGTGAAACGGCTGTTCACGCCGGAGTTCCGCAACCGGCTCGACGCCGTGATCCCGTTCGCGGCCCTGACGCCCGAGATCGTGGCGCGCGTGGTCGAAAAATTCGTGATGCAGCTCGAGGCGCAACTCGCCGACCGCAACGTCACGATCGAGCTGTCTTCGTCGGCGAAGGAATGGCTGGCGGAGCGTGGGTACGACCGGCTCTACGGCGCGCGACCGCTCGCCCGGTTGATCCAGGAACACATCAAGAAGCCGCTAGCCGACGAGCTGCTGTTCGGGCGGCTGCTGAAGGGCGGTGCGGTGAAGGTCACCGTCGTGGACGGCAAGCTCGCCTTCGAGTTCGCCGAAGCCGTGCCGGCCCTGCCGCGCCCGTCCGGCCTCGCCGATGGCGGCGAGAGCGATGGCGGCGAGGGTGACGGTGGCGAAGCGGAGCGGGAGCCGGAAGCGGCGGGGTAACACGGGCAGCCCGGCATCGTCCTGGAGGCGGTCGCCGCAGGTCTCCGCGACGGCCACCCGGCCTGCGCGCGGGCGCCTTCTCGCTGAGGACGCCGGCCGCACGGAGGGTTTCAGGCGCCGTATCGCCGCGCGACCTTGCCCGATGGGCGGTTACTTCCCATTCTTGTTAGGCTTGGTGTGTCCGACCAGGAGAGGCGGGGCTTGAAATCCGGGCCTCGCGTCTCGCAGGATCGGCCAAGTTCGAGCAAGGAGGAAACGGCCGTGCCCGAATACGAACGCTGGAGCGAGACGCGCGCCAGCGCGATCATCGACCAACACGCCGGGAGGCCGGGTGCGGTCCTGCCCATCCTGCAAGATCTGCAGGAGGTTTTCGGCCACGTGCCGGGACCCGCGGAAGCCATGATCGCGGAAGCGCTCAACGTGACCCGGGCGGAAGTGCACGGGATCGTCACCTTCTATCACGACTTTCGCCGCCATCCGCCGGGACAGCACGTGCTGCGCCTGTGCCGGGCGGAGGCGTGCCAGGCTGCGGGCGGCGACGCCCTGGCCGACGACGTCCGCCGCCGCCACAAGCTCGACTGGGACGCGACGACAGCGGACGGCGCCCTGACCCTGGAGGCCGTGTTCTGCCTGGGATTATGCGCCTGCGGTCCGGCCGCCATGCTGGACGGCGAGGTGATGGGGCGGCTCGATGCCCAGGCACTGGCGGCTGCGCTGGATGCTGCGATGGAGCCGACGCGATGAGGGAACTGCGCCTCTACCTGCCGGGCGATGCCGCGGCGATCGCGGTCGGGGCGCAGCGCGTGGCGGCCGCTCTTGCCGATGCCGCGGCGGCACGTTCCATCAGGCTCGAGCTCGTCCGCACGGGTTCGCGGGGGATGGTCTGGCTGGAGCCGTTGCTCGAGGCGGACAGCCCGCAGGGGCGCATCGGCTTCGGACCGATGGCGCCCGGCGATGCCCAGAGTGTGCTCGCAGCGATCCTGGACGGGGGCCCCCATGCCAAGGCGCTGGGCCGGGTCGAGCAGATTCCGTTCCTTCGCGAGCAAACCCGCCTGGTGCTCGCACGTTGCGGCATCACCGATCCGCTTTCGCCCGCGGACTACGCGGCGCATGGCGGCTGGAAAGGACTGTCTCGGGCGAAGTCGCTCGGAGCGGCCGGGACGCTCGATGAGGTGGTGGCATCCGGCCTGCGCGGACGCGGAGGGGCTGGCTTCCCGACCGGGATCAAATGGCGCACCGCCGCGGCGGCACCGGGCGGGCCGAAATATATCGTCTGCAACGCGGATGAAGGTGATTCCGGCACGTTCGCCGACCGGATGATCATGGAAGGCGATCCCTTCATGCTCATCGAGGGGATGGCGATCGCCGCGTTCGCCGTCGGTGCGTCGCAAGGCTACATCTATATCCGCTCCGAGTACCCGCATGCCGTGGCCGCGATGCGCGAGGCGATCCGCATCGCCAGCCGCGAGGGCGTGCTGGAGGACTTCGCGATCGAGGTGCGTGTCGGCGCCGGCGCCTATGTGTGCGGCGAGGAAACGGCGATGCTCGAGAGCATGGAAGGCAAGCGCGGCCTGGTGCGGGCGAAGCCGCCGCTGCCGGCGATACAGGGATTGTGGGGCCGGCCCACGGTGATCAACAACGCGATCTCCCTCGCCTCCGTACCCTGGATCATGGCGGAGGGGGCGGGCGCGTATCAGGGGTTCGGGCTGGGGCGCTCGCGGGGGACGATGCCGGTGCAGCTCGCGGGTAATATCCGCCACGGTGGGCTGTACGAATGCGCGTTTGGCGTGACGCTCGGCGAGTTGGTGGAGCGCGTGGGCGGCGGCACATCCAGCGGACGGGCGGTGCGGGCGGCACAGGTCGGCGGTCCGCTCGGGGCCTATTTCCCTGTCGCCCTGTTCGATACGCCTTTCGACTACGAGGCGTTCGCCGCGCGCGACGGATTGATCGGACATGGTGGCATCGTGGTGTTTGACGACACCGTGGACATGGCGAAGCAGGCGCGCTTCGCGATGGAGTTCTGTGCCCGCGAAAGCTGCGGCAAATGCACCCCCTGCCGCATCGGCTCGATCCGCGGCACCGAGGTCATCGACCGGCTGCTCGCCGGCGATCGGCCGGACCTGCAGCGCGAGTTGCTCGCCGATCTCTGCCACACCATGAAATACGGCTCGCTCTGCGCCCTGGGTGGCTTTACGCCATACCCGGTTCTGAGCGCCTTCACACATTTCCCCGAGGACTTCACGCCGCGCACCCGGGCGCGGATGGCCGCGGAGTAAAGCCATGGGCCTGATCAACGAAATCGATTACGGAACGAAACCGGCCAGCGGCACGGCGATGGTGACGCTGACCATCGACGGCGCGCGCGTCACCGCCAAGGAAGGCACGTCGCTGATGCGTGCGGCGATGGAAGCGGGCATCAAGGTGCCGCGGCTGTGCGCCACCGACATGCTCGACAGTTTCGGTTCCTGCCGGATGTGCCTCGTCGAGATCGAAGGGCGCGCCGGCATGCCGGCCTCCTGCACCACGCCCGTCGCCGAAGGGCTCGTGGTGCACACCCAAACGCCGAGGCTTGCCCAGGTGCGGCGCGGCGTCATGGAGCTCTACATCTCCGACCACCCCCTCGACTGCCTGACCTGCTCCGCCAACGGCAATTGCGAACTGCAGGATACGGCCGGCGAAGTCGGGCTGCGCGACGTGCGCTATGGCTACGACGGCGCGAATCATCTCGCCGCGCCGATCGACAGCTCGAACCCCTATTTCCAGTTCGATCCGGCGAAATGCATCGTCTGCTCGCGCTGCGTGCGGGCGTGCGAGGAGGTGCAGGGGACGTTCGCGCTGACGATCGGCGGCCGTGGCTTCGAGTCCCATGTGTCGCCGGGCATGGACGAGAGTTTTCTGGCTTCCGAATGCGTTTCTTGCGGCGCCTGCGTGCAGGCCTGCCCGACGGCGACGCTGATCGAAAAGAGCGTGGTCGAACTGGGGCAGCCCGAACATTCCACCGTGACGACCTGCGCCTATTGCGGCGTCGGCTGCACGTTCAAGGCCGAGCTGCGCGGCGAGCAGGTGGTGCGGATGGTGCCGTTCAAGGACGGGCGCGCCAACCACGGGCATTCCTGCGTGAAGGGGCGCTTCGCCTGGGGCTATGCGACGCATCCCGACCGCATCCTGACGCCGATGATGCGCGAGAAGATCACCGATCCCTGGCGCGAAACCACCTGGGACGAGGCGATCGCCCGCGTCGCGCGCGATTTCCGCCGCATTCAGCACCAGCACGGCAAG
>JAGWQN010000138.1 GCA_028869995.1 Rhodospirillales bacterium
AGCTTCACCTCGTGCAGGCACTCGAAATAGGCCATCTCGGGGGCGTAGCCCGCCTCGACCAGGGTCTCGAAGCCGGCGCGGATCAGCTCGACGAGGCCGCCGCACAGCACCACCTGCTCGCCGAAGAGGTCGGTCTCGCACTCCTCGCGGAAGGTGGTCTCGATCACGCCCGAGCGGCCGCCGCCGATCGCCGAGGCATAGCTCAGCGCCACGTCGAGCGCGTTGCCGCTGGCGTTCTGGTGCACCGCGACCAGGCAGGGCACGCCACCGCCCTTCTGGTATTCCGAGCGCACGGTGTGGCCCGGGCCCTTCGGCGCGATCATGAACACGTCGATGTCCGGTCGCGGCTCGATCAGGTTGAAATGGACGTTGAGCCCGTGGGCGAAGGCGAGCGCCGCGTCGGCCTTCATGTTCGGGCCGAGATGGTCGCGATAGAGGTCGGCCTGCAGCTCGTCCGGCGTCAGCACCATGACGAGGTCGGCCCAGGCGGCGGCCGCGGCCGGCTCCATCACCTTGAAGCCGGCGGCTTCGGCCTTGGCGGCGCTGGCCGAACCGGCGCGCAGCGCCACCACGATGTCCTTGACGCCGCTGTCGCGCAGATTGTTGGCGTGGGCGTGGCCCTGGCTGCCATAGCCGACGATGGCGACCTTCTTCGCCTTGATCAGGTTCACGTCGGCATCACGATCGTAGTAGACGCGCATTTCGTCCTCGGGGATGGATGGCTTGAGAGAAGAAGCGGCTTTGGAAAAGGAGTCGCGGGGCGAGCCCGCACCGGTCAGGGTTTAAAGCGAGCCCGCGCCGCGGGCAATGATTCTAGAGGCCGCCCGCGCCGCGGGCGATGGCAACGGCGCCGGTCCGGCAGACATCGACCAGCCCCAGGGGCTCCATCAGCCGGATGAAGGCGTCGAGCTTATCCGAAGAGCCGGTCATCTCGAAGGTGAAGCTTTCATTGGTGCTGTCGACCACCCGGGCGCGGAACACGTCGGCGATGCGCAGCGATTCGACCCGATGCTCGCCGGTTCCCGCGACCTTGATGAGCGCCAGCTCGCGTGACACGTACGGCCCCTCGTCGGTCAGGTCGCGGACCTTGTGGACCGGCACCAGCCGGTCGAGCTGGGCCTTGATCTGCTCGATGATCATGCGGGTGCCGGAGGTCACGACGGTGATCCGCGACAGGGCTTCGCGGGCATCGACCTCGGCCACGGTCAGGCTTTCGATGTTGTAGCCGCGACCGGAGAACAAGCCGATCACGCGGGCGAGGACGCCGGGCTCGTTGTCCACGAGCACGGCGATGGTGTGCTTCTCGATGGCGCTGGTGCCGCTCACGTTGGGCTCCTTCGAGGGCGCCCGCCGCCTCGGCGGGCGGCCCTTGAGCTTGTTGGACGGGGACCGGAGTTCGGAAATGGCTGGCTCCGCTAGACCAATACCATGCCCTCTTCCGATACCGGCCCCTCCACCTGCTTGTCCTGGGGCCCGAGCAGCATCTCGTTGTGCGCCGCTCCCGAGGGAATCATCGGGAAGCAGTTCTCGGTCTGATCGACCACGACGTCGACGATCACCGGCTTGTCGACGTCGATCATCTCCTTGATGACGCGGTCGACCTCGTCGGGCCGGCTCGCGCGCAGGCCGACGGCGCCGAACGCCTCGGCGAGCTTCACGAAATCCGGCAGCGAGGCGGTGTAGCTCTCCGAGTAGCGCCCGCCATGCAGCAGTTCCTGCCACTGGCGGACCATGCCCATGTACTCGTTGTTGAGGATGAAGACCTTCACCGGCAGGCGGTACTGGGCGAGGGTGCCGAGCTCCTGGATGTTCATCAGGATGGACGCCTCGCCGGCGACGTCGATCACCAGCGCGTCGGGATGCGCGATCTGCACCCCCATCGCCGCGGGCAGCCCATAGCCCATGGTGCCGAGCCCGCCGGAGGTCATCCAGTGGTTCGGGCGGTCGAAGTGCAGGAACTGGGCCGCCCACATCTGGTGCTGGCCGACTTCGGTCGTGATGAAGCAGTCCCGGCCGCTCGCGGCGGTGAGCTCGCGCAGGCGTTCGATCGCGTATTGCGGCTTGATCAGCGCGCCGGCGCCGTGCGCCTGGTTGTAGGCAAGGCATTTGGTCGCGCGCCAGGCCTCGATCTTTTCCCACCAGGCCGCCAGCGCCGAACGGTCCTGCTTCGTCTCGTCGGCCCGCCAGGCGGCGTTCAGCGCCGCCAGCGCCCGGCCGGCATCGGCAACCATGGCGAGTTCGACGGGGACATTCTTGTTGAGGCTCGACGGATCGATATCGATATGAATCTTGCGCGAGCCGGGGCTGAACGCATCGAGCCGCCCGGTGACACGGTCGTCGAAGCGCGCGCCGACGGCGAGCATCACGTCGCAATCGTGCATCGCCAGGTTCGCCTCGACGGTGCCGTGCATGCCGAGCATGCCGAGGAAGTGCGGGTCCGAGGCCGGAAAACTTCCAAGCCCCATCAGCGTGTTGGTGATCGGGATGCCGGCATGGCGGACGAAGTCGGCGAGCGCGGCGGCGGCCTCGGGGCCTGCGTTGATGACCCCGCCGCCGGCATAGACGATCGGGCGACGTGCGCCTTTCAGCATCGCCACGGCGCGGGCGATCGACGCCGGGTCGGGGTCGCGTTGCGGGCGGTAGGAGCGGTGCGGCGCCTCGGAGGGCGGCGTGTAGGGAGCGGGGCCGATCAGGATGTCCTTGGGCAGATCGATCAGCACCGGGCCGGGGCGGCCGCTGCGCGCCACATAGAACGCCTCGTGCACCGTGCGCGCCACGTCCTGCGGGCGCTTGACGAGATAGTTGTGCTTGGTGGCGGGGCGGGTGATGCCGGTCGTGTCCGCCTCCTGGAACGCGTCGTTGCCGATCAGGTGCGTCGGCACCTGGCCGGTCAGGCAGACGACCGGGATGCTGTCCATCAGCGCGTCGACAAGGCCCGTCACCGCGTTCGTCGCACCGGGGCCGCTCGTCACCAGAACCACGCCGACGCGCCCCGTGGAGCGCGCATAGCCCTCGGCCGCATGCACCGCCGCCTGCTCGTGGCGAACCAGGATGTGGCGGATCGCATTCTGGCGGAAAATCGCATCGTAGATCGGCAGGACCGCGCCGCCAGGGTAGCCGAAGATGACGTCCACGCCCTGGTCCTTCAGCGCGCGGAGCAGAACCTCGGCACCCGGCTGGAGGGCTTCGGTGGCGGAAGGGGCTGCGGGGGCGGGTGCGGACATGCCCTGGATTAGTCTTCCGTGTTGCAACGCGTCAACCCGGAGATTGAATAAACGCCAAGATTTGCCGTGATTCTTCGGACGAAAATTGCGCAAGTGATGCGACGCGCGCATGGATCGTATGCATCTGCGCATCCTCCACCAGGCGCTGGTGGCGAAACCAGGTGGCCTGGCGGCGCGTGTAGCGCTGCGTGTTCGTCTCGGCGCGGGCCCGCGCCTCGGCGAGCGGCAGGCGGCCGGCGAGATGGGCCAGCAACTCCGGCACGCCATGCGCCCGCAGGCCGGGCAGCGCGGGATCGAGGCCGAGCAGCGGGCGCACCTCCTCCAGCGCGCCGGCCGCGAGCATGAGGCCGAAGCGCTGCACGATCGCCGCGCGCAGTTCGGCGCGCGGCGGGTCGAGCAGGATCAGGCGGAACAACCACGGCGCGGGCGCAGCCGGCCTGGCCTGCCAGGCGGCGAGCCCGCGGCCGGTGCCGCGCCAGACTTCCCAGGCGCGGGCAAGGCGCTGGCTGTCGGTCGGGCGCAGGCGGCCCGCGGTGTCGGGATCGACCTCAGCGAGCGCCGCATGCAGCGCGACAGGCCCGCGCTCGGCGAGCAGGCGGCGCGCCTCCTCGCGCGCCGCCTCTCCGGGCGGCGGAATGTCGGCGATGCCATGGACGAGGCCGGCAAGGTAGAGCCCGGTGCCGCCGCAGAGGATGGGCAAGCGGCCCTGCGCGTGCGCCGCCGCCATCGCGGCCAGCGCCGCCTCGCGCCACCAGGCGGCGTGGCTCGGCTCGGCCAGCGGGCGAACCCCGTAGAGCGCATGCGGCGCGCGGCTCTCGTCGGCCGGCGAGGGACGGGCGGTCACGATGCGCAACTCGCGATAGGTCTGCATCGCGTCGGCGTTGATCACCGTCGCGCCGAGGCGTTCGGCGAGGTCGAGGGCTAGCGCCGACTTGCCGCTGGCGGTGGGGCCGGCGAGGATCAGCGCCCGCGGCAGGCCCGCGGGCCGCGCCTGCGACAATGCCCCGGGGACTTGCCGCATCATCGCCGGCACCGCATAGGCGGAGCCATGGCACCCCCTTCCCGGTTCGTCCTGACCCTGATCGCCGATCGCGAGGCCGCCCCGCTCGATCCGCGCCTGGTGGCGCAGGTGCGCGAGGCGCTGCGGGCACCCGCGCCGATCGTGCTGAGCGAGGGCGAGGCGGTGGACCTGCCGCTCGATGCGCTGCCCGCGCGCGAGCAGGTCGCAGCGGCGATCGGCGCAGCGGCGGTCGATGCGATCGCACAGCCCGCGGCGGGGCGGCGCAAGCGGCTGCTGGTGGCGGACATGGACAGCACCATCGTCACCAGCGAGACGCTGGACGAGCTCGCCGCGCATGCCGGGCTCAAGGAGGAAATCGCCGCCATCACGCGACGCAGCATGAACGGGGAGATCGATTTCCGCGAGGCCCTGCGCGAGCGCGTGGCAATGCTGAGGGGGCTGGCGATGGAGGCGCTCGAAGCGACGTGGGCGCGCACGGACTATGTCGCCGGCGCGCGCGAACTGATCGCGACCATGCGTGCACATGGCGCGACGACAGCGCTGGTCTCGGGCGGCTTCACCTTCTTCACCGAGCGGGTGGCAGCCCAGCTCGGCTTCCACCATCACCGCTCCAACGTCCTGCTCCACCAGGGTGGGAGGCTTACCGGCGAGATCGCGGAGCCCATCCTCGACCGCGACGCCAAGCTCGCGGCGCTGCGGGAATTCGCGGCGGGGCTCGGCGTCGGCCTCGAGGCAACCGCGGCGGTCGGCGACGGCGCCAACGACCTGGCGATGCTGCGCGCGGCCGGGCTCGGCGTTGCCTTCCGCGCCAAGCCCGTGGTGGCGGCCGAGGCGCGCGCCGAGCTGCGCCACGCCGGGCTGCGCGGGGTGCTGTTCGCCCAGGGCTACCGCGCCGACGAGATCATTGGCGGACCGGGGGGCGGACCGGGGGGCGGACCGGGAGCCGGACCGGCGGGCTGAGCGGGGCCCGCCGCCACCACGAGCCGGCCCGCGCCGGCCGCGACGTCGCGCTAGCCCTTCTGGGTCGGCGAGGCCGACGCGAGCGGCAGCGGCACCCAGCGCGTGCCGCCGCGGCTCTCCAGCAGCATCAGCACGTTCAGCCGCTTCTCGCGGCGCACCGCGGCGATCTGGTCGAGCACGTCGGCAGGCTTGCTCACCTCCCGCTGCTGCACCTCGAGGATGACGTCGCCTGGCTGGACGCCGCGTTGCGCCGCCGGCGAGTTGGCATCCACCGCCGTGATCACCACGCCCTTCTGGTCCGCCGGCAGATGGTATTTCTGCCGCGCGGCGGCGTCGATCATGCCAACCGACAGGCCCATCCCCGGCAGCACCACCGCAGCCGGCTCCTGCGGCTTGGCCGGTTGCGCGGACGCGGCCGGCACGTGCGCGGGCGGCAGCTCGCCCACCACCACGTCGACGGTGTGCTTGGCGTTGCCGCGCCAGATCTCAACCGGCACGGTACGCCCGATCGCGGTCGCAGCGACGATGCGCGGCAGGGCATGGCTGTCCTTCACCGGCTTGCCGTCGAAGCTGAGGATGACGTCGCCGGTCCTGAGGCCGGCCTTGTCGCCGGGGCCGCCATGGACCACGCCGGCCACCATGGCCCCGCCGGCCTGCTTCAGCCCCAGGCTCTCGGCGATGTCCTTGGACACGTCCTGGATCATGACGCCCAGATAGCCGCGCCGGGCGTGGCCATATTTCCAGAGCTGGTCGACGACCACGCGCGCGGCGTTGGAGGGGATGGAGAAGCCGATGCCGATCGATCCGCCCGAAGGCGAATAGATCGCGGTGTTGATCCCGATGACATGGCCGTTCATGTCGAACAGCGGGCCGCCGGAGTTGCCCATGTTGATGGGCGCGTCGGTCTGGATGAAGTTGTCGTAGGGGCCTTCGTTGATGTTGCGCCCGCGGGCCGAGATGATGCCGGCGGTGACGGTGCCACCGAGGCCGAACGGGTTGCCGATCGCCATCACCCAGTCGCCGACGCGCGCATGGTCGGAATTGCCCCAGTCGACGGCCGGAAGCGGATGCCCGGCGTTCACCTTCAGCACCGCCAGGTCCATACGCGAGTCGGCCCCGAGAAGTTTCGCCTTCAGAATGGTTCCGTCATGCAGCGTGACGGTGATCGTGTCGGCGCCGCGGATCACGTGATTGTTCGTCACGATGATGCCCGAGGGGTCGATGATGAAGCCCGAACCCAGCGCCTGGCGCCGCTCGATCGGCGGTGGCGGCGCCCCTCCGGGCTGCTGGTGCTGCATGAAATCGTGGAAGAATTTCTCGAACGGCGAGCCTGGCGGCAGGCCCGGTATCGAGGGCATGTTGCCGCTGTTGGCCGCGACCGCCTCGGAGGAGGAGACCGTCACCACCCCCGGCAGCAGGCGCGCCGCCAGGTCGGCGAAGCTCGCCGGAGCGGTGCGGGCGAGCGCCGGCTGCACGGCGCACATGCACGGCAACAGCAGCAAAACCGCGACGACGCGGATCATCCTGATCATGCAACTCCTCCTCACGGCAGCAGCGGCCGCGATCATACTCGCATCATACGCGGTCGGGCCGCCGCCACCGCTAGGGTGCGCCGGCCGGGCCCGCAGGGGTGGGCGGTGTCTTGAGCAGCGACAGAAAGCCTGAATCCGGACTCAACACCAGCCGCGACTTACCGGCGGCGAAGCCCTGTCGGTAGGCCTCAAGGGTCCGCCAGATATCGTAGAAATGCGGATTCTTCGAATAGGCGGCGGCGTAGGTGTGGATCGCCGCCGCCTCGCCCTCGCCGAGCAGGGTGTCCGCCTTGGCGTGCGCCTCGGCGAGCAGCACGGTGCGCTCGCGGTCGGCGTCGGCGCGGATCTTCGCCGCCTGCTCGGCGCCCTGCGCGCGCACCTGGGCGGCCACGCGCTGGCGCTCGGACTGCATGCGCTTCAGCACCGCCAGGGTGTTCTCCGGCGGCAGGTCGGCGCGGCGGATGCGCACATCGACGACGGCGACGCCGAAGGACGCCATCTCCTGGTTCACCCGCTGCTGGATCGCGCCCATGATGCGGGTGCGCTGCGCCGACAGCACGTCGAGCAGCTGTTCATTGCCCAACACGCTGCGCATCGCCGAGGAGAGCACGCTGTCCAGGCGGTCGCGGATCCCCTGCTCGGTGGGCCCGACCGTCTGGAAGTAGGTCAGCGGATCGGTGATGCGGAAGCGCGCGAAGGCGTCGACGATCAGCCGGCGCTGGTCGCCGAGGATCACCTCCTCGGGCGGGGTGTCGAAGTCGAGCAGGCGACGGTCGAAAACGATCGCGGTCTGCACGAACGGCAGCTTCATGTGCAGGCCGGGCTGTTCGATCACGCGCACCTTGCGGCCGAACTGGGTGATCAGCACCTGCTCGGTCTGGCTCACGGTGAAGAACGTGTTGGCAAGCACCAGCACGGCGACGAACAGGGCGGCGACCAGGGCCACGATGCGTCCGCTCATGGCGTCACCCCCTTGGCGGCCGGCGTCGGCGCGGGGGAAGGCTGCGGCGGCGGCCCGCCGAGTGGCAGCATCGGCAGGAGGCCGCGCACGGCGCCGTCGACCACCGTGGTCGGCGTGCTGCTCAGGATGGCCTGCATCGTCTCGATGTAGAGCCGCTGCAGGGTGATGGACTTGGCGACGTCATAGGCCGCGAGAACGGAGAGGAAGCGCTGCGACTCGCCCCTTGCGCGGGCCTCGGTCGCGGCCTTGTTGGCCTCGGCCGCGGCGACGATCTGCGCCGCGGTGCCGCGCGCCCGGGGCACGATGTCGTTGCGGTAGGCCTCGGCCACGTTGATCGTGCGCTGGGCATCGGCGGCGGCGCGCTGCACGTCGCGGAAGCTCTCGATCACCTGCGCCGGCGGGTCGCTCTTCTGCAGCGTCACCTGGGTCACCTCGATGCCGGTGCCGTAATGGTCGAGGATCGTCTGCACGCCTTTCTGCACCGCGAGCTGAATGCGGGTCCGCGCGTCGGTCAGCGCCGGCTGGATCGGCGTGCTGCCGATCACCTCGCGCATCACGCTCTCCGCGACCGCCTTCACCGTCTGCGCCGGATGGCGGGTGTTGAACAGGAAGGCCTTGGCGTCGCGGATGCGCCAGAAGACGGTGAAGTGCAGGTCGATGATGTTCTCGTCGCCGGTCAGCATCAGGCTTTCGGCGGGGACGTCGCGCGGGGCGGCCCCGTCCGAGCCGGGCGCCGTGCGATAGCCGATCTCGACCCGCTCGATGCGGGTCACCGGCGGCAGCAGCACGGTCTCGATCGGCCAGGGCAGGTGGTAGTTGAGGCCGGACGACGTGGTGCCCGCAAACGCACCGAAGCGCAGGACCACGCCCTGTTCGTCGGGCTGGACGACATAGAAGCCGGTGGCCAGCCACGCTCCGACCACGACCACGACGAGCAGCAGGACGCCGCGCGCGCCGCCGAAGCCGCGTCCGCGCCAGCGCCAGCCGCCGCCCCCCCCGGGGCCACGCCCGCCGCCGCCGCCGGATGGACGCCGGCTGGCGAAAAACCGCCGCACGGAGGCGATCAGCGCGTCGAGATCCGCACCCGGCCCAGGGCCCCAGGGCCCCTCCGGACGCTGCGGGCCGCCGCCCGATCCGCCACCCGATCCGCCACCGGGCCGCGGTCCCCAGGGATTGCTCCCCGGCCCGCCCGAGGCCAGCGGCTCCGGTCGCGATTGCGGTCCGCCGCGCGAAACGTCTGACGCCATGCAGCTGCTGCCCCTTCAAGGTCCGCCCCCGCCGCATGTCCATTGGCAGGGCCGGGCCGCTGCGCCATAAGGCGCGTCATACGCGACGCCGTCCATCCCAGCGTCCGCGCGGCGATATGGCCGCCACCCTCCACCTTTGCAAGCATGGGGTTTGCAGGCATGGCTTCTCCCACCGAACCGGCGCTGCGCGCCGCCCTCGCCCGGCTCAAGGATCCGGTCACCGGCCAGGACCTCATCGCCGCCGGGCGACTCGACTCGCTCGATATCCGGGGTGGCCTGGTGCAGGTGGGGCTGCGCACGACGCGCGAGGAGGCGCCACGCATGGAGGCGCTGCGCCGCGCGGCACAGGAGCTGCTGGCGCGCGAGCCCGGCGTCACCAACGCGACGGTCGTGCTGACCGCGCACGCCGCACCAGCGGCACCGGCCGCGCATGGCGGGACGACGCGCGCCACGCTGCTGAGCGAGGTGCGCGCCGTGGTCGCCGTTGCCTCCGGCAAGGGCGGAGTGGGCAAGTCCACGGTAGCGGTGAACCTCGCCGTGTCGCTGGCGCGGCGCGGCCTGCGGGTGGGGCTGCTCGACGCGGATATCTACGGACCGAGCCTGCCGCGCATGCTGGGGCTCGCGCGCAAGCCGGAGGTGCGGGGCGACCGCATGCTGCCGCTGCCGGCCTGGGGGCTGAAGGCGATGTCGATCGGCTTCCTCGTCGATGAGGACACGGCGATGATCTGGCGCGGCCCGATGGTGATGGGCGCGCTCGAGCAGATGATGAGCCAGGTCGAATGGGGCCCGCTCGACATCATGATCGTCGACATGCCGCCGGGGACGGGCGATGCGCAGCTGACGATGGCGCAGCGAGTGGCGCTGACCGGCGCGGTGATTGTCTCGACGCCGCAGGACA
>JAGWQN010000139.1 GCA_028869995.1 Rhodospirillales bacterium
AAGCGGCCGGCGCAGCTCGTCGTGATCGCCGATTCCGACATCATGGCAGACCGCTTCTGGGTGCAGACGAGCAACTTCTTCGGCCAGACCCAGGCCACGCCGTTCAGCGACAACGGCGCCTTCGTCGCCAACCTCGTCGGCACGCTCACCGGCAGCGACGCGCTGCTCGGCCTGCGCGCGCGCGGCGTCAGCGTGCGTCCCTTCACCCGCATCGACGCGATGCAGCGTCTCGCCGAGGCGCGGTTCCGCCGCACCGAGCAGGCGCTGCGGGCGCATCTCGCGGCGGCGCAGAAGCAGCTCACCGCCCTGCGCACCGGCCGCGGCGAGGCGGGCGCCGGCGCCCTGATCACGGCGCAGCAGCGCCAGGCGATCAGCGGGCTCGAGCGCGACATGATCGCGACCCGCGCGCGCCTGCGCCAGGTGCAGTTCGACCTGCGCCGAAGCATCCAGTCGCTCGAGGACACGATCCGCCTCATCGATATCGCCGCCGTGCCCCTGCTGCTGGTCGTGCTCGCGATCGCGCTCGGCATCGCGCGGGCGCGCCGGCGGACGCGGGCACGCGCATGACCCGCCACGCTCTCGCAACGATCACGCGCTGACATGCACGCCAACCTCCGCCGCAACATTCTTCTCTTCCTCGCCGGGCTGCTGGCCGCCTTCGTCGGCTGGCGCGTCGGCCCGGGCTCGGTCCCCGCGCCGAGCAGCAATGTCGGCCGCGGCCGGCTGGTCTTCCCCGGCCTCGCCGCGAAGCTGCCCACCGTCGCGCGCATCGCCATCGAGAGCGGCGGCAAGACCATCGTGCTCCTCCCCCGGCCCGGCCAGAAGCATGCGCCCGCCACCTGGGGCCTCGAGGAGCGCGGCCTCTACCCGGTGCGCACCGGCAAGCTGCGCTCGGTGCTCTCCGGCCTGACCCTGCTGCGCCAGGTCTCGCCGCGCACCGCCGATCCGACCCTCTACAGCCGCATCGGCGTCGAGGATCCCGCCACCGCCGGCGGCTCGTCGACGGGGATCTCGCTGTTCGACGCCAAGGGCAAGCTGGTCGCAGCCCTGATCGTCGGGCACCAGCGCGTGCGCGCCGCCGGCGGCCTGCCGCCCGAGGTCTACATCCGCCGCCCCGGCCACCGCCGCTCCTGGCTGGCGGAGGGCGCGCTCACGATCGACGCGGACCCGCAGCTCTGGCTGCAGCGCGGCATCGTCGACATCGCGCCTGGCCGCATCGCCAGCGTCAGCGTGCACCGCGGCGCCACCGCGCTGCGCTTCGTCGCCCACGCCGGCAAGCTGGTGCTCGTCAGTCCGGCCACCCATCCGCCGCTCGACGCCTTCAAGCTCGACGACCTCGCCAGCGCGCTGCAGGCGCTGACGCTGAACGACGTGGCGCCCGCGAGCGCCGAGCCCGGCAAGCCGGTCGGCCACTCGGTGTTCCGCACCAGCGACGGCCTCGCCATCACCGTGCACCTGTTCCGCGACGGCCCCCATCTCTGGGCGCAGTTCCAGGCCAGCGGCAAGGGCGCGGCGCCGCTCGCGGCCCGCCTCGATGGCTGGACCTACCAGCTCGGTACCTGGATGGAGCGACAGCTCGTGCCGACGCTGGCCGAGCTCGCGCCGACGCCGTCCGCCGGCGCCGCGGCGATCCCGCCGGCCAAGGCCGCGCCCGCCGCACACCCCGCGGCGACAGGTGCCACAACCCCGGGCGCCGCCGGTCACGCCACGGCGCCACAGGTAACGCCGGCGCCGGCCAGCCCGGCCTCCACCACCACCCACCCCACAGCCACGGCCCCCGCGCCGACTCCTGGCAAACCCGCCCCTAGCAAACCCGCCCCTGGCACGACGCCCGGCGGAAAGGGCACGCCGGGCGGGGGCCTGCAGGGCAAGGCCGGCCTCACGAGCCCGGACATGGAAGCGGCGGCGCGTCCGGGCACGCTGCCGGGCAGCACCGGCGCGCAGAAGGCCGCCGCGGCGGCGGCCGCCGCCGTCGCCGCCCATACCGGGCGATGACCGGGGCGGACGAGGCGCGGTCGCCCTCGCGGGAATACCCGGCCCGGCCGATCGTCGGCATTGGCGTGGTGGTGCTGCGCCCAGGCGCCGTGCTCGCCATCCGCCGCGCCCGCCCACCCGCCCAGGGAAGCTGGAGCCTGCCCGGCGGCGCGCAAAAGATCGGCGAGACCGCGATGCAGGCCGCCCGCCGCGAGCTGCGCGAGGAGACCGGGCTCGAAGTCGGGGAACTCCTGCTCGCGGGCCAAGCCGACAGCATCACCCGCGACCCGCAGGGGAGGGTCCAGTATCACTACAGCATCATCGACTTCGCCGCGGCGTGGACCGGCGGTATTGCGCGGGCCGGCGGCGATGCCACCGAGCCGCGCTGGCTCCGGTTCGAGGAACTGGATCAATATTTGTTATGGAGCGAGACGCGGCGAGTCGTTTTACTTGCGAAGGACCTTCTAAAATATTAGATCGTCCGCATGAAAAGCTCATATGCGCTACTCGCCATGGTTGTAGCCGCGGCTTACGGCTTCCCGCTCTGGCAACAGAACACCATCAGCTCATGCCACGCGCTCGCGGCGCGCACTGGTGGCGTAGCAGCCAGCTCCCTGGAGGCGCCCGGCTATCTCGCGGCCTTCTGGCAGCCGGTCGGCGCGCTGCTGCGCGACATCCCCGGTAGCCAGCCGCTGCGCGGGGCGGCGACATCGACCCGCTGCACGATCGGCTACTGGCGTGTCGTGCTCGAGCCAGGCCTCTACCGGCTGATCGCCTCCGCCCAGTAGCGCCGCCGCCCCCTAGCGCCGCACCATCCGGGCACGCCGCCCGGATGCGTACGCCTCGGTGGCGCCTCGGTGGCGTCCGCCTACAGCTTCCAGCGCGGCGATGTCGGCGCGCCGGGATTGCGCAGGGTGATGGCGAGCCCGCCGAGCACGACGCCGACCGCCACCGGCAGGAGCCACACCGGGCGCATCAGCAGCGGCAGCACGACCCACGTCCAGACCCAGCCCGGCGCATCGCCACGCACGAACCGCGACAACCCCAGCAGCGTCCGGTTGTCGAGCATGGCCAGCAGCTCGCCAAGGCTGGTGAGCGGCGGCAGCATGGTCGCCAGCGCGAACGCACCGACCAGGGCCACGCAGGCCAGCACGGTCAGCACCCGCGCCAGCGCCTGCAGCGCGCCGCCGCGCCGGCCCCGGCCGCGCCCGCCCCCGCCGGCAGGGCCGCTCCCGCCATCCGGACCCTTGCCTCCGCCAAGCCACGCCCCGCCGCGCCTCGTCTTCACCCGCTCCCCTTCCGTCGTGTCCCTAGCGGTACAACACCGTCGGGCTGACGCCCTGCTTTATCATGCCCGCATAGAGCGGCGCCACGAACTCGCCATAGCCGTTGTAGATCTGCGTCGGAACCATCTCGCCGGTGCCGATCAGCCGCTCGCGCGCCTGGCTCCAGCGCGGATGCGGCACCGCCGGGTTGACGTTGGCCCAGAACCCGTACTCGTGCGACTGCAGCTGCTGCCAGAACGTCTTCGGCTGGCGGTTGGTGAAGCTCACGCGCACGATCGATTTCGCCGATTTGAATCCGTATTTCCACGGCACCGCGAGTCGGATCGCCGCCCCGTCCTGCGGCGGCAGCACGTGCCCGTACATGCCCACCGCCAGGAAGGCGAGGTCGTTCATCGCCTCGGCCATGGTCAGCCCCTCGGTGTAGGGCCACGGATAGAACGCCTGCGCCAGCCCGGGCATCACCTTGCGATCCTCGAGCGAGGTGAAGACGACATACTTCGCCGCCGCCGTCGGCTGCGCCAGCGCCACCAGCTTGGAGAGCGCGAAGCCGGTCCACGGCACCGTCATCGCCCAGGCCTCGACGCAGCGGTGGCGATACAGACGCTCCTCCAGCCCCACCCGCTTGATGAGGTCCTCGAGGCCGATGTGAAACGGCTTCGCCACCAGCCCGTCGACGGCGATGGACCAGGGCGAGACCGGCAGGCGCTGGGCCTGTTGCCAGACATCCTTGCTCTCGTTGAACTCGTAGAAGTTGTTGTAGGTCGTCGCCGCGCGCTCCGGCGTCAGCGCCCGCCCCGGCTGGTAGCGGCTGTCGAGCGGCGCGGGCATCGGCGCCAGCTTGCGCATCGCCACCTTGGGGGATGCGAACAGCCAGCCTGCCGCCGCCGGCCGCGCCGCCGCGATCCCGGCCGCGGCGACGGCACCGCCGACCACGGCCCGGCGGGCAAAGAAGAGCGGCTCGGGTGTCGCCTTGGCCTCGGCGATCTCCCAGCCCCGCTTGCGCTTGATGAACATGGTCGTGACCCTCCGCGAAATTGACCGATCCCAACGCGACAGGCGGCGACGCGGAGCGCAGTCTGCCCCGGGTGCGCCGATGCCGCAACCGCACGCTGCGCCCCTGCCGCGCCGCGGGCGCATGGACAACCGCCCGCACGTCTGGAACATTCGCCCCCGCCCGCCGTTACATCGGTGCCTCAAGAGGATAACGTCCCATGCATCTCGCCCGCTTCCCCCGCGTCAAGCTCTGCCACGCGCCCACGGCCCTCGAGTTCATGCCGAACCTGACGCGCCATCTCGATGCGGGACCACATGGCTCGCCGCAGCTCTGGATCAAGCGCGACGACTGCACGGGCGTCGCCACCGGCGGCAACAAGAACCGCAAGCTCGAGTTCCTGATGGGCGAAGCGAAGGCGATGGGTGCGGACCATGTCGTCACCCAGGGCGCCGTGCAGTCCAATCACGTCCGCCAGACCGCCGCCGTCGCCCGTAAGCTCGGCCTCGGCTGCACCGCCGTGCTCGAGCACCGCGTGCCCACCAACGACCCGGACTACCAGGACGGCGGCAACGTGCTGCTCGACAACCTGATGGGGATCGACATCGAATACCGCCCCGCCGACGCCAACATGCAGGCGGCGATCGAGGAAGTCGGCGAGCGCCTCAAGGCCCAGGGCAAGAAGCCCTATCTGATCCCGGGCGGCGGCTCGAACCCGACCGGCGCGCTCGGCTACGTCAACGTCGCCATGGAACTCGTCAGCCAGGCCAACGACATCGACCTGCGGATCGACCGCCTGGTGCACGCCACCGGCTCCGCCGGCACCCAGGCCGGGCTCGTCGCCGGCATGGCGGCGATGAACGCGGGCGTGCGCGTGCTCGGCATCGGCGTGCGCAACCCGAAACCGTTGCAGGAAGCCAATGTCCGCAAGCTCACCGAGGCGACGCTGGCCAAGCTCGGCGTCAGCGCGCCGCTCGCCGCGGACGCGGTGGAATGCAACTGCGACTATGTTGGCGCGGGCTACGGCATCCCCACCCCGGGCATGGTCGAGGCGGTGACTCTGCTGGCCCGCCACGAAGGCATCTTCCTCGATCCCGTCTACTCCGGCAAAGGTATGGCCGGGCTCATCGACCTGATCCGCAAGGGCGCCTTCCGGCGCGACGAGAACGTGGTGTTCCTGCACACCGGCGGCGCGGTCGGCCTGTTCGCCTACCGCCAGGCCTTCTCCGCTGCCGCCTGACGCGGGCCCTGCCGCCGACGACATGGCGGGCGACGTCTTCGCCGACCTCGCCCGCCATGTCGATCGCGCCTTCTACCGCCATCTCTACCCCGACATCGCCGCCACCGGCCTCGACCCGGTGGCGCACTGGCACGGCCACGGCTTGGCCGAGCGGCGGCGTCCCAATGTCTGGTTCGACACCGCCTATTATCTCGACGAATATCCCGACATCGCGCAGGCGCGGATCGATCCGCTTCTGCACTATGTCCGCCACGGCCGCGGCGAGGGACGGCGCGCCCGCCCGCGCCAGGCCAGCGCTCTCGCCACCCTCGCCGAGGCACGCCCCGCCGCCGCCCGCCCGGTCGGCTACGACGCGCCCGCCAACGCCCCGATCCTCGATGCCACGCAACTCGCCGCGCGCCTGATCGCCGCGATGGCCGCGCACGCCGGGCCGCTCGCCCGCGGCGGCATCGGCCTGCTCGTCGCCGCCAGCCACGACCGCTACATCGACGTCACCGGCGGCATCCAGCTGGTGCTCGCCGACGAGCAGGCGGCCTGCGCCGCGAGCGGCACCACCCACCTGCACCTCGCCCCCGCGATCGCCCGCCTGTGCCTCGCCGACACGGTGGACCCGCCCGGCCTCCTGCAGGTGACGCTGGACGGCGTGTTCCAGGGCCTGGTGCCCGCCGCCGCCGCGGTCGAGGCGATCGCCGCCGTCGCCGCCGCGATGCCCGAGCGGCCCCGCCGCTTCGCCGTGCATTCGCCGCTCGGCCACCGCACCGATGCGCTGCGCGCCCTCGCCGAGGCCTGCGGCCCGGATGCGGTCTATTGGCTGCACGACCACACCTCGCTGTGCGAGGGCTTCACCCTGCTGCGCAACGATCTCGAAGCCTGCCACGCCCCGCCGGCCGGCAGCATGGCCTGCCGCATCTGCGTCTACGGCGCCGGCCGGGCCGAGCACCAGGCGCGGCTGCGCGCCCTGTTCGACGCCGTGCCGTTCCACGTCCTCGCCCCTTCGCGGCCGACGCTCGACCTCTGGCTCGCCCGTGCCGGCCTTCCCTTCGCCTCGGCGCGCGTCTGCGAACCGGCGACGCTGGCAGCCCCCGAGCACCACGCCGGCGCCGCCGCCACCGATGCAGCGCGCCGCGACGACGGCCCCCTGCGCGTCGCCTTCCTCGGCTATCCCCTGCCGCACAAGGGCTGGCCGCTGTTCCTCGACCTCGCCACCGCCCTGGCCCTCGACCCCGGCGCGGCCCCGCTCAAACTCTACCATTTCGCCGCCCGCGACGCGCTGCGGCCGATGGACGCCGTCACCTCGGTGGCGGTCCGCGTCGGCGCCGGCGCTCGCCTGGCCGCGGTCGAGGCTCTCGCCCGCCACGCCATCGAGGCCGTCATCGTCGCCTCGCCCTGGCCCGAGACCTTCAGCTTCGTCGCCCACGAGGCGGTGGCCGGCGGCGCGCGCGTCCTCGCGCTCGAGGCGGGGGGCAACGTCGCGGCGATGGTGCGTCGCCACGGCGCCGGCCGCGTCTTCCCGACCGGGGACGACCTGCTCGACCATCTCCTCTCCGGGCGTGCCGGCGAGGAGATCCGCGCCGCCCGGCCCCCGGCGCGGCCGATGCTCCTGCCCGGCCAGGGCAGCCTCGGCTTCCTCCACGCCCTCCTCGGCGCCGACGCGCGATGAGCACCATCGCCTGCTGCACCAGCTTCACCTGGGGCTACCTCGCACGCGCGCTCGTGCTCTCGCGCACGCTGCGCGCCGTCCATCCGGAGTGGCAGCAGACCGCGCTCGTCGTCGACGCCCCGGCCGCCGGCGCGGATGCGGCCCTCGCCGCCTTCGACCGCGTCGTCTTCGCCGCCGACCTCGGCGTGCCGGCCTTTCCCGCCTTCCTGTTCCGCCACAACCTGGTCGAGGCCTGCACCGCGCTCAAGCCGCGCCTGCTGGCCGGCCTGCTCGATGCCGGCGCGGATGGCGCGATCTACCTCGACCCCGACATCGCCGTCTTCCACCCGCTCGCGACGGTGCTGCGCGCCCTCGAGCAGGCCGCCATCGTGCTGACCCCGCACCAGCATGTGCCCAACGACGACGAACAGGCGATCCGCGACGGCGAACGCACCGCCCAGCTCTACGGCGTGTTCAACCTCGGCTTCGTCGCCATCCGTAACGATACGACCGGGCGGGCCTTCGCGCGCTGGTGGCAGGGGCGCTGCGAGAGCGACTGCCGCGACGCGCCGGCGGAGGGATTGTTCACCGATCAGCGTTATTGCGATCTCGTACCGGCCCTGTTCCCCGACGTCGCGGTGCTGCGCGATCCCGGCTGCAACGTCGCGAGCTGGAACCTCAGCCGCCGCCGCCTCTCGAGCGATGCCGAGGGCAGGCTCGCCGTCGAGGGCAGCCCCCTCGGCTTCTACCACTTCACCAAGATCGGAGGCGTCGGAGACGTCATGACGCGGCGCTACGCACAGAATACCCTGCCGCTGGAACTCGCCACCTGGTGGCGGCGCGAGGTCGCGGCCGCCGGCGTCCCCGGCCTCGGCGACCGTCCCTGGGCGTGGGACAGCTTCGCCGATGGCACGCCGATCCCGCCCGGCCTGCGCCACGCCTGGCGCGAGGAACCGGCGCTGCGCGCCCGCTTCGCCGATCCGTTCGCCGCCGGGCCCGGCTCGCTCGCCGCCTGGGCCGCCGCCGAGCGCGCGGACCTGTTCGCACCACCGCAGGGGGCCTGAGCATGGCACGCCATCTCGTCGTCGGCGGCGCCGGCTATGTCGGCAGCCACCTCGTCGCCGAACTGCTCGCCCGCGGCGAGGAGGTCGTGGTGTTCGACGACCTCTCCACCGGCCACGCCGCCGCCGTGCTGGCAGGCGCGCGGCTGGTGCGCGCGAGCCTCGCCGACCCGCAGGCGCTCGACGCGGTGCTCGCGGAGGGGCCGTGGCGGGCGGTGTTCCACTTCGCCGCGCTGTCGCTGGTGGGCGACTCGATGCGCGACCCGCTGCGCTACCTGCGCCGCAACATCGGCGAGGGCCTCGCCCTCATCGATGCCTGCGTCCGCCACGGCGTGCGCCGCTTCGTGCTCTCCTCCACCGCCGCCCTGTTCGGCAGCGCCGGCAGCGGCCCGATCGCCGAGACCTCGCCGATCGACCCCGGCTCGCCCTACGGCGAGAGCAAATGGGCGCTGGAGCGGGCCCTGGCCTGGACCTCGCGCATCCACGGCCTGCGCTACGCGGCGCTGCGCTACTTCAACGCCGCCGGCGCCGACCCGGCGGGCCGGCTCGGCGAGGACCACGCGCCCGAGACGCACCTGATCCCGCTTGCCATCGACGCAGCCCTCGGCCGCCGCCCGCCGCTCACCGTCTTCGGCACCGACTATCCGACGCCGGACGGCACCGCGATCCGCGACTACGTCCACGTCGCCGATCTCGCGACTGCCCATCTCGCCGCCCTCGCGCAGCTCGATGCGGGCCGCGACGCGGTCTTCAACCTCGGCACCGGCCGCGGCAACTCCGTGCGCGAGGTGATCGCCGCGGTGGAGCGCGCCGCCGGCCGCGCGGTGCCGCACACGCTGGGCCCGCGCCGCGCCGGCGATCCGCCGATGCTGGTCGCCGCCGCGGACGCGATCACCGCCGCCACCGGCTGGACGCCACGGTTTCAGAGCCTCGATGCGATCGTCGCCACCGCCCTGGCTTGGCGCGACGCGCATCCGCGTGGTTATAACGACACCTGAGCGAATCATTGCCCCCTTGACCGCGGAGCCAACGTGACCGGCGACGAGCTCGCCCCCATCCTCGCCGGCGACGACGCGGACGCGAACCAGCCGCTCTGGGCGCGCTTCGACCCCGCTTTCTACCAGGCCACCAACCCCGACATCGGCATCCCGGCCGGCGAACCGGCCGCGACGGCGCTACTGCGCCACTATCTTCAGGTCGGCCGCTTCTGCGCCCGCTCGCCCAATGCCTGGTTCGACGAAGCCTGGTATCTCGCCCGCTACCCCGCCGTCGCCGCCCTCGTCGCCGCCGGCCGGCACGGTATCCAGAGCGGCTTCGAGCACTACCTCCTGCTCGGCCACGCCGACCTCGCACCGCACTGGCTGTTCGACCCCGCGGTCTATCGCGGCCAGGTCAGCGAATTCGCGCTCGCAACCTCGGGCTGCACCGACGGCTACGATCACTATCTCCGTTCCGGCGCCGCCCGAGGCCTCACCGCGCACGAGCTGTTCGAGCCGGGGTTCTACCTCGCGGCCAACGCCGTCGGCGCGGAAGCGCTGCCCGCGGCGGGAGCGTTCGGCCATTACCTGCGCCGGCTCTGGCGCGACGGCGAGGAGGGCTGGACATCGCCCGCCTTCGACCTCGTGGCCGGCGCGCGCGCCGCGGCCACCGTTTCCGGGGCCATGTCCGGCGCCCTGCATCACGCGCTCACCACGGGGACGGACGCGACCTTCCCCCCTGCCCTGGTCGCCGCCCTGCGTGCCAGCTGGGCCGTGAGCGAGCCGTCCACGGGCGGGATCGATGCCATCGGCGCCCATCCGGGCGCCCGCGGCTGGTTCGTCGCCGGCTGGCTCGGCCGCGACCACGGGGCGCAATCCACGCCCGCCCTCGCACCCGGCGCCACGGTTGCGATGGTGCTGCGCCACACCGATGGCGCCCAGGCCGCCCGCGCCGAGATCGCGCTGTTCGCGCGCGAGGACCTGGCCGGGCAGGGCGACGGGTTTCTTGCCTTCGTTCCCGCGATCGCGGGCCAGCCGGCGGGCGCGCTGCAGCGCCTCGACGTCGTCACGCCGGCGGCCAGCTGGCGGCTGGCGATGCCGCCCGATCTGCACCCGAGCGAGCCCGCCGCCCTCACCGCCCTGCTGCAGCCACTCGCAGCACGGCTCGATGACGGCGCGGCGGCAACGGCGATCCGGCGGCATCTCGCGCATCCGATTCCGGATGGGACCAACACGCTCGGCCAGATGCACGAGCGCGTCTTCTTCGAGGTGGACGAGGCGATGCGGCTGCCGAGCGGCGATCTCGTGCTCGCGGGCTGGCACCTCGCGCGCCCCGGCAGCGTGCGCGCGATCCGCCTGCGCCGCGGCTGGCAGGAGCACCCGATCCGCCTCGAGGAGGGGGTCGGCATCGACCGGCCGGACGTGCGCGACACGGTCGGGCGCGAGAGCGGGCTCGCGAGCGTGCGCTGCGGCTTCATGCTGCGCATCCCACGCGTCTTCGCGCCCGGACCGACCCCCGCCGGCGAGCCCCGGAGCGCCGCCCCCTATATCGAAATCGAAATGGCTTCCGGCGCCATCGGGCAGCGCCCCTTCGAGATCGGAAACCGTTCCGGATTCGACGCGATCCGCTTCCTGCTCGACCGCACCGATCCAGCCTTCGGCGAAGCCGACACCCCCTACGACCGCGTCGTCGGCCCGGCGATCGCCTCGCTCCAGGCGCAGCGCACCGGCCTGCCGGCCTCGGCGCGCCGGCAGGATTTCGGCCCTCCACCCGCCGCCCCGCACATCAGCCTCGTCGTGCCGCTCTACGGCCGGGTCGATTTCCTCGACGTCCAGCTCGGCATCGCCGCGGCGCAGATGCTCGAGCGCAACGACGCCGCTCCGGCGGTCGAGCGCCTCTACGTGCTGGACGATCCGCCGCGCGGCCGCACCGCCGAGGCGCTCGCCGTGCAGGCGCATCTGCGCTTCGCCCTGCCCTTCTCGCTGCTCACCCTCGACGAGAACCGCGGCTTCGCCGGTGCCAGCAATGTCGGCCTCGCGCACGCCCGCGGAACCTATGTCTGCTTCCTCAACTCCGACGTCTTCCCCGGCACCGCGGACTGGGCACAGCGCCTCGCCCACCGGCTCGAGGCCGACCCCTCCCTCGGCGCCGTCGCGGCGCGCCTGCTCTATGAGGATGGCAGCATCCAGCATGACGGCATGCGCTTCATGCGCCTCGCGCGCATCGGCCGCTGGCGCTTCCCCGATCATCCCGGCAAGGGCATGCGCCCGGCTGCGAGCCAGGGGCTGCAGCGCGTTCCCGCCGCGACCGGCGCCTGCCTGATGCTGCGCCGCGACCTCGCCCTCGCCCTCGGCGGGTTCGACGAAGCCTACCCCGTCGGCGACTTCGAGGACGCCGATCTCTGCCTCAAGCTGCGCGGTATGGGGCTCGGCGTCGCCGTCGACCAGGATACCGTGCTGTTCCATCTCGAACGGCAATCCCAGGCCGGCTCCGCCGAGCACTGGCGCATGCAGCTCACCCTGTTCAACGCCTGGCGGCACGAGCGGCGCTGGCAGCGCCTGCTCGACCGAGCGGAGGCCGCATGAGAAGCGACCCACAGAACCTCGTCCTGGTTGCGGCCCACAGCCACCCGGAGCTGACCAAGGGCGGCGCGGAGATCGCGGCCTGGCAGCTCCACCGCGCGATCGCGGGCGGCGGGAACTGGGCCTCCTGTTTCCTCGGCTGCGGCGGGGTGCGCCGCCCGGGGCCGTCGATCGGCCAGCCGATGGGCGCGGACCAGTATCTCTACACGCCCGGCGATTTCGACTGGTTTACGTTCACGAACCGCAACGAGCGCTTCCCCGAGGACTTCACCGCCCTGCTGCGCCACCTGCGCCCGAGGATCGTGCATTTCCACCACTACGCGCAGTTCGGCGTCGAGGCCTTCGCCATCGCCCGGCGCGCGCTGCCCGATCTGCGCATCGTCCTCACGCTCCACGAGTTCCAGGCCATCTGCAACCATTTCGGCCAGATGGTCACGCGCCCCCAGCGCGGCCTGTGCACCGCCGCGAGCCTGGCTGCCTGCCACCGCTGCTTCCCCGAGCGCAGCACGATCGACCTCTTCCTGCGCGAGCACTGGCTCAAATCCTTCATGGGCCTGGTCGATGCCTTCATCGCCCCGAGCCGCTTCCTCGCGGAGCGCTACATCGAATGGGGCCTGCCGCGCGAGCGCATGCACATCATCGGCAACGCCATCGCCGCACCGGCACAGACACCGCACCGCCCGCGCCGCTCGAAGCGCTTCCAGGTCGGCTTCTTCGGCCAGATGTCGCCGCTCAAGGGCATCGGCGTGCTGCTCGATGCGGCGGAGGATCTCGCCGACGACCCCGCCATCGCCATCAACATCCACGGCGACGACCGCAACCAGCCGGAAGCGTTCCGCGAGGAACTGGCCGCCCGCCTCGCCCGCGCCGGCAGCAATGTCCGCCTGCACGGCCCCTACGACAACGCGCGCGTCGATGCGCTGATGCGCGGGATGGACGTCGTGGTGATGCCCTCGGTGTGGTGGGAGAATGCGCCGGTGGTGATCGAGGAGGCGCTGCGCAACCGCATCCCCGTGCTCTGCTCGGATATCGGCGGCATGGCCGAGGCGGTGCGCGAGGGGCTCGACGGCTTCCATTTCTCGGCCGGCAGCGCCACCGAGCTTGCCGCCCTGATCCGCGAGCTCGCTGCCGATCCGCAACGACTGGCCGCCCTCGGACAGAGCATGCGCATGCCGCCGACGCCCGCGCAGGTCGCCGCCAGCCATATCGAGCTCTACGAGGAGCTGATCGACGAAGCCCCCGCGGCGATCCCGATCAGCCGAGCACGGCGCGCGCGATGATCAGCTTCTGCACCTCCGAGGCGCCCTCGTAGATCCTGAGCGCGCGAACCTCGCGGTAGAGCATCTCCGGCACGCTTCCCGCCTCGACGCCGAGCCCGCCCCAGAGCTGCACCGCCGCGTCGGCCGCCTGCTGCGCCGCCTCGGTCGCGAAGAGCTTGGCCATCGCCGCCTCCCGCGTCGTGCGCCCGCCCGACGTATCCGCCTGCCAGGCCGCGCGATAGACCAGCAGCGCCGAGGCATCCACCGCGAGTGCCACCTCGGCGATGCGCGCCTGTGTCATCTGCAGGTCGCCGAGGGTCGCGCCGAACATCCGGCGCGAGCGGGCGCGCGTGGCCATCGCCTCGAGCGCGTGGCGCGCGAAGCCGAGCGCCGCCGCCCCCACGGTCGGGCGGAAGATGTCGAGCGTCGCCATCGCGACCTTGAATCCCTCGCCCGGCCGCCCGAGCACCGCCTCGTCGCCAACGAAACAATTCTCGAACCGCAACGTCGCCAGCGGGTGCGGCGCGACGACCTCGATGCGCCGCGCGATCGACAGGCCGGGATTGTCCGCCTCGACCACGAAGGCCGAAAGCCCCCGCGCGCCCGGCGCCTCGCCGGTGCGCGCCACCACCACGTAGTGGCCGGCAATGCCGCCGTTCGAGATCCAGGTCTTCTCCCCATCGATCCGCCAGCCGCCCTCGACGCGCAGCGCCGCGCAGCTGATCGCCGCGACGTCCGAGCCCGCCTCGGCCTCCGAGAGCGCGAAGGCCGCGAGATGCGCGCCGGACCGCACGCCGGGCAGGATGCGTGCGCGTACCGCCTCGCCGCCCGCGAGCAGGATCGGGCCGCTGCCCAGCCCCTGCATCGCGAAGGCGAAATCCGCGAGCCCGTCATGGCGGGCCAGGATCTCGCGCGCGAGGCAGAGCGTGCGCACATCGATCGCCGCCCCGGCCTCGGGGATCGCGTGGGCGAGCCAGCCGCCCTCGCCCAGTCGCCGTGCGAGGTCGCGGCAGGCGGCGTCGGTGTCCTGCGGCGCGCGGCCGGCGAGCGCGCTCGCGGCCCAGCTTTCCAGGCGCCGCGCGAAGTCGCGATGCCGCGGCTCGAAGAAGGGCCAGTCGAGATGCGCGAGGTGAGCGACGGGCACGGACCTCAATCCCCCTCGAAGACCGGCCTGCGCCGCGCCGCGAAGGCATGATAGGCGCGCGCGAAATCAGCAGTCTGCATGCAGATCGCCTGCGCCTGCGCCTCCGCCTCGATCGCCGCCTCGAGGCCCATGTCCCATTCCTGCGCCAGGCAGGTCTTGGTCATGGCATGGGCGAAGCCCGGTCCGGCCGCAATCTCGCCCGCCAGCGCCCGCGCCGCCGCCGCAAGGTCCTCGGGGGCGACGAGGCGGTTGAGGAACCCCCATGCGAGCGCCTCCTCGCCCCCCAGCGCGCGGCCGGTGAAGAGCAGCTCGCTCGCCCGCCCGTGGCCGACGATGCGCGGCAGCATCGCGCAGGCGCCCATATCCGCGCCGGCCAGCCCCACGCGCACGAACAGGAACGCCGTGGCGCTGCGTGCCGTGCCGATGCGCAGGTCGCTGGCCATCGCCAGGATCGCGCCCGCGCCGGCGCACACCCCATCGACCGCGGCGATGATCGGCTGCGGGCAGGCCCGCATCGCCTTGACCACGTCACCGGTCATCCGCGTGAAGCGCAGCAGGGCATCCATGTCCCCGGCGCGCTGGCA
Source organism: Rhodospirillales bacterium (assembly GCA_028869995.1). Classification (GTDB taxonomy): domain Bacteria; phylum Pseudomonadota; class Alphaproteobacteria; order Acetobacterales; family Acetobacteraceae; genus JAJXXT01. The sequence goes on from JAGWQN010000139.1 coordinate 14,739, forward strand.
TGCCACCAGCGGGCCGATGATCTCGTGCACGTCGCCGCCGGAACAGAAATTGCCACCCGCCCCCGCGATCACCACCGCGCGGACCGTGCGCCGCGCCGCGCCCAGCGCGCGGAACAGGTCGCGGAGTTCGGCGTAGCTGTCGAAGGTCAGCGGGTTCTTCCGCTCCGGTCGGTCGAGCGTGATGGTGCCGACGCCGTCCGCCACCGCCCAGCCAATATGGCGGGCGCGATAGGTCGCGGCATCGGCGATGGGCTGCGGTGGCGGCGCCACCGTGGCCGCGTCGAAGCTGGCTCCGCTGCTCGTGCTGGACATGGGCGTCTCCCGTTGCGCAGGATCAGCCACCATGCCCCGTCCGGCCTGTCAACGCGCCCCAGCCGCAGCGGGACGCGCCATCATGGTGAGCCCGGAGGGACTCGAACCCTCGGCCCCAAGATTAAAAGTCTCGTGCTCTACCAGCTGAGCTACGGGCTCGCCCATGCGCCGGCCGCCGCGGCGGACCGTGCTCGCGCCTTCAACGCCAGAACGGTCCGCGATGCAAGCGCCGCCTCAGTTCGCCGCGTTCGCCATGCGCATGGTGATGATGCGGTCGGGGTTGGACACCATGCCGTTCTGGCCGCTGCCCTTCTTGATCTCGTCGACATACTCCATGCCGGCGATCACCTGGCCGAAGATCGTGTACTGGCCATCGAGGAAGGGCGCCGGGGCGAAGCAGATGAAGAACTGGCTGTCGGCGCTGTTCGGGTCCGAGGAGCGCGCGGCCCCGACCGTGCCACGCAGGAATTTGCGCTGGGTGGTGAACTCGGCCGGAACCGTGCCGAGCTTGCTGCCGCCGGTGCCGGTCCCCGTGGGATCCCCGCCCTGGGCCATGAACCCCGCGATGACGCGATGGAACGGCGTGTTGTCGTAAAAGTGCTGCTGCACCAGTTCCTTGAAATGCGCGACCATCTTGGGTGCGATGTCAGGCAGCAGCTCGATCGTCACGCGACCGTATTTGAGCTGCATGTAGACTTCGTTGGAGAGGTCGGCGGCATCGCTCATGTTGATTCCGATCAGGTTGGTTGCAAGCAGGGAAAGCGAGAAGGTCCGGCGCAGCATCAGGGAACTCCCGGTCGAAACATTCAGTCCTGGCGACGGGAAAGGGCGTGCATGCGCGCGAGCGTCGCCGCCGGCACGAAGGAGGCGATATCGCCGCCCAGCATCGCCACTTCCTTGACCAGCTTGGAGGAGATGAACTGGTGGCGCTCACTCGCCATCAGGAACACGGTCTGGATCTCGCGCGCGAGCCGGTAGTTCATCCCCGCCATGGCGAACTCATAGTCGAAATCGGTCACCGCCCTCAGCCCGCGCACGATCATCTGCGCACCGACCTCGTGCGCAAAGTTGATGAGGAGCTTGTCGAAAGGCCGCACCTCGATCGTCACCCCGGTCCGCGCGGCGATCGGCTGGCATTCGATCTCGACCAGTTCCACCCGGTCGGTGAGATCAAAGAGCGGCCCCTTGCCGACATTCATCGCGACCCCGACGACGAGGCGATCGACGAGCCGCGCGGCACGGTCGATGATGTCGAGGTGCCCGTTGGTCACCGGATCGAACGTGCCCGGATAGAGCGCCACGCGCTCACGCATCGGCATCCCCCTGGTCATCGTGCTGTCCGTCCGCCGGCGCGGCGCCCTCAGCCTCGGCCGCGCCCGCCGTCCCCTCCTCGTCCTCGCCGGCCACGATCGGGAACACGCTGGTCACCCGCTCGTCGCCGTACAGCTTGAGCAGCGTCACCCCCGCCGCGGTCCGGCCGGTGAGGCGAACCTGGTCGGCGGGCAGGCGGATCAGCCGCCCGCCATCGGTCACCAGCATCACGTCGTCGCCCGGCCGCACCGGGAACAGGGCCGCCACCGCGCCTCCCGTGCGCGCCGATAGACCGGTCGCGGCTATCCCCTGCCCGCCGCGGCCGGAGACGCGATAGGCATAGGCCGAGCTGCGCTTGCCGAAGCCCTGGTCGGTGACGGCGAGCAACAACTCCTCCGCCTCCTCGAGCGCGCGGTAGCGTTCCGCCGACAGCTCGACCGCCTCGCCGCTCTCGTCCTCGGCCTCGCCCGCGGCACTCTCCGCGACGGCCTCCGCCGCCTCGTCCTCGGCACGCCGGCGCGTGCGCAGGAAGGCCTCACGCTCGGCGACGCTCGCCTCGACATGGCGCAGCACCGAGAGGCTGATCACGGAGTCCCTCGGTGCCAGCCGGATCCCGCGCACCCCCGTGCTGTCGCGCCCGGCAAACACCCGCAGCACGTCCTCGTTGGCCTGGAAGCGGATTGCGCGGCCCAGGCGCGTGGCCAGCAGCACATCGTCGCCCTCGCGCGCCGTCGCCACCCCGATCAGCCGCTCCTCGCCCTCGAGCTTCATGGCGATCAGGCCGTTGGCGCGAACGTTGCGGAAGTCGGACAACCGGTTGCGCCGCACATTGCCGCCCGAGGTCGCGAACACCAGGTGCAGCTCGCTCCACAGCTCCTCGTCGATCGGCAGCGGCAGCACCGCCGTCACCTCGTCCGTCCCCAGCTCGGGCAGCAGGTTGACCAGCGCCCGCCCCCGCGCGCCGGGAGCCGCTTCAGGCAGCCGCCAGACCTTCTCGCGGAAGACCTTGCCGCCGGTGGAGAAGAACATCACCCATTGATGCGTGTGCGCATGGAAGCTGCGTGTCACGATGTCGTCGCCGCGCGTCGACGAGGCGCTGCGCCCCCGCCCGCCGCGGTTCTGCAGCCGGAACGCCTCGAGCGCCGTGCGCTTGATGAAGCCGCCGCGCGTCAGCGTCACCACCATCTGCCCCGGCTCGACCAGGCTCTCGTCGTCCTGGTCGGCCGCCGCCTCGACGATCTCGCTCATGCGCGGCGAAGCGATCTCGGCGCGCACCGCCAGCAGCTCGTCGCGCATCACCTCGATGCGCCGCACCCGGCTGTCGAGGATCTCGAGCAGGCTCGCGATCTCGCCCGCGACCTCTTTCATTTCGGCTTCGATCTTCTCGCGCTCGAGCCCGGTCAGCCGCTGCAGCCGCAGATCGAGGATCGCGCGCACCTGCTCCTCGGTGAGCCGCACCGTGTCCTCGGCGCTCACGACGTTGCGCACGTCGTCGATCAGCGCGAGCAGCGGCCGCACCCCCGCCGCCGGCCAGGCGCGCGCCAGCAGCGCTGCGCGCGCCGCCGCCGCGTCCGCCGAGGCGCGGATCAGGGCGATCACCTCGTCGATCGAGTCCACCGCGATCGCAAGCCCGACCAGCACATGTGCCCGGTCGCGCGCCTTCATCAGGTCGTGGCGCGTCCGCCGCAGCACCACCTCCTCGCGGAACTCGAGGAAGCAGGCGAGCGCCTCCTTCAGCCCCATCTGCTGCGGCCGCCCCTTGTTCAGCGCCAGCATGTTCACGGCGAAGTTCGTCTGCAGCTGGGTGAAGCGGTAGAGCTGGTTGAGCACCACCTCCGGCGTCGCCTCGCGCTTCAGCTCGATCACCACGCGCAGACCCGAGCGATCGCTCTCGTCGCGCATCTCGCTGATGCCTTCGATCTGCTTCGCGCGCACCAGCTCGCCGATGCGCTCGAGCAGCGTCGCCTTGTTCACCTGGTAGGGGATCTCGGTGACGACGATCGCGGTGCGGTCGCGGCGGATCTCCTCGAAGCCGGCCCGCGCCCGCAGCACGATGCTGCCGCGCCCGGTCTCGAACGCCGAGCGGATCCCGCCGCGGCCGATGATGAGGCCGCCGGTCGGAAAATCCGGACCGGGAACGATCTTCATCAGCGCCTCGAGCGGCAGCGCCGGGTCGGCGAGCAGCGCCAGGGCCGCGTCCATGATCTCGCCGGGATTGTGCGTCGGGATATTGGTCGCCATCCCGACGGCGATACCGCCCGCGCCATTGATGAGCAGGTTCGGGAACCGCGCCGGCAGGACCAGCGGCTCCTCGGCGGTCTCGTCGTAGTTCGGCTGGAAGTCGACCGTGTCGCGCTCGATCTCCTCGAGCAGGAAGCCCGCCGCGGCGGCCAGGCGCGACTCGGTGTAGCGCATCGCCGCCGGCGGATCGCCGTCCACCGAGCCGAAATTGCCCTGCCCGTCGATCAGCAACAGGCGCATCGAGAAGGACTGCGCCATGCGCACCATGGCGTCGTAGATCGCGGCGTCGCCGTGCGGATGGTACTTGCCCATCACCGCGCCGACCGTCTGCGCCGATTTGCGGTGCGGCTTGTCGGGCGTGTAGCCGAGTTCGCGCATCGCGAACAGGATGCGCCGGTGCACCGGCTTCAGCCCGTCGCGCACATCCGGCAGCGCGCGCGCGACGATGACCGACATCGCGTAATCGAGGTAGCTGCGCCGCATCTCCTCTTCGAGGCTGACGGGAACAGAGTCCTGCGGCCCGCGCGAATGGTCGGACGTGTCGCTCACGTGTCTCTAGCCGATCCTGTTGTCAGGGAATGCGCCGTCCCTATCAGAACGGGATTTCGTCGTCGAGATCGTGCCCGGCCGGCGCGCCGCCGGCGGGTGCCTCCCAGGACGGGCCCTCGCGCCCACCACCCCGCGCCTCGCCGCGGGGCTCCCCCCGGCCGGCGCCGCCGGCCGC
>JAGWQN010000140.1 GCA_028869995.1 Rhodospirillales bacterium
AGTTCATCGAGGGCTTCTACAATCCCTCACGCCGCCATTCGGCGCTGGGCTATCTCTCGCCGATCGAATACGAAAGGAAACGCGACGGTCCGATCAAGACGTCCTGACCCGCAAACCGTCCACCGAAGCGGGTGAACTCCAAACCTCGGCGTGAGCAGTGCCGGGTATTCTCCGCCGGTAGTGGTACGTGTCGCGCTTGCGGGTGATGTGGGAACCGATGTGGGAACCATGTGGGAACGTCGCAGCCAAGCAGGGCCTCCGGCGGGTTGGCCGTGGCCTTCAGAGGCGCGAATTTGCTGGGCTTTGTATGTTGCGGTGGCTGGGGGACCTGGATTCGAACCAAGGCTGCCCGGGTCAGAGCCGGGAGTTCTACCGCTAAACTATCCCCCAACGGTTCCTCGTGGCGGCCGACCGGCTCGGTCACGATCCCATCGCGTGCCGGGGCCGATATCACGCCACGCCCCGCGAGGGCAACCCGACACCGGGCACCGCGGGGGAGCATGCGACCGCGAGCATCGCGCCGGCCCTGTCGGAGGTCATCCCAACGCTTGTCGCGCCGCCGGCACAGGCGCCAAATGGCCCGGCGCGAGCATGGCTTGAGCGGCCGGCGCTTGATCCTGCGCCGATCGCGCCCGAGCGGGAGAGGTGGATGAGCGACGCCCCGGTGAGTGTTCTGTCCTCAATGGCGACGCGCGGCCTGCTCGGGGCGCTCGCCGAGGCCTGTGCTTGGCCGGTCGTGGTCGAGAGCAGCGGCGGCGTCGAGGTGGCGAGGCGCGTGCGCGCAGGCGAGGCGGTCGACGTCGTGGTCCTGGCCGCGACGACGATGCGGCAGCTGGCGGCCGAAGGGATCGTCGATCCCGGGAGTCTCGCCGACCTGGCGGTCTCCAGCATGGTGGTCGCCGTGCGCGAGGGCACCCCATTCCCCGATCTCGGCACGGAGGCGGCGGTCCGCGCCGCGGTGCTGGCAGCGCCGCGCACCGGCTATTCGACCGGCCCGAGCGGTCAACACCTGCTGCATCTCATCGAGCGATGGGGGATCGGCTCGCAACTCGGCGGGCGGCTGGTGCAGGCGCCGCCCGGCGTTCCCGTCGGGCGCCTGCTCACCGAGGGGAAGGTCGATCTGGCCATGCAGCAGCGCAGTGAGCTGATGCATCTGGCCGGGGTCGCCATCGTGGGGCCGCTGCCCCCGCCGGTTGCTGCGGACACGGTCTTCACCGCCGGTATCGCGCGCGCTGCCAGGCAGGTGGAGGCCGCGCGGCGCGTGATCGCCTTCATGGCCTCGCCGGCAACGGGGGAGGCGAAGCGGCGCCATGGGCTGCGCCCCGCCGACGGCCGCGATGAGGGCGCCGCAGCGGGCCGCGCTTCTCCACCGAGGACAGGGGGGTGATGACGCCTTCCAAGCTCCACGTGCGCTTCGAGGGCGGCCCCGATCACCGAGGGCCGGACCGTGCGGCGGCGGACGAAAATCCTGCGGGCAGGGACCGTCGGACCCGCCCCGCACTTGCCCACCAGGCGGGCCCGGCCCGACAATGGCGCATGCACGTTCCCGCCCGCCGGGGGACGGCGCGCGAGGGAGAAGCCTTCGCGGCGCTGGATCTCGGCACCAACAATTGTCGTCTGCTCGTCGGAGCTGCCTCCCGGGGCGGCTTTCGCATCGTCGAGTCGTTTTCGCGAACGGTCCGCCTGGGCGAGGGGCTGGCGGCGCATGGCCGGCTCGCGGAGCCCGCCATGGACCGCGCGCTGGAGGCGCTGCGCGCCTGTGCCGAGCGGGTGGCCCGCCGCCAGCCACGCGCGGTCCGCGCGATCGCGACCGAGGCCTGCCGCCAGGCGGAGAACGGGCCGGCCTTCATCGCTCGCGTGCGCGCCGAGACCGGGCTCGACTTTCGCATCATCTCGCCGCGGGAAGAGGCGGAACTCGCGGTCGAGAGCTGCGTGCCCCTGCTGCAGGGCGGCGCCCGTCGCGTGCTGCTGTTCGACATCGGTGGCGGCTCGACGGAGCTTGCCTGGGTACGCCTCGGGGACGAGCGGCCCGCTTTCCTCGGCACGCTCTCGCTGCCCTGGGGCGTCGTGTCACTGGCCGAGCATTTCGGCGCCGCCGCCCGCACCGATGCCGGGTTCAGCGCCATGCAGGAGACCGTCGCCGACCTGCTGCGCGGCTTCGAGGAGGTGCACCGCATCAGTCAGGAGATCCGTCAGGGAGGCGTGCGCCTGCTTGGCACCTCCGGCACCGTCACGACGCTCGCGGCGCTGGCCCTCGGCCTCACCCGCTATTCGCGGCGCGCCGTGGACGGCGCGGTGCTGCGCGCGGGGCAGGTGGAGCGGGCGCTGGCCGAGATCCGGGCGCTCGGTCCCGCAGGACTGGCGCAGCACCCCTGCATCGGCGCCGATCGCGCCGAGTTCGTGCTGCCCGGCTGCGCCGCCTTCGCGGCCATCCGCGGAGTCTGGCCCGCACCGGAGTTGATCGTCGCCGATCGCGGCCTGCGGGAAGGGTTGGTGATGCGCATGATCCGCGAATCCCGGCGGCGCTGAGATGACGAAACCGCCGCGCTCCCGCTCGTCCAAGCCGCCCGCCGGCCGCGGCCTTGCCGTGAACGTCCACAGCGCCGGGAAACGCAGCGTTTCCAGCGCGCGCTGGCTTTCGCGCCAGCTCAACGATCCCTACGTCGCGGCGGCGAAACAGGCCGGCTGGCGCTCGCGCGCGGCGTTCAAGCTGCTCGAGCTCGATGAGCGGTTCCACCTGCTGCGCGGCGGCCAGAGGGTGCTGGACCTGGGCGCCGCACCGGGTGGCTGGTCCCAGGTTGCCCAACGTGCCGGCGCGCATGTCGTGGGGCTCGACCTGCTGCCGATCGAGCCGCTATCCGGCGTCGTGTTCGTGCAGGGCGACATGGACGACCCGGCGATGCCGGCGCGGCTCGCCGCGCTGCTCGGCGGCCCGGCCGACCTGGTGCTGTCGGACATGGCGCCCAACACCACCGGCCACAGCGCCACCGACCATTTGCGGATCGTCGCGCTGGCGGAAAATGCGGCTGCGTTTGCGACCGAGGTCCTGGCACCGGGCGGCGCCTTCGTCTGCAAGGTGTTCCAGGGCGGCGCCGAGGCGACGCTGCTGGCCTTGCTGAAGCGCCGGTTCGCCAGCGTCCGCCATGCCAAGCCGCCCGCGAGCCGCAAGGAGAGTGCCGAGCTCTACGTCGTCGCCCTGGGGTGCCGACCCGCCTAGGTGCCGACCCGCTTAGGGGCTGCGCGGTTCGGCTGCGCCGCCCCGGCAGGGCTGCGTCACGGTTGCGGCGCTTGCATCGGTGAGGCCATCGCCCTAAGGGGGGCCGCCAAGGTTGCGGAAAGGTCGCGCCATGGCGCCTCAGGACAATTCAGGTCGGGAAAGCGGTTCGCGCGCGTCCTCGCGCGTCGAGGTCGAGGAGGCCTATGCCTTCGACGACGTGCTGCTGGTTCCCGGCTATTCCCAGGTGCTGCCGGCCGACACCGACACCGCCACCAGGCTCACTCGGCGCATCCCGCTGACCATCCCTCTCATGTCCTCGGCGATGGACACGGTGACGGAATCGGCGATGGCCATCGCGCTCGCCCAGCACGGCGGCATCGGCGTGATCCACAAGAACCTCGAGCCCGATGAGCAGGCGGACCAGGTGCGTCGGGTCAAGAAGTTCGAGTCCGGGATGGTGGTGAACCCGCTCACCATCTACCCCGATCAGTCGCTCGCCGAGGCCCAGTCGCTGATGGCCTCGCATCGCATCAGCGGCGTGCCGGTGGTGGAGCGCGGCTCGGGCCGTCTGGTGGGCATCCTCACCCATCGCGACGTGCGCTTCGCCACCGATCCCGCGCTCAAGGTCTATGAGCTGATGACGCGCGAGAACCTGGTCACCGTGCCCGCCGACGTAGACCGCGAGGAGGCCCGCCGGCTGCTCCACCGCCATCGCATCGAGAAGCTGCTGGTGGTCGACGAGAACTACCGCTGCACCGGCCTCATCACCGTCAAGGACATGGACAAGGCGGAGATGCACCCGCTCGCCAACAAGGACGAGCTGGGCCGCCTGCGCGTCGCCGCGGCCACCGGCGTCGGCGAGGATGGGTATCGCCGCACCCAGGCGCTGATCGCCGCCGAGGTCGACGTGATCGTGGTCGATACGGCGCACGGCCATTCCGCGGGCGTGTTGCGCGCGGTCGAGCGCATCAAGGAGCTGTCCAACAACGTGCAGGTGGTCGCCGGCAATGTCGCGACGCCGGAAGGGGCAGAGGCGCTGATCGCTGCCGGTGCGGACGCGGTCAAGATCGGCATCGGTCCGGGCAGCATCTGCACCACGCGCATCGTCGCCGGTGTCGGCGTGCCGCAGTTCACCGCCGTTGCCGAGACCGCCGCTGCCTGTCACGACCACGACGTCCCGGCCATCGCCGATGGCGGCATCCGCAACTCCGGCGATATCGTCAAGGCGATCGGCGCCGGGGCCGACTGCGTCATGGTGGGCAGCCTGCTCGCCGGTACCGACGAGGCCCCGGGCGAGGTGTTCCTGTTCCAGGGCCGGTCCTACAAATCCTATCGCGGCATGGGCAGCCTCGGCGCCATGGCGCGCGGCTCGGCGGACCGCTACTTCCAGCAGGACGTCAAGGACGCGCTGAAGCTGGTGCCGGAGGGGATCGAGGGGCGAGTGGCCTATAAGGGGCCGGCCTCTGCGGTGCTGCACCAACTGGTCGGCGGGCTGCGGGCCGGCATGGGTTACACCGGCGCGCGCACGGTCGCGGAGCTGCACGAGAAGGCCCGCTTCCGCCGCATCACCGGCGCCGGGCTGCGCGAGAGCCACGTGCACGACGTGGCGATCACGCGCGAGGCGCCGAACTACCGCCAAGAAGGGTGACGCCATCGGCGCGCGTGCAGGGCGCGATCGACCTGCTGGCGGCCGTCGCGACCTGGGAGAAGCCGGCGGACGCGGTCGCCAATTCCTGGTTCCGCGACCGAAGGTTCATCGGCAGCGGCGATCGGCGCGAGATTTCCGCCCGCGTCTGGGCCATCATTCGCGACTGGCGCAAGCTCACCTGGCGGCTGCGCAGCGACGATGCGCGGCTGCTCGTTGCCGCCGCTATGCTGCTTGAAGGGGCGAACCTGGCGCGCCTCGAGGCGCTCTACAACGGCACCGCCCATTCGCCGCGCCCACTCGAGGATGCGGAGCGCGCCGTGCTGCGTCCGCTCGAAGGGGCGAGCCGCCTGCATCCGCGCATGCCCGACGACGTGCGCCTGGAAGTGCCGGCCTGGCTCCTGCCTCGGCTGCACGAACGTTTTGGTGCCGATACGGAGGCGGAGCTTGCGGCGCTGCTCGCCGAAGCGCCGCTCGACCTGCGCGTCAACCTCCTCAAGTCCGACCGCGAGACGGCGCGTGCCGCCCTCGCGGCGGAGGGGATCGAGGCCCGGCCGACGCCGTTCTCGCCCTGGGGGTTGCGCGTCGCGGGTCGCCGGCCGGTCGTCACCGGCAAGGCGTTCCGCGATGGCCTGATCGAGATCCAGGACGAGGGCAGCCAGATCGTCGCCCTCCTCGCCGGGGCGAGGCCCGGGATGCGGGTGCTCGACTACTGTGCGGGGGCCGGCGGCAAGACGCTGGCGCTGGCAATGACGATGGCCAACAAGGGCCATGTCGTCGCCGCCGACGTCTCCGCGCCGAGGCTCGAGGGCGCGGTGCGCCGGCTTCGCCGGGCCGGCGTGCACAATGTCGAACGCCACCTGATGGAGGCGGGCGACAAATGGGCCAAGCGCCGAGCCGGCAGCTTCGACCGGGTGCTGGTGGACGCGCCCTGCACCGGCACCGGCACCTGGCGACGCAACCCGGACGCGCGGTTGCGCCTCGCCGAGAGCGACCTGCTGGAGCTCCTCGCGAAGCAGCAGGCGATCCTCGCCGCCGCGGCAAAGCTGCTGCGCCCGGGCGGGCGGCTGGTCTATGCTGTCTGTTCGGTGCTTGAGGAGGAGGGGGCCGGACAGGTGGAGCGCTTCCTGGCTGGCGAAACGGGCATGCGGCTGGTGCCGGCGCGCGAGGCGTGGCCGGATGCGCCAACCAGCCCTTATCTTGCGACGACGCCCCGCCAGCACGGCACGGACGGGTTTTTCGCCGCGGTGGTGGAACGCGCGACGTGACGATTCGCCGCGCCGCGCCGGCGGATGCCGCCGCGATCGGCGCGGTGCACGTCGCGGCCTGGCGCAGCGCCTACCCCGGGATCCTGCCTCCGGGCTACCTGGCCCGCCTTTCGGCCTTCCGTCAGGCGCGGCACTATGAGCTGGCGATCCGTACGGGCGCCATCGTGCATGTGGCCGTCGTCGAGGAGCAGGTGGTGGGCTTCGCCACCGCCGGTGCCGCGCGCGGCACCCGCCTTGCCGATGGCGAGATCGAGACGCTCTACGTGCTCGACGACTGGCGCGACCGCGGCCTCGGGCGTGCGCTGATGACGGCCTCTGCGGCCGCGCTCGCCGAGGCTGGGTGCCGCGACGTTTTCGTGTGGGTGTTGCGCGACAACCCGAGCCGATGGTTCTACGCCCGCCTCGGCGGCCGCAAGGCGGCCGAGGGCGTCGTAAGGGTGGCGGGTGTCGAGGTTGCGCAGACGGCCTTCGTCTGGTCGCCCATCTCGCTGTTGGTGACCCCGGCCGCGGGTGCTTGAACCGCGCGGCGCCGCGTGCTGGATACCGCCATGGCAGACCATGACCGGACGGATTCCCTGGCCGTGAGCGGCGCGGAATCAGACAAGATCCTGATCCTGGATTTCGGCAGCCAGGTGACGCAGCTGATTGCCCGCCGCGTGCGTGAGTCCGGCGTCTACTGCGAGATCTGGCCGTTCAGCGTCGATCCCGCGCGAATCCGGGCGTTTGCGCCGCGCGGCATCATTCTCTCGGGTGGACCGGCGAGCGTCACCGAGGAGGCGTCGCCGCGCGCGCCTGCCGCGGTGTTCGATGCCGGCGTTCCGGTGCTGGGCATCTGCTATGGCCAGCAAACCCTCTGCGCCCAGCTGGGCGGCCAGGTCGAACGCTCGGACCACCGGGAATTCGGCCGCGCCGAGATCGAGATCGTCGAGGATTCGCCGCTGTTCCAGGGCGTCTGGCAGAAGGGCGGGCGCGCGACGGTGTGGATGAGCCATGGCGACCGCGTGACGCGGTTGCCGCCGGGATTTCGCATCGCCGCAGCGAGCGAGGCCGCGCCCTTCGCCGTCTGTGCCGACGAAGCGCGGCACTATTACGGCACGATGTTCCACCCGGAGGTCGTGCACACGCCCGAGGGTGCGGCGCTGCTGCGTAACTTCACGCATCGCATCGCCGGCTGCAGCGGCTCCTGGACGATGGCCGCTTTCCGCGCCGCGGAGATTGCCAAGATCCGGGCGCGGGTGGGCGAGGGGCGGGTTCTATGCGGGCTGTCGGGTGGGGTTGATTCCGCCGTCGCCGCCGTGCTGATCCACGAGGCGATCGGCGACCAGCTTACCTGCATCTTCGTCGACCACGGCCTCTTGCGCGCCGGCGAGGCGGCGCAGGTGGTAAAAACGTTCCGTGATCGGTTCAACATCCGCCTCGTGCACCGCGACGCCTCCGAGTTGTTCCTCGGCGCGCTGGCAGGCGTCACCGACCCGGAAGCGAAGCGCAAGATCATCGGGCGGTTGTTCATCGAGGTGTTCGAGGAGGAGGCGCACCGGCTTGGCGGCGCTGATTTCCTCGCCCAGGGCACGCTCTATCCCGACGTGATCGAGAGCGTGAGCTTCACCGGCGGGCCTTCCGTCACCATCAAGTCACACCACAACGTGGGTGGGCTGCCGGAGCGGATGCGCATGCAGCTCGTGGAACCCCTGCGTGAGCTGTTCAAGGACGAGGTCCGCGCGCTTGGTCATGAGCTAGGCATGCCGGCCGATATCGTCGGGCGGCATCCCTTCCCGGGCCCCGGGCTGGCTATCCGCATCCTCGGCGCGGTGACGCGCGAGGCTTGTGAGCTGTTGCGCCGGGCCGATGCGATCTTCATCGACGAGATCCGCGCCGCTGGTCTCTACGACCGGATCTGGCAGGCCTTCACGGTGCTGCTGCCGGTGCGCAGCGTCGGCGTGATGGGCGACGGTCGTACGTACGACCAGGTCTGCGCGCTGCGTGCCGTGACCAGCACCGACGGCATGACGGCGGATGTCTATCCGTTCGACATGGCCTTCCTCACACGCGTGGCCAGCCGCATCGTCAACGAGGTTCGTGGCATCAGCCGTGTGACTTACGACCTCACCAGCAAACCGCCCGGGACCATCGAGTGGGAGTAGGCGATGAGAACCGGCGTCGGCTCAGACGGTCGCCGGGAAAGGCGCCCCGGGCGAACGAGACCGCAGCCACTGATCCAAACAGCGCGCGGTAGCGTAACGCCATCACACAACACGCCATGATCGGCCAGGCGATCCTCGCCGCGCCCGTGGAGTCAGGGATGGATGCCAGACCAATTGACCGGGCTCGCGAGGGATTGGGTGTCCAAACAAGGCGCCTATCGCTTGATGGCGCGAACCGGCTTCGCGCCCTGCACCTTTGGCGCGCAGAGATGCCCGCCCGGAAGCGCGGCTCGCGCACGCCTTGAGCGGGTAAAAGCGGCGCGTCACGGAACGGCTGCCCCTCGTGCCCGGATGGTGGCGGCGCCCTGGTCGCTTGGGCCGGTGATCGGGCGAACGTTCGCCGGGGCGAGCATGACACGGATAGGGTGCCCAGGCATATCGTGCCGATCCGCTGCTTCGACGTTTCTGGGGATGATGGCCGCCTGCATCCCGCAAGCAAAGACGAAGAGGACGATGGAACGTTTCGGTATCCGCTGCGGAGATGCACATGTTGGCAGCGGGCCTTGGACATGCGCCGTGGCGTCGGGTCCTGTACCCGGACGGCCGCCGGGCGTCCTCGAGGTGGGGAAGCGGCTGTTCCCTCCGCTGAGCCGGCTCGTCTTGAGGCGATGTGGCGCGGTCATGAAGCTGCGGCTTGATCCGGAGGGAGCGAGGTGTCGGTGACGGGCGGATCTGGGGCCGAACCCACAACGGCGCGCGTGCCTGCTCTGGGCTCCTTCGTCCCGACCGGCGTCGCGGTCGTTTTCGGCGCAGGCGGCGGAATCGGGGGAGCCCTGGTCGAAGCCATCCGAGCCGCCGAGCATTTCAGGGGGGTGGTTGCGTTCAGCCGACGCTCGTCTCCGTCCATCGATCTGCTTGACGAGGCCAGTCTCGAACGCGCTGCGGCCTTTGCCGCCGAGCTTGGAGAACTGCGCCTCGTGGTCGATGCGACAGGCTTTCTGCACGATCGCGATCAAGGTCCGGAGAAGACCTGGCGACAACTCGACGCGGCCAGCCTCGCGCGGTCGTTTGCCTTGAATGCGATCGGGCCCGCTCTGATCATGAAACACGTGCTGCCGCGGTTGCCCCGGTCGGGCAAGGCCGCGTTTGCGACGCTATCCGCCAGGGTCGGCAGCATTGGGGATAATCGCCTCGGCGGGTGGTATTCCTACCGGGCATCCAAAGCCGCGCTCAACCAACTCGTGCGGACGGCGGCTGTCGAGTTGGCGCGTCGTTCGCCGGAGGCGCTCTGTGTCGCCCTGCACCCGGGAACCGTCGCCACGACCTTGTCCGCTCCCTTCGCGGCGACCGGGCTCGAGGTCCACACTCCCGCGGCGGCCGCTCATCATCTGCTGACTGTCCTCGACGGCCTCACGACCGATGCCAATGGCGGCTTTTTTGACTGGCGCGGCCTGCCGGTGCCTTGGTGATCCGATGCCGCGGATGCGTCGCAAGGCAGATTTGCCGACCAAGCCATGTGCCGCGTGCGGCCGCCCCATCGTCTGGCGCAAGAAATGGTCCCGTGACTGGGAGAACGTCAAATATTGCTCGGCGCGATGCAGGACCCTTCCATCCGGCATCCCCCCGACGCGGGACACGTTCCCGCTATGACGGATTTGCGAATCGTTCTTGGAGACCAACTGTCGCTGGACCTTTCGGCGCTGGATGGCATCGACCCAGATCGTGACGTCATCGTGATGATGGAGGTGGCAGAAGAGAGCACCCACGTCCGTCACCACAAGCAGAAGATCGTGCTGATCCTTTCCGCGATGCGCCACTTCGCGCACAGTCTCGAGCAGGGCGGCTTCAGGGTCGATTATGTAAGGCTCGAGGATCCAGAAAACACCGGACACTTCACAACCGAGGTCCAACGAGCCGTTGCACGACACCGACCCGGGCGGATTGTCGTCACCGAGCCGTCGGAATGGCGCGTGCAGGAGATGGTGGGTGGATGGGGGGACGTGCTGGGCGTGCCCGTGGAGATCCGCGTCGATCGGCGCCCTTTCGCGAGCAGGGCACGATTCGCGGCCTGGGCCCGAGGGCGCCGGGTGTGGCGCATGGAACATTTCTATCGCGAGATGCGCCGTGAACACGGACTGCTCATGGAAGACGGCCAACCGGCCGGCGGGGAATGGAACTATGACCGGGCCAACCGCAAAAGGCTGCCAGCAGACGCTGCCCTCCCCGGGAGGCGTCGGTTTTTACCAGACGAAACAACAAGGGAGGTGATGCGGCTCGTCGAAGAACGATTCCCAGATCACTTTGGAGACCTTGAGGAATTCGGCTGGCCGGTCACGCGCGCGGAGGCGATGGCGGCACTCGATGACTTTATCGCTCATGGCTTGCCGAATTTCGGGGACTACCAGGATGCCATGCAAGCGGGCGCTCCGTTCCTGTATCACTCACTGCTGGCGCCCGCGTTGAACCTTGGACTTCTGTCCGCTGTCGAAGTTTGCAGGGCAGCGGAAGCTGCGTGGCGGTCGGGGGCGGCGCCGCTCAATGCGGTTGAGGGGTTTGTGCGTCAGATTCTGGGGTGGCGTGAATATGTCCGTGGTGTCTATTGGACGCTGATGCCCGGCTATGCGGCTGGAAATGCGTTGAGCGCCTCTCGCAATATCCCGCGTTTCTACTGGACCGGTCAGACCAACATGCGGTGCCTGCGTGAGGCGATCGGCAGCACGCAGCGATACGCCTATTCTCACCATATTCAGCGGCTGATGGTGACAGGCAATTTCGCGCTGCTGGCAGGCATCGCACCGCGGCAAATCGAGCGCTGGTACCTGGCCGTTTATGCCGACGCGTTCGAATGGGCGGAGATGCCAAACACTCTTGGTATGGCAACATTTGCAGACGGCGGTCAGGTCGCTTCCAAGCCTTATGCCGCGTCGGGCGCCTATATAAGCAGGATGTCGGATTTTTGCGAAGGTTGCAGCTACGATGTCAGGCAGAAGACGGGTCCGGAAGCGTGCCCGTTCAACTACCTGTACTGGGCCTTCCTGATCCGACATCAAGACAGGTTGAAGGATAACCCGCGTCTGACAATGCCGTATCGGGCGCTGGCGGGCTGGTCCTCTCACCGGAAGAGAGTTACCGTTGCCGAGGCAGACCAATTTCTTGATGAGCTCGATCAAGACAATAGTCAGACTTGATCTGATAATTTTAATTTCATCCGAGCAAGAAGATGGTATCGGCTAGAAAATTTTACGACGAAAGCCAGCGGCATCAGGATCGTGGCGACACCAGGCAGAACAGGCTCTGGGACGCCCCGGTCATGTTCGCCGAATGGAGTAGAGTTAGAAATTCCACCTAATTATCATAATTGTTCGGCGATCCGATGTCCTTAAGACATACATGACATGCGATTGTCGTTACCGTTGGTGAGTTCGGTCACCACACGGCCGACGAGACCGCATGCGCCGCACCGTCCACCGCAAGGGCAAGACGGTTCCGTGTCATTATGATGGTGCGCTGCTGAGGAGAGGCATCGCGTTCAGAAGTTTTTTGCGCCGCTAGCGGCGATGCCGAAGTGGCGACAAACTCTTCCCCTTTTGCACGCCACGTTTTATGAATCCGTCACGAGGGCGAGGCTCGTTGCATTATGGGCGTCACCCTCACAATGGTCGGATGCGGCCTCATGCCTGTGTCGATGGCATTCGCCACAACCGAGCGCTGCCGTCTTGTGCGCCGAATCTGGTCCGCGTTTAGGGCCTGACTTTTGCAGCCTCCGGCCGGGCGTCGCCGTTTCCAGAGTGACTTTACAGCGACTCCTGGTACCCCTCAGCCAACCTTAGGCTTTTATCGTAACGAGATATATCGCGGTTCATCCATGTTGGTTGTTCGATAGGATGTTAGCTGCCAACGAAAAAAACAACGTAGGCACTGAATAAATATACCACGAGAAGCGAGAGACTGGCCCAGCTGATCGCGCCTCCCAGGCGAGTTTCCGGTTTATAAAGCGTGGCGACGATGAAAATACCGGACATAATCGCTGCGGCAAAAGCGGTGACGGCGTGCGACGTCGAAACGGCCTCGAATAAGACACCCTTGCGGTAGGCGAGATCATCGACGGCGAGGATAACGATATCGAAAAGATTGCTGCCCAACAGGTTGCCGATTGCCAGGTCGACCGCGCCGAGTCGAAGCGCGCTGACCGTTACGATCAACTCTGGTGCCGAGGTGGCGCCAGCGATAAAGAGCGAGCCAACGAACGTTGTTTTCCAGCCCATCGTTGCGCTGATTCCGCGACCCACGAAGGGTAGCCATGCTCCGGCGATAATCACGATACCGGCGGCAAAAGAATACCATAATAGCGCGACCCGTAACGACGGCTCACCATTGGCACCGCTAACGTCGCGCGCCGGTCGCAGGCGCCGCTCATATGTAAAGGCGGAACGGACGGCCATGAAATAGATCACGAAGATCAATGGCGTGTAGCCACTGATGTGAAGGATCGGGAAAGCCAGGGCACTGTGGCTGAGAAGCAGGAACGCGCCAACAGCACCAATCAGGATGACACCGAAGCCCGCGGTCAGGATATGGCCTTGGTCGATGTGGCGATACATCGGCTCGCGGCGGCTCAACTCGTCGAGCAACACCAACATGACCAGATTAAAGACACAGCTGCCGAGTGCGTCGCCGACTGCGATATTAGGCGTGTCCGCCACAGCCACCGAGCTGATCCCCGTAAAGAGCTCCGGCAAAGACGTTGCCGTTGCCAGGAGAGCGAGGCCCACCCATGACCGAGAGAGGCCGGTCAGACGGGCTATCACGTCACCGTAGCGGGTGAGCACGGGGCCGGCAAAGCCGAGAAGGGCCGTGCACACGGCGAATTCCAGCCATGGCGTGAGCGCTGTCGTCACCATCACCTCGCGTGCCGGCGACTGATCGCGGCCATGGCAACCTGGGTCACCACGAGCGGTAACAAGCTGGATGCCACGACGATCCCCCACATTGACGCAGTCGGCGGCGCCAGGTCGAGGAGCTCCGCCATCGGCGGAAGATAAGGCGGGGCCGCCAGCAGCGTGGAGCAAAGGGCGAGCGCCGCCCAAAGCCAGCGATTCCGCGTCACCTCATTGAACACGAATCTCCCCTGCAAGCTGCGCATATTGAAGACATGCCAAAGCTGAGCGAACGCGAGGGTGAGGAAGGATACCGTCACCGATTGCCGTGTGTCGAGTTGAAGCGCCAGCGCCAAGGCGATCGCCGCAAAAGTTCCGGCTGTCAGCGTCGCACCCTGCGCAATGATCGCAAACCACTGCGGGGGACCAAGGATCGCCTCTTTCGGATCGCGCGGCGGTCGCTGCAGAATATCCGACTCACCCTCACCCATGGCCAGTGCAAAGGCCGGAAATACGTCAGTGACGAGGTTGAGATAGAGGATTTGCAGAGGCAGAAGCGGCAACGGCAGCGCCGACAAGACGGCGAGGCCCACAACCATCACCTCGGAGAGGTTGCAGGAGAGCAGGTAGATGACAAATCGGCGGATGTTGCCGAAGATGATACGGCCCTGCCGGATCGCGTTCACAATGGTCGGGAAGGCATCATCGAGCAGGATCATGGCAGCCGCCTGCCGGGCGACGTCCGTGCCGCGCCGACCCATCGCTACGCCGATATCAGCGTGGCGCAGGGCCGGGGCATCGTTGACACCGTCGCCCGTCATCGCAACGATTTCACCGATGTCCTGGTATGCCTTCACCAGCGCGAGTTTCTCGGCCGGGCTCACGCGGGCAAAGATGCGGATGTTGTGCAGCGCCGCCGGATCAGCGTCGATCACCCGGGCGATGTTGCGGCCTTCGATTACGGCAGCCTCTTTGTCGACAAGTCCAACGGCACGGCCGATGCTGCTCGCGGTGACGGCATGATCTCCGGTCACCATGATCACGCGTATGCCCGCACGCCGGCAATCACCGATAGCCTGCGGAACATCAGCGCGTGCGGGATCCTCCAGAGCCACAAGACCGATCAGCACAAGATCGTGATAGGGCTCACCGTCGGCCTTTCCGTCTGTCTTCATCGCAAACCCGAGCACGCGTAGGCCACCGCGCGCGAGGCGATCGGCGCGGGCCAACCAGTCATTCCGCAGGGCGTCGGTCAAAATGGCGTCACCATGATCGGCGATGATTCGGGTTGCTGCGGCAATCACCGCTTCGGGGGCGCCTTTGACCGCAACGAGGAAGCCGTCACCCTGTTCATGCACCGTTGCCATCATGCGGACGCTGGTGTCGAAGGCAAACTGTCGCACCAATCGTTGCTGCTGCATCTCGGATCTGCGTGTCAGGCCAGCAACAAGCCCTGCGCGCAACAGTGCGATCTCCATCGGATCGCCGGTGCCGAGATCATCGACATGATCCAGATGGGCGTCATTGCAGAGGATTGCTACGCGCAGCAGCGCCTTGATCTGTCGGTCCTCCGCACGGCTCGGAAGTGCGGCGTCTCCAAGATCGACCTCACCGGCCGGAACGCAAAGCCGTCGAACCGTCATCCGGTTCTCGGTCAGCGTTCCCGTTTTGTCGGTCAGAATGACGGTCGTCGCGCCGAGGGTCTCGACCGCTGAAAGACGCTCAATGAGGGCGTTCTTCCGGGCCATCCGCCACATGCCGCGCGCGAGCGCGAATGTCGCGACGATCGGAAGGCCCTCGGGAATCGCTGCAACGGCCAGTGCGATCGCCGCTTCGACAATCAGGAAGGGATCGTCGTGCACCCGCAGGCCAACGACAGCGATCGCCGCCGCGACAGCCAAGGTCGCCCAGACGAGTTGGGTCGAAAGCCGGGCAAGCTTACGCTCTAAGGGAGAGCTGCCGGCATGCGCCTCGAGGACAAGCTGTGTCACCTGGCCGAGTTCTGTCGCGAGCCCGGTCGCGACGACGACGCCGACGCCGCTTCCGCGCGTCACGGCCGTGCCTTTGAACAGCATCGAAGTCCGATCGCTGAGGCGTGCGTCCCGAGCGACGGGTTGAGGCTTCTTGTCCACGGCGACTGATTCGCCGGTCAATGTTGACTCATCGGTCGCTAGCCCCGACGCGCGGACCAGCCGCATATCGGCTGAGACCGCATCACCCGCATCGAGGAGCACGATGTCGCCTGGCACCAGCTCGTCTGCCGGAACAAGATGGACGTTGGCCCCGCGACGCACGCGAGCCGTTCGGCCGCCGAGTGCACGCAGAGCCTCGATCGAGCGCACCGCCTTCAACTCTGTAACGAAACCGATCAAGGTGTTGATAGCGAGGACGACAACGATGGCGCTGCCTTCCTCCAACTCACCAAAATAGAGCGCAAGCGCAGCCGCCGCGCCCAAGAGGTAGACGACCGGGCTGGCCAGCTGATGCAGCAACAGGCGGACCGCGCTGACTGCGCGACGGGTGGTTATCCTGTTGGGTCCGAACTGCTGACGCCGGGCCCGAACGGCTTCTGCGGACAATCCGTCCTGTTCCGTCACCTGCAGTTCTGCCAGGACGTCGGCTGCCGTCAGCGCATGCGGGCCCTGAGGCAGCGTCGGCGCGGGTGGCATGGCGGCATGTTGCGGCTGGATCACGCTCCTCCTCACCTTGGGTCCAGACAGGTCGATGCGCTCCGACACGAAGGCGCCGGGAGGTGCGGCGATAGCCAGCCCCGGCGGGAGGCGCGCCCTGAGGACAGGAGTACCCTTTTCAATGTGGCCCAAGGGTGGCGCGCTCCGGCATGACAGTCAATTTTGCCGACGGATGCACAGCAAGCCTTGAAAAATTGGATTAAAAAGTTCAGAATACGACGAAATATACGTACAAAACATCAAACGGTTTTTCGATATATAAAATGAAATTAGAAGAAATTGGCTATGGTTGGTGAGTTGATCTGCTGAGAGTCGGTTTCGATGCGCTTCCAAACGTAGGTCCGAAGGAGGATCAATGACATGTGCGTCCTGTGTCGTTTCGAGCAGCGCCGCGGGTTTCTGAGGAGAGCAGCCGGAATTGCTGGCGGGATCGCTCTCGCCGGCCCCGTCTTCCATCACGCGTTTGCCGCTTCGAACCCGCGCTCAGACGGTCTATCGCCTGAGCAGGCGCTGGCCCGGCTCCAGGAGGGAAACCGAAAGTATGTTGCGGCACCCGAGCTCTGCGAGACCAACCTGGCCGGCAACCGCGCCGCGGTCGCGAAAGGTCAGGCGCCGTGGGCCACAGTTCTTACATGTTCTGACAGTCGGGTCTCCCCGGAGCTGATCTTTGGTGGCGTCGGTCTGGGCGAGTTGTTCGTCGCCCGGAATGCGGGCAATGTTGCGGACACGGCGATGGTGGGGTCGATCGAGTATGCCATCGAGCATCTCCACTGTCCGCTCGTCGTCGTGATGGGCCACCAGAGTTGTGGCGCAGTCACCGCTGCCTGCGAAGTCGTGAGGACGGGCGAGCGTTTGCCAGGGTCGATCGGGCCGATGGTGGCGCCGATCATTCCGGCGGCAAAGGCTGTCAGGGGGCGCGCCGGCGATTTCGTCGAGAATGCAGCCCGTCAGAATGCCAGGAACCAGGCGACGGTCCTGCGAAAGAGCCGGATCGTCGATCGCCTGGAGAAGGCGGGCAAGGTCAAGCTCATCGTTGCCTACTATCATCTCGATTCCGGCGCGGTGGAACAGTTGGCCTGATCCCTCGGCGATCTGGTAGGTGCAGCCGCTGCCCCGTGGGCGGAGGGGTTTGCCTTTGGCCGCAGGCACCGTCGTGACGGCTCGGCCAGGGCGGGCTTCGAGGCAGGTCCCACAGCGGACGTGGGGGCCGCGACGATAACGGAGCTGGCGGGGCTACGATCCGGCGGTGATCTCGGTCTGGCGCGCCGGTCCCGCCAACGGCGCGATGGCAACCGGCAGCAACCGAGGTCTCTCAACCACGGCGGGAGCGCCCGGGCGATCGCGTCCGAACACAACCTCGATCTGCGTGAGTTCGCCGTGCGCAAGGCGAGCGTCGAGCCCACGGGTCGGGTGCTCGACCGTCCGTGGCGATCGGCGTTCGCGCGAGCTCAGACAGGCTGGCGGTGAGACGCGCCTCCGTATCGGGCCTGCGGCGAGGCGCGTTGTCGCCCAGCTCGACGATCTCAGGGGGCGTTCGCGTAGCCACGCCTTGAGTCTCCCGCGGAACGCATCGAAGCGCGCCAGAGGGAGGAGGTCGAGCATGCCATCGGCGCGCCGCTCCAGAACGGCCTCGTGCTTGCCAAGTGACAGCGGCGTGAACTGAGGCTGGACGCGGATCGCCCCGATACGCCTGCTGAGGGCGGTGAGGGGAACGCTGCGTTCGCCGACCATGGAGCACCAGCAGCTCATGACGGATCCGCACCTCAAAACATTCCTTTATCCCACAGGATGCTCCAGGTACGAGGCACGGCCGTCCGGGGCGGCATGAGGCTCGCCGCCGCCGATCGATCGTTCGGGTGCGCCGTCGGTGCCGATCGCCTCGATGAGCGGAGCGATCGCCGAGGCTGGCGAAGCGGGAGACCCCGGCTTGGCGTTTCGCGGTTGTGCGGATCAGTTCCATGATCAAGACCGTCCCGCCCATGCCAACGCCCACGCCCATGCCCACACCCGCGCTGGCGCCCGTCGCGCCTTGCTGCGCCTGACCAGTGGCCCCGGCCGGTCAACGACCTTGATCCGGGTGAGGACGATCGCCTGCGTGCCGCCGAGACGGACCGGCGGCGCCGCCGCGGTATGGATCGGGCGTCGGGGCTTGTCCGCCGGCTGGGGGAGCCGCGATCCGCCGGCTCACCGATGGCGTCGAAGCGCCGCCCGAGGACCGTCTTGCCGACGGGCACGAGGGTCGGCCCGCCGGATGCGCGAGCCGCGGCGCCGCGCCGCAACTGGAAAGCGAACATCGACGACCGGGCGGTGGAGCGCCGTCAACCTCTCCCGCGCCGGCCGTCGCTTCCCGTGCGTTCGCCACCATCCGCCGTTCCCCGTCGGATCCTGCGGTCCAAGGTGGCCGTGCAGAGCCGAGTGCAACCGCGGCGATGGCCAAGGGAGCGTCTGAGCTAAAGCGTTCCAGCCCAACGCCATGCTCCGGCGCGACCCCCGGATGCGCTGCCTGTTACGGAGAGTTGAACGATTATTCAGCGATTCCAGCGATCTGTCGCGGCGGCGCATAAGCTTGCCGTAAGTCGTTGCAGGTAGGGCAGCGGCGTCCCTGTTTCGAGCTCCATCATGAAACCCCTGCGCTATTCTTTGCTTCTCGGCACGGCTCTCGGTGCCTGTCTCGCCGCTCCCCTGCCGGCGCTGGCCCAGACCCACTACCACGACGGCACGTACCCCGGCCCCACCTACAGCGCCTATTACGGCTACGTGCAGGCGCAGGTGACGGTGCATGGTGGGAAGATCACCGAGGTGCGGATTCTGAAATACCCCTCCGATCGCGCCACCAGCCGCTACATCGCGTCCCGCGCGCTCCCCTATCTCGAGCGCGAGGTGATCCGCGCCCAGAGCGGGCGCATTTATGGCGTCTCCGGCGCAACGCTCGACAGCCGCGCCTTTGTCGCGTCCATCGACGGCGCGCTGCGCAACGCGTCGCGCTGATGGACGCGACCCGCTTCCTGATGGGCATGCCGATTACCGTCGACGTCCCCGCGGGGACGCAGGCGGTGATCGAGGCAGCCTTTGCCCGTTTCGCCGATATCGAGGCTCGGTTCAGCCCGTACCGTCCTGATAGTGAGGTGGTGCGTTTCAACGCGCTTCGGCTGGCCGATGGCGAGCCGAGTGAGGAGCTTCGCGAGGTTCTGGCGCTCGCCGAACGCACCCGCATCGAGACCCGCGGGTATTTCGACATCGCCCGACCGGACGGCTTTCTCGACCCGACGGGGATCGTGAAGGGCTGGGCCATCCGCGATGTCGCCCACCTCATCGAGGCGCAGGGCTTCACGGACTATCTCGTGGATGCGGGCGGCGACATCCAATGCCGCGGCAGCGCCCCCGATGGCGAGCCGTGGCGGATCGGTATCCGCAATCCGTTCGATGCGATGCAGATCGTCAAGATCGTGGCGCCGCGCGACCGTGGCATCGCGACATCGGGCACGTCCGCGCGCGGCCAGCATATCTACGACCCGCACCGGCCCGGCCGCGAGATCAGCGATGTCCGCAGCATCACCGTGATCGGCCCCGATGTTCTGGAGGCAGATCGTTTCGCAACCGCTGCCTTTGCCATGGGCGAGAGCGGTATCGACTTCATCGAGGCGCAGCCGGGCCTCGAGGGCTACCTGATCGGCGCGGATCGCGTTGCGGTCCAGACCACCGGCTTTAGGGAGTTTGTCGTGTCATGACAGATCGAGTCCAAGCTGGCGTGAAACATGGAACGGATTTCGCGATCACCCGCATGGCCGATGCCGTGCTCAATCACGTCACCATGTACCGCCTGGTGCTCGCCTATACGGGCGGACTGTTGCTGCTCGCCTTCCTCCTCGGCTTCGTGCACCTGGTGCCGGTCGATCCCACGGCTCTCGCCTTTTCGACGGTGGTGATCTTCGGTTCCTGCTGGCTCACCAACCGGATCTTCGCAGCGGTGCTGCGGGTCCCGGCCAACATGGAATCCTACGCCATCACGGCGCTGATCCTGACGTTGCTGTTCGCCCCTGTGACGGCCAAGAACGGCGCCGGCGTGGCGGGCCTGGTGGTTGCGAGCGTTGTCGCGATTGCCTCGAAGTTCCTGATCGCGCCGGGCCGCAAACATATCTTCAACCCCGTTGCCGCCGGCGCCACCGCCGCCGCCCTGTTGCTCGGCCAGCCGGCAACGTGGTGGGTGGGGGGCAATGCGGTGCTGCTGTTGCCGGTGCTGCTGGGCGGCCTGCTGGTGGTGCGCAAAGTGCGCCAGTTCGGCACCATCGCCGCCTATATCGCGGCCAATCTCGCAGTGACGCTGGCGACCACGCCGGTGGCCATGGTGCCGATGGCACTGAACCAGACCTTCCTGTCATCGCCGCTCCTGTTCGCCGGCTTCGCCATGCTGACCGAGCCGCTGACGGCGGCGCATGGCCGGCGCTCGCGGCTCCTCTTCGGGGCCATCATCGGCGCCATCTCCTCAGCCAACTTCCATATCGGCTCGTTCTACCCGACGCCGGAGATGGCCTTCCTGGCGGGCAACCTGTTC
>JAGWQN010000141.1 GCA_028869995.1 Rhodospirillales bacterium
CCGACATCGGAGGTTTCCGAGCCGGTCCACTGATAGTCGCAGCCGAGCAGGGCGCAGGCGTCGTGGATACCGTATTGCGTCGGCACGAAGAACGGGTTGGTGGTGACGTGGTTGACGAACACGAATTTCCACTTCGGGTGGGACGGGAACGGCCCGGCCCCGGCGGCCTCGGCACGCCCGGCCATGGCGGCGAGCATGCCGGCGGCGGCGGTCGCCGTGACGCCGTGCATCATGGCGCGGCGCGGCAGGCGCTCGGCAACGGCTGCGATGGCACGCGCGTCCGGCGCCCTGGAATCGGCCTCACTCATCTTCTGGTTCCTCCCTGTTGTGGCCGCCCCCTGAGTCGGCGACGCCACGAAGCGCGAATGTAGCGTCAACGTCGCCAGCCGCAAGGCGGTTGCCTGCGCGGCGGGGCGCGATAGTTTGCGCCGCCCCGCCGCAACCAAAGGAGAAGAGAGATGCGCCGCCGCGACGCCTTGCTGCTTGCCGGTCCGGCCCTGGCCACGCTGGCGACGCCGGCGCTTGCCCGCGCTGCCCTGCCGCGCGTGGTCTTCGGCACCGACTGGCTGGCCGAAGCGGAACAGGGCGGGTTCTATCAGGCGCAGGCACGCGGCTTCTATCGCCGGCACGGGATCGAGGTCGTCATCCGCATGGGCGGACCGTCGATGAACGTGCTGCAGAACGTCGCCGCGGGGCTGGTCGACTTCCAGCTCTATCCCAGCAGTTTCGGCGCCCTCGACCTCAGCGCGCGCGGCATCCCGGTCGCCGCGATCGCCGCCTATTTCCAGAAGGACCCGCAATGCCTGATCGCCCATCCCGGCGAGGGGCGCGACACGCTGGCGGAGATGAAGGGCAAGCCGATCATGGTCTCGGCGGCGGGGCGCGCCGGGTTCTGGCGCTTCCTCAAGGCCCGCTTCGGCTTCACCGACGCGCAGTTGCGACCCTACAATTTTTCGCTGGCGCCGTTCCTCGCCGACCCCAAGGCGGTGGTGCAGGGGTTCGTCACCTCCGAGGCCTACGAGGTCGAGCGCATCACGCATCAGAAGCCGGTGGTGATCCTGCTCGCCGATCTCGGCTACGCGTCCTACGGCAATGTGGTGCTGGCGCGCCGGGAGACGATCGAGCGCCGGAAGGCGCTGGCCCAGGCCTTCGTAGAGGCCAGCACCGAGGGTTGGTACGATTATCTCTACGGCGATCCCGGGCCGGGCAACCGGCTGATCCGCCAGGCCAACCCCGACATGCAGCCGGCGGCGATGGCGGGGGCGCACCGGCTGATGCGCCAGTACGGGCTGGTCGATTCGGGCGACAGCCTCAAGCTCGGCATCGGGGCCATGACGGACGCACGCTGGCGCGACTTCTTCCGCGCCAATGTCGAAGCCGGGGTCTATGCGAAGACGCTCGACTACCGGCGCGCCTATTCGCTCGACTTCGTCGACCGCGGCTATGGGCTCGGCCTGCGCGCCAAATGAACGCCCCTGACGCCGCGGCGCTGGTGCGCCTCGAGGGCGCCGGAAAACGCTTCGACAACGGCACGGTGGCGCTGGCCGGGCTCGACCTCGCGCTGCGCCGCGGCGAGTTCCTGTCCATCCTCGGCCCCTCGGGTTGCGGCAAGACCACGGTGCTGCGGCTGATCGCCGGGCTCGCGCAGCCCAGCGCCGGACGCGTGGCCTGGGCCGAGCCGGCCGGCCGGGACGGGCGCGACGCCCTCGGCTTCGTCTTCCAGGAGCCGACGCTGCTGCCGTGGCGGACGGCGCGCGGCAACGTCGCGCTGCCGCTCATCCTCGCGGGCGTCGCGCGCACCGAGGCCCGGGCGCGGGCCGAAACCGCCCTCGCCGCGGTCGGGCTCGAGGGAGCGGGACACCTCTTTGCACGCCAGCTCTCCGGCGGCATGCGCATGCGCGTCTCGATCGCCCGCGCGCTGGTCACGCGGCCGGCGCTGCTGCTCATGGACGAGCCGTTCGCCGCCCTCGACGAGATCACGCGCGAGCGGCTCAACGCCGATCTGCTACGGCTCTGGCGCGAGCAGGCCCTGACCGTCGCGTTCGTCACCCATTCGGTCTACGAGAGCGTGTTCCTGTCCATGCGCGTCGTGGTGATGGCGCGCGCGCCCGGGCGGGTGGCCGAGGAGATCACGATCGCCGCCCCCTATCCGCGCACGGAATCGTTCCGGGCCGGCGCCGACTATGCTGCGGCCTGCCGGCAGGTCTCCGCCGCTCTGCGCCGGGCGATGGGAGAGGAGGCGTGAAGGCGGGGCTGCGCCTGGCCGCGCCGCCGGCGATCCTGGGGCTCGCGGCGCTGTTGCTGTGGCAGGGGGCGGTGCGGTTGTTCCGTGTGCCAGACTACATCCTTCCCGGCCCCGTGGCGATCGCCGCAACGCTGTGGCGCGACGGGGGGACGCTGTTCGCCTCGTTGCTGGTCACCCTCGCCGTCGCGCTCGCCGCCCTCGCCGCGGCGATCATCGGCGGCGCCGGGCTCGCGATCCTGTTCGCCCAGTCCAAATGGCTCGAACGCGCGCTCTTCCCCTATGCGGTGGTCCTGCAGGTGACGCCCGTCATCGCCATCGCGCCGCTGATCCTCATCTACGTACGCAGCACGGAGGCGGCACTCCTGATCTGTGCCTCGATCGTCGCCTTCTTCCCGGTGCTGGCGAGCACGACGCTCGGCCTGAACTCCGCCGACCACAACATGCTGGACCTGATGGCGCTCTACCGGGCCCGGAGATGGCAGGTGCTGTGGTATCTGCGCCTGCCCGCCGCCCTGCCCCACTTCCTCGCCGGTGCGCGCATCGCCGGCGGGCTGGCGCTGATCGGCGCGGTGGTCGCGGAATTCGCGGCCGGCACCGCCGCCGGCGGGTCCGGCCTCGCCTGGCGCATCCTGGAAAGCAGTTACCGGCTCGACCTGCCGCGGATGTATGCGGCGCTGTTCCTGCTCTCGTTGGCTGGCGTCGTGATCTTCGCGATGCTCAGCCTGGTCTCCTGGCTGCTGCTGCATCGCTGGCACGACAGCGCAGCGCGGCGCGAGCCCTAAGCTGATGCAAGCCCCAGGGCCCGCGCGCGGTGGGCCCACGCTAACCGGCGGCGGACAGGCGTGACGGCGGCACGCGCGGGCGGGCTTCCTCCTGGGCGATGGCGTGGAAGCGAGCCTCGTCGACGATACGAACGTGATGCGGGTCCGGGCAGGCGATGATCTGGGCGCGTTGCAGCCGCGCGAAGACGCGGCTTACGGTTTCCGGTGTCAGACCGAGATATTCGCCGATATCGGCGCGCGACATCGGCAGGTCGATGAAGGCAAGCCGGGCCCCTTCCGGCGCCTGTATCTGGCGCATCAGGTCGAGAAAGCGGGCGAGGCGGATATCGGCCCGGGCAATGCCGAGGGTCAGCACGTGGAGCTGGGCGGCGCGCAGTTCGTGGCAGGCCTTCATGAGGAACTGGTGATCGAGCTCGCTGTCGCGCCTGAGCAGGCGCTCGAGCGCCGGCAGCGGCATGCGGTAGAGCACCGCGGAGGAGACCGCCTGGACGGTGCTGACGTAGCGGCCATCCTCGGCCAGGCCGACGATGTCCTGGGGGAAGAAGAAGCCGAGGATGGCCCGCGTGCCGTCCGGGCGCAGCGTCACGCTTTTCAGCACACCGCCGGCGATGTCGTAGATCGCCGTCGCTTCGGCGCCCTGGCGGAAGAGGATGGCGCCGCGCTCGATGCGCACGAGCGAGGCGATCGGGGCGAGGCGCTCGCGCTCCTGCGCCGTCAGCAAATCCCGTCGGGCGCCGTCGGTTGCGGGCCCGGACAGGAACGGCCGGGCGGCGATGGCCAGGCGAGGCGACGCGCCACGATGGCCCGGCATCGGCGTTCGCCTCCCGTTGCGTTCCTGGCCCGTGCCTGCCGGTCAGTGGGCCGAGGTCGGCCGGCGCGGCGCGCCATGGGCAGCCGGCGGTGATGCCGGCGCCGCCGCCGACGGCGGCAACGGCATGCCCGCCAGCATCGTGTCCGCGGCCTCGAGCAGATCGTGGCGCAGGTCGTCGGTGATGGAGCGCCAGGTGCGGAACCACGTCTCCGCTGCCAGATTGGCACGGCGCATCTGCTCCTGCCCGTCTTCGGGGCCTGCCGGCAGGTGCATACCTGCCGCCGCCGTCATGCAATCCGACATCGCCTCGCGCGCCAGCTCGGCCTGGCGCGTCGCAGCCCGCATCAGCGCCTTCAGGGTCTGCTCCTGAGCCGCTCCGAACGCGGCAAATCCGCGCTGGGCAGCCTCCAGGGTCTCGGTTCCGCTTGCCGCCATCGATGTCTTGTTCATCATGACCGTTCTCCCGAAACTTTCGGTGGAGGACAGATCACAGGCGCGCCGCGCGCGCCTTGATCCGGGTCAAAAGGCTAGCAGGATTTACGCCTCGCATGCTAAAGAACTGTCCATGTCGATGGTGACACCGGTTGTTCCGCGCATTGTCGCGGGGCGGATCGCTCATTGTGAGCGCTGCGGCGTCCGGGCGCGCAGCGTCTGCGCGAGCCTGCCGGGCAATGACCTCGAACGGCTGGCTTCCATTGCCGTGGTCCGCCAGTGCGGGCCGGGCGAGGTGATCATGATGGAAGGCGAGCCGGCCGCCGCCTACCACAACATCACGTCCGGTTTCGTGCGCCTGCACAAGTCGCTGCCGGACGGGCGCGACCAGGTCACGGGATTTGCGCGGCCCGGCGATTTTCTCGGCCTCGCGTCGGAGGACAATTACGGCGTCACGGCGACGGCGATCGGCGCCGTGCAGCTCTGCCGCTTCCCGCGCGACCGGTTCCGCAAGCTGATGCATGCGCTGCCCTCGCTCGAAGACCGCCTCCTCGCGGTGGCCAGCCACGAACTCGTGATCGCGCAGGAGCGCATGCTGCTGCTGGGCCGCAAGACCGCGCGTGAGAGGGTGGCGAGCTTCCTGCTCGACCTCGACTCGCCGTGCGGCGAGACCGGGGCGATCCTGCTGCCGATGACGCGCTCGGATATCGCCGATTATCTCGGGCTGACGATCGAAACGGTCAGCCGCACGCTCTCCGCCTTCCGCCGCGAGGGACGGATCGACCTCAAGGTCGCGAACCAGGTGCAGCTGATCGACCGCAACGGCCTCAGGCGCATCGCCGAAGCCAGGGCCTGAACCGCGGGGCCGGGGGGCCGCTGACGGCGATCAGCGGGCCAGGATCAGGGCAGGACCCGGCCGTCGGCGCCGACGCTCATGCCCGATGAGGGATCGACCCAGACCAACTGATCCTGCACCCGCTTCACGCCGGGCACGTTCTCGACGGCGACCAGGATCGCCCGCCGCTCCTCGTCGCTGAACACCACGCCGTCGATGGTCGCGACCCCGTCCTTCACATCGATCCGGATACCGCCGCGCGGCGCCCAGGCCTGGGAGCCGAGCTCGGCCAGGATGGCGGTGCGGATCGCGGCATCGCCCTCGGGCTTGGCCGGCGGCGCCTTCAGCACCTCGCCCAGGACCCTGATGAGGTCGGCACGGCTGACCATGCCCACGAGCATGCCGTCGCTCACGACGGGAACGCGGCGGATGCGCCGGCGGCGCATCAGCGCCACCACTTCGCTCAGATCCTCGTCCGGTCCCACCGTCACCACGTCCGGCGTCATGATCTCCTCGACCTTTCGGGCGTGGGTGCGGACGTAGTCGGAGGCAACGGACCCGGCGAGGAACAGGGTCTTGAGGAAGCCCGGAGTCTCGCCCTGGGTCCCGGTCTCGACACGGCGGAGCAGATCGCCCTCGGTGACCATGCCGATGAGACGGCCGGCACGATCGACCACGGGAAGGCCGCTGATGCGCCGCTCCGCCATGACGCTGGTCACCGCCGCCAGGTCCGTCTGCGGCCCTACCGTCACGACCGGTGCGGTCATCACGTCGCGTACCTTCATCTACCCCTCCTCACGGCTACGCCCCATCGCCGCACCAACATGGTGCAGGCGGGTCCCCGGCGCTTTGACCGAGATCAAGTCACGCCGGGGACCTTGGGATCAGTTCTTCGCCTTGTCCACCAGCTTGTTCTTGGCGATCCAGGGCATCATGGCGCGCAGCTTCTCGCCGATCTGCTCGATCGGGTGCGACGCCGAGGCCCGGCGCATCGCCTTGAAGCTCGACTGGTTGACCTTGTTCTCGAGCATCCAGTCGCGCGCGAACCGCCCGGACTGGATGTCCGCCAGCACGCGCTTCATTTCCGCCTTCGTGTCCGCATTGATGATGCGCGGGCCGGAGACGTACTCGCCGTACTCGGCGGTGTTGCTGATCGAGTAGTTCATGTTGGCGATGCCGCCCTCGTA
This sequence comes from Rhodospirillales bacterium, assembly GCA_028869995.1. Lineage (GTDB taxonomy): Bacteria > Pseudomonadota > Alphaproteobacteria > Acetobacterales > Acetobacteraceae > JAJXXT01. The sequence goes on from JAGWQN010000141.1 coordinate 6,293, forward strand.
GATCAGGTCGACGATCAGCTTCACCTCGTGCAGGCATTCGAAATAGGCCATTTCGGGGGCGTATCCGGCCTCTACCAAAGTCTCGTAGCCAGCCTTCATCAGTTCCACGAGCCCCCCGCACAGCACGGTCTGCTCGCCGAACAGGTCTGTCTCGCATTCTTCTTTGAACGTCGTCTCGATCACGCCCGCGCGGCCGCCGCCGATGGCGCTGGCATAAGCGAGGCCCAAATCCTGCGCGTTGCCGCTCGCATCCTGATGCACGGCGATCAGGCATGGCACGCCGCCGCCCTTCTGATATTCGCTGCGCACCGTGTGGCCGGGGCCTTTGGGCGCAACCATGAGAATGTCCAGATCCTTGCGCGGCTCGATCAGGCGGAAATGCACGTTGAAGCCGTGCGCGAACATC
>JAGWQN010000142.1 GCA_028869995.1 Rhodospirillales bacterium
CCGCGCCGGGCGGGGGCAATGCGCTGCCGGGCGACGCGCAGGCGATCGGCGCGGTGCGCCGGGCGCTGCCGGACGAGGCGATCCTGGTCGCCGCGGCGGGCGGCCTGCCGGGCGAGCTGCACCGGTTGTGGCGGACGACGAGCGACGACGGCTACCATTGCGAATACGGCTACTCGACCATGGGCTACGAGATCGCCGGCGGGCTCGGGGCGAAGCTCGCCTGCCCGGACCGGTCTGTCGTGGTGATGCTGGGCGACGGCTCGTGGCTGATGCTCAACAGCGAGATCGCGACCTCGGTGGCGATGGGGCTGAAGCTGATCGTGGTGCTGCTCGACAATTCGGGGTTCGGCTGCATCGAGCGGCTGCAGCAGGCGACCGGCGGGGCGAGCTTCAACAATCTCCGCCCGGGCCCGGCGCCGGATTTCGTCGCCCAGGCGCGCGGGCTGGGCGCGCTGGCGCGCGAGGTCGCGGATATCCCGGCGCTGGAGGCGGCGCTGGGCGAGGCGCTGGGGGCGGAGCGGACGACGGTGCTGGTGCTGCGCACCGATCGCGCGGCGGTGAGCGGGATCGGCGGGGCGTGGTGGGACGTGCCGGTGGCCGAGGTCTCGGCGCGCGCCGAGGTGCGCGCGGCCCGCCGCGCCTATGAGGCCGCAGGGAGCGGGGCCGCAGGGAGCGGGGTCGCAGGGAGCGGGGTCGCAGGGAGTGGGGTCGCAGGGAGCGGGGTCGCAGGGAGTGGGGTCGCCGGGAGCGGGGCCGCAGGGGGCGCAACGACGGGCGGCTGAGCCGCTTTGCGCGGCGCGCGGTTCGGGCTCGAGCAACCTCCGGCCTGGTGGAGCCGGGCAGGCTCGGCCAAGCCGGAGATAAGTTGCTCCAGGTTCTATGTTTTCCCGAGCACGAAATCCGATCGGATGATTCCATAGGATCGGATTTTGCTCTAGGCGGCGGGGCGTGTTGCAACGGAGCCTCCCGTGACGATCAAGCTCGGTACCAATCCCATCGCCTGGTCGAACGACGACATGCGCGAGATCGGCGGCGACATCCCGCTGGCCCGTTGCCTCGCGGAGGCACGCGAGGCGGGGTTCCGCGGCATCGAGCTCGGCCACAAGCTGCCGCGCCAGGCGCCGGTGCTGCGCGCGGTGCTGGCGGCGAACGGGCTGGAGCTGGTCTCGGGCTGGTCTTCCATGGCGCTGCTCGAGCGCGATGCGCAGGCGGAGTTCGCGGCGATGGCGCCGCACCGGGCGCTGCTGCGCGCGCTGGGCTGCCGCGTCGTGATCGTCGCCGAGACCTCGAACGCCGTGCATGGCGACCGCACGGTGGCGCTGTCGCGACGCCAGACGCTGAGCGAGGCGCAGTGGCCGCTGTTCTGCGCGCGGCTGTCGCGCCTTTCGGGCCTGCTGGCGGGCGAGGGGCTGACGCTCGCCTATCACCACCACATGGGCACCTGCATCCAGACCGAAGCCGAGATCGACCGGCTGATGGCCGGGAGCGAGGGGGCGGGCCTGCTGCTCGATACCGGCCACGCAAGCTTCGCCGGCGCGGACCCGGTGGCGCTGGCGCGGCGCCATCGCGCGCGGATCGTGCATGTCCACTGCAAGGACGTGCGCGCGGACGTCGCCGGGCGGGCGCTGGCGGACGACATCTCCTTCCTCGATGCGGTCCTGGCCGGCGCCTTCACCGTGCCGGGCGACGGGTCGGTCGATTTCGCCGCCGTCCTTGGCGAGCTCCGGGGCTATGCCGGCTGGCTGGTGGTGGAAGCGGAGCAGGACCCCGCGCGGGCCGAGCCGCTGGCCTATGCGAGGCTGGGCTTCGACCATCTGACCCGCTTCGCGCGCGCAGCGGGGATGCGTCTGGAGGATGGCCAATAAACGAATATAATTCAATGTATTATGGAGCGGAGAAAGAATTTTCGTTTAAGCTTAAAGGGATGGGCTTGCGGCGGGTATTTTGCAGCGCAACATGGGTTGCATCGCAGCAAGGGAGATCCTCCCATGACGACCCTCACGCTTCACCACAAAACGACATCGCACGGCCATGGCGGGCGCATCGCGCATCTGTTCGCGGCGCTGGCGGAATGGAATCGCGGGCGCCGGCGGCGGCGGGAGCTGGCCGCCGAGCTCGCCAGCATGTCCGAGCTGGAACTGCACGACCTCGGCATTTCCCGGGCCGATTTCCCGGCCATCCTGGACGGTTCGTTCCGCCGCTGATGCGCTGACGGACCCGCCGCCCGGCCCGCGCGCCGCTGCGCGTGGTGTCGTGGGCACGTCAGGCTGGTCTGGCTTGCGCGCAGGAGGGACGCCGCGTCCGGCCGACGGGCCTCACGGCGCAAAAAAAACGTCCGGCGGAACAGTGGTTCCGGCCGGACGTCGGGTTCAGGCAGCGGATAGGGGAGCCGGCCACACGCCGGACTCCCGGCCGTTTCAGGCGCGGCGGCGGCGTCGCACCAACCCGAGGGCGGCGAGGCCGAAGCCCACGACGGCGAACGAAGCCGGCTCCGGAACGGAGGCGAAGGTCGGCTGGCCGAGAAACACGTTCGGACCCCAGTAGCCATCCTGGTTGGTCAGGTCATTCTGGATCGAGTTGAGGAAGGTGAGCGAGGTTCCGCTGGTCCAACGGGTCGTGTTGCCGTTGCCGTCGCTGATCAGGCTGATGGCCGGGTTGACCGTGAATCCGGGATCGTTCCACGTGTAATTGTCGGAAAGGCTGACGCCCACAACCTCGTAGGAGGTTCCGGCCGTCAGGTTGATTGGGTTGATGGTCACGTAGCGGAAGAAATCGTTCAGCGCATAGGTGTTCGTGACGTTGACCTGGGCGAGCAGCGTTCCCGTGGTCGAGCAGGCGACGTCGGCACACTGATAGAGACCCACGGTATTGCCGTTCACGTTGCCGGTCACCGGGTCGGCGTAATAGCCGAGGCCGGAAGCGGTCACGTCCGAGTTCACGGTGAAGGCGGTGCCGAAGGCCCAGGAGCCATTGGTGTAGGAGTTGCCGGCGGATGTGAAGGTCCACGCGGGCGTGGCATACGCGGCGGGGATCACCAGAAGCGACGCGATGGCTGCGAGCCAGAGTTTCATGGGGGTAGCTCCGATGCTGTGGTCACACGTAGGAATTACCTGCATGTCCACATCCCCGGGACCAACGACTGGTCGCAAGACGCGACATGATTAAATATGTTGCCGGAAAGTAATTGGATTGTCAATATTGAGAAATAAAAATTTTACGTTTTTTTAGACGGTCATCAAACCCCCTTACTGATCCGTGAGTCGCAGCTCGATGCGCCGGTTGCGCGCGTAGGCGGCGGGGGTGTGGGCCGGGTCGATCGGCTCGGTGGAGCCGAAGGCGGCGGCGGCGAGGTGGTTGGCCGGCACGCCATCGGCGATCAGGGTCTTGACCACGGTGATGGCGCGGGCGGCGGAGAGCTCCCAGTTCGACGTGAAGGGAGAGCCGGGGCCGAGGCGCTGGCGGTCGGCGTGGCCGTCCACGCGCAGGATCCAGTGGACGTTGGACGGGATCTCCGGGATCAGGTGCTTGAGCGTGATCGCCAGCGCGGTGATCTGGTCGAGGCCGGCCGAGGAGAGTTCGGCGCTGCCCGAGGCGAACAGCACCTCGGACTGGAAGACGAAACGGTCGCCGACGATGCGGATGCCGGGCCGCCCGGCCAGCACCTTGCGCAGCTCGCCGAAGAACTCGCTGCGGTATTGCTGCAGCTGCTGCACCTTCTGCGCCAGCGCGGCGTTGAGGCGCTTGCCGAGATTGGCGATCTGCACGTCCTTGTTGGCGGAGGATTTCTCCGAGACGTCGAGCGCCGTGGCGAGGGAGGCGAGCTGCTGGCGCAGCTGGTCGAGCTGCTGGTTGAGCAGCGCGATCTGCGCCTTGGCGCTGGTGGAGAATTTCTGCTCGTCGGCGAGCTGGGCGGCGATCGCGGCCTTCCGCTGCTGCTCGGTGAGCGTCCGGGCGGCGGCGTCGCGCACCTGCTTCTCGAGCTGGTCGCGCAGCGCCGTCAGCGCCGCGACCTGGCTGTCGAGCTGGGCGACCTGGCCGAGCTTGAGCTCGATCGTCGCCTTGTCGGCCTTGACCGTGCGCGCCAGCTCCTCCTGCGCGGCCTTGGCCGCGGCGAGGCTGGCGGCGAGGCTCGCCCGCGCCGCCTGTGCGCTGGCGAGGTCGGTCGAGAGCTTGCCCGCCCGGGCCTGCAACGCCGTGTAGCTGGCCGCGAGCTTGTCGCGCGCGGTGCTGGTCTGGGCGAGCTCCTGGCCGATCTGCGACAGCGCCAGCTGCAGGTTGGCCTCGCGCCCCTTTTCCAGCGATAGCATGTCGGAGAGCTGGGCCACGCGCGAGGTGAGCGAGGCGAGCTCCCTGTTGCGCCCGGCGAGGGTGACGGAGAGGAAGGCCTGGGCGAGGACGAAGACCAGCAGCACGAAGATGATGACCATGAGCAGCGTGGACAGCGCGTCCACGAAGCCCGGCCATGGATTCATGGCTTCGCTGCCGCCGCCGCGCCGGCGCAGCGCCATCAGCGCGCTCCGTCCGCGGCCGCCATCATGCCGCTCCCGCTGCCGCGCGGCTCATCGCGGCTGGTCCTCGGCGATCGCGGCGATGGTGCGGGTGAGCACCTTGATCTCGTTGCGCAGCTCCGCGGTCGATTGCGCGCGGCCCTGTTCGCCCTCGAGCAGCAGCCGGTTCATCAGCACCTCGATGTTGCGCAGGTGCCCGCGCGCCGCCTCGTCGCCGCGATCGCCGCCGAGCTGCGCCTCGGCGAGGCGCGCGAGGGCGGGGCCGAGGCTCGACTGCGTCTCGGCGATGCGCAGCATCAGCTGCTGGTTCGCCTTCATCGTCTCCGACAGCACGGCCAGGCGCTCCGAGAGGGCGAGGATCGCGGCGTTGGCCTCGCGCCGGCCGTCCTCGCCGCGCGCGAGCGTGCCCTGCAGCTGCTCCATGTTCTCGGCCGTCTGCTCGAGCAGTGCCTGGACATAGACCGGTACCGACGTCTCCCCGTCGGCGATCGCGCCGGAGCCGAGGCGGGTGAGAGAGGCGAGCCACTCCTCGAGTTCGTTGAAGAAGCGGTTCTGCGCCTGGCCCGCGGTGAGGTCGAGGAAGCCGAGCACGAGGGCGCTCGAGAGGCCGAGCATGGAGGCGGAGAAGGCGGTGCTCATGCCGCGCAGCGGCCCGGCGAGGCCGGACTTGAGCTGCGCGAACAGGGCGGTGACGTCGGAGGTGCCGACGGTCATGCCGGCGATGACGTTGCCCACCGAGCCCACGGTGAGCAGCAGGCCCCAGAACGTGCCGAGCAGGCCGAGGAAGATCAGCAGCCCGGTCATGTAGCGCGACAGCTCGCGGCTCTCGTCGAGGCGGCTGGCGATCGAGTCGAGCAGCGAGCGCATCGCCGGGGCCGAGAGGGTGAAGCGGTCGCGCCCGGCCTGCTCGCCCTTGGTCTGGCGGCTGGCGAGCATCGAGGCCATGGGCGCGAGCAGGCGCGGCGTGCGCAGCATCGCCAGGCGCGGCCGCGCGCGCTGGAAGGTCTCGACCCATTCGACCTCGCCGCGCAGGCGCAGCACCTGGTAGAGATTCCACGCGACGCCGAGCAGGCCGACGCAGAGGATGAGCGTGTTGAGCGCGGGATTGGCCTCGAAGGCGAGCAGGAGGCGGGCGTGCAGGACGATGCCGACCGCGAGCACCGCAGCGATGAACACGGCCATCCGCAGCAGGTATTGGGTGGGTCTGGTCATGGCGCTTGCGTCTCCGAGACGTCCACCCGGTCGGGGGCGGCGCCGGGTGGGGCGGCGCCGAGGGCGAGCACGCTGATGCGCGCCGAGGCGATGCCGCCATGGATCAGCACGCTGCGCACCGCGAGCGCGCGCGCGAGCGAGAGGCGGCGCGCCACCGAGGGATCATGGGGATCGCCAGCGGCATAGGCGCGCACGGTGAAGTCGGTGCCGGGCCGGGCGGCGGCGAGCACGGCCTGCAGGGCGGCGTAGGTCCGCGGGTTGAGCTCGGCGCGGCCGGGCCCGAAGGTCAGGCGCATGCCGTAGGGAAGGGGCGCGGCCGTGCCGGGGGCGTCGGCGGCGACGGTGGCTGGCGGCGGCGGGCGCTGCGGGCGCACCGGCACGACGAGCGGCGGCGGCAGCACCG
>JAGWQN010000016.1 GCA_028869995.1 Rhodospirillales bacterium
GGAGGAGGCGGCGCGCCACCTCGAGGCGGAGCCGGCACTGGCGGAACTGCTCGCCGAGGAGCTGCGCGCCGCGCGCGCCGCGCTCGGGCGCGTCACCGGGCAGACCGGGGTCGAGTCGGTGCTGGATGCGATCTTCTCGCGCTTCTGCATCGGCAAATAACGGCGCGACGGCGGCAAGTAACGGGCCGCGCGGGGCAGGGCGCGGCGGGGCGGCCGGGGGATGCCCCCGGTGATGCCCGTGATGATGCAAATGCAGGTGCTCATGATCTGCACATGCAGCCACACGCGCGTGTCGCGCGACAGTCACAGTCACAGGTTCCGTTCCTGACGGAACGGCGCGGCGAGCGCCGCCGCGCGCGCCTTTGTGGGGTCGCCGGTACGGATTTTCGATTCGACACGGAAATCCGCCAACAGCCCCGCCAGGGCCGCCAGGAGGCCGCTGGAGCCAGACGAGCCTTGTGTAGCTTCCCGGATAGCGATAAGCGGGACAAGGACGCCCAGCGCGGCCCTGAGGGGCCTGGAGAGGCATGTCCCGGCCGGGCGGCACGGAAAAGAAAACCCCCGCTGAAGCGGGGGTCGTAGGCGGTCGGCCAGGGCCGTTCGCTGCGGCGGATTGACGGGGCCGCCGCGGCGGCCGGCGATCAGGCGCGACGGCGGCGGGAGCGATAGGTCAGGGCGAGCCCGGCCAAGCCGGCGGCGAGCAGCGCCAGGCTGCCCGGCTCCGGCACCGCGGCCGCGTTGCCGCTGACGAAGCCGGTCACCAGGCCGTAAGAGTTGGTCAGAGCTCCCGTTGTGCAAGAGAGGCCACTCGGGCAGTAAACTCGGCTGAAGACTGAGTTGTTGCTGGAAACGTCGAAGTAAATCGGCGTGCCGACATTCACGTTCTGACCGACGACGTCGAGAAGCAGGTTCCCGCTGTTCGGGTTGTAATTGAACGGCGTCGCAAGGTTGATCGTCAGCGTGTCGCCGAAGGACCAGGCCTGGCTGATGCTGCCGCTGAAGACCGTCGTCTGGTCCGGGCCGATATTGCTGGCGAAATTGGACGAGATGTTCCCGCTGTTGGCCTGCGTCGTCGAGAGCGAGATCGTGAAGGTGCCCGTCGGCGTCGCCGACGCGTAGGTGTTTTCCTGCGTGTTGAAGAACTCGAGCGCCGTGATGTCGATCGGCGCGGAGAACGAAGAGGCCTGATAGACCTGCTGGTATTCGGCATTGTACGCGCAACCGAAGGGGTAGCAGTTGCCAGAGCCGACATCCGCCGGCGCGCCGACGATGACATCCGCCAGGGCGGGGTGGGCGGTGGCGACCAGGCCGCCGACCAGAAGCCCGCCGAGCAGCAGGCCAAGTCGTTTTACGATCATGTTTTCTTTCTCCTGCGAGGCGTGCATTTTTGACACGAAATCTTAACTCCGAAGTTGCCTAACGTTAATTTTTGCCGGCCGCAAGAGCGAATGACGCATCATTTTTTAGGACAATGTGTATATTTTGCTTCGCGCGCCGCACCCGCAGAGACCGGCGCCGGGCGCCGTCCGCACGCCGCCGTGGCGCCGGGCCCCGCGCTCCGATAGAAGCCGGCGCGAGGACCCGATGAGCCACAGCGAACATCCCGACATCGTCGTGATCGGCGGCGGCCATGCCGGCACGGAGGCGGCGGCGGCGGCGGCGCGCATGGGCGCGCGGACCCTGCTGGTCACGCACAGCCGGGCGACGATCGGCGCGATGTCCTGCAACCCCTCGATCGGCGGCGTCGGCAAGGGCCACCTGGTGCGCGAGATCGACGCGCTGGACGGCATCATGGGCCGGGCCGCGGACATGGCGGCGATCCACGTGAAGCTGCTCAACCGCTCGAAGGGCCCGGCGGTGCGCGGCCCGCGGGCGCAGGCGGACCGGCGCCTCTACCGCGAGGCCGTCCGCGCGCTGCTGGAGGCGACGCCAAACCTCGCCATCCATGAGGGCGCGGTGGACGATTTGGAGTGCCATGCCGACGGCTCCATCGCCGCCGTCGTCATGGCGGGTGGGGAGCGGATTCGCTGCGCCGCCGCGGTCTTGACGACGGGAACGTTCCTGCGCGGAGTCATTCACGTCGGAAGTCGACAGACTCCCGCCGGTCGTGTCGGCGAGGCGCCAGCTATACAACTGGCAGTACGACTCCAGGCGCTCGGCCTGCCGATGGGCCGGCTCAAGACCGGCACGCCGCCGCGGCTGGACCGCGCCAGCCTCGACTGGGAAAGCCTCACGCCCGATCCCGGCGACGCGGAGCCCGAGCCGTTCTCGACGCTGACCGAGGCGATCACCAACCCGCAGATCGTCTGCCGCCTCACCGCGACGACGCCCGAGACGCATGCGCTGATCCGCGACAACCTCCACCTCTCGGCGATCCATCTCGGGGCCATCTCCGGCCGCGGGCCGCGCTACTGCCCGTCGATCGAGGACAAGGTGCAGCGCTTCGCCGCGCGAGAGCGTCACCAGATCTTCCTCGAGCCGGAGGGGCTGGACGACCCGACGATCTACCCCAACGGGATCTCCACCTCGCTGCCGGAGGATGTGCAGCAACGCCTGCTCGCGACGATCCCCGGGCTCGAGCGCGCGCGGATGCTGCGGCCGGGCTATGCGGTCGAATACGACTACGTGGACCCGCGCGCGCTGCTGCCGACGCTGGAGCTGAAGGCGCTGCCGGGGCTGTTCCTGGCCGGGCAGATCAACGGCACGACCGGCTACGAGGAGGCTGCGGCCCAGGGCATCCTCGCCGGCATCAATGCCGCGCGGCGGGCGGGCGGCGCGGCGGGCGCCACGCTGGACCGCGCGCAGGCCTATATCGGCGTGCTGGTGGACGACCTGGTGACGCAGGGCGTCTCCGAGCCCTATCGGATGTTCACCTCGCGGGCCGAATACCGGCTGCAGCTGCGCGCGGACAACGCGGATCTGCGCCTCACCGACTGGGGCATCGAGACCGGCGTCGTGGGCTCACGCCGGGCGGCGGCGCACACCCTCTATAAGGACGAGGTCGAGGCGGCGCGTGCCGGCCGACCGGCCGGAGCACGGGCGCGGGCGCAGGTTGCGACCGAGGCGCTCTACGCGGGCTATCTACGGCGGCAGGAGGCGGAGATCCGGGCATTCCGACGCGAGGAAAAGGCGGCGCTGGCCGCCGAATTGGACTACGGGGCGATCGGCGGGCTGTCCACGGAACTGCGCGAGAAGCTCGCGGCGGCGCGCCCAGCCTCGCTCGGCGCCGCATCGCGGATCCAGGGCATGACCCCGGCGGCACTGGCGGCGCTGCTGGCGCATGTCCGCGCCGGCTAAGCCTTGGAAACCCGACGGAATTGATTCACGTGAAACATCGGAGTCCTGGAGTCAGACTCGCCCCCCAAGTCATTGTTTCACGTGAAACATCGGAGCGGCTGGCGGCTTATGAGGCGGTTTTGCGGGCCTGGAACCCCAAAATCAACCTGATATCGGCCGCAGACCTGCCCGATCTACGGCCCCGGCACATCGACGACGCCCTCGCCCTCGTCCCGCTGATCCCCGTCGGAACCGACCGGGCGATCGATCTCGGCTCCGGCGGCGGGTTGCCCGGCCTCGTGCTCGCGATCGCCACCGGGATCGCCTTCCACCTCGTCGAGTCCGACACGCGCAAGGCGGCCTTCCTGCGCGAGGCCGCGCGTGCCACCGCCGCGCCGGTGACCGTCCATCACGCGCGAATCGAGGCGGTCCTCCTCGATCCGGCGCCGCTGGTGACGGCCCGTGCCCTCGCGCCGCTGCCGCGCCTGCTCGAATTATCGGCCCGATTCCTCGCTCCGGGCGGTCTTGCACTGTTTCCGAAGGGCGATCGCCTCGAAGAGGAATTGACGCAGGCCCGCCGGACGTGGACGATGGGGACCGAGATCCACCAGGGTCCCAATGGCCCTCTTCTCTCCGTGAGCGATCCTTGCCCCATCCCAGCATGATCCTGGCGATCGCCAACCAAAAGGGCGGCGTCGGCAAGACCACCACCGCGACCAACCTCGCCGCCGGCCTCGCCGCGCGGGGCCGGCGCGTGCTGCTCGTCGATATCGACCCCCAGGGCAACGCTTCCACCGCCTTCGGCATCCACCGCAACGAGCGCTCCAAGGGGACCTATGCCGTGCTGCTGGGCACGCCGCTCGCCGAGGCGGCGCGGCCGACCGGCATCAAGGGGCTCGACATCGTCCCCGCCGATCCGGACCTCGCCGGCGCAGAAATCGAGCTGATCAGCGAAAACCGGCGGGAATTCCGCCTGCGCGAGGCCCTGGCCGACGCCCCCTATGACATCGTGCTCATCGATTCCCCGCCCTCGCTGACGCTGCTGACCCTCAACGGCCTCGTCGCCGCCACGGGCGTGCTGGTGCCGCTGCAATGCGAGTTCCTCGCCCTCGAGGGAATCAGCCAGATCACGCGCACGATCGAGGCCATCCGCCGCAGCCTCAACCCCAAGCTCCGGCTCGAGGGCGTGGTGCTGACGATGTACGACCGGCGCAACAACCTTTCCGAACTCGTCGCGGCCGACGCGCGCACCTTCTTCAACGCCAAGGTGTTCGACACCGTGATCCCGCGCTCCGTCCGCCTCTCCGAGGCACAGAGCCACGGGCGGCCGGTGCGCGACTACGACCCGAAATCCCCCGGCGCGCTCGCCTATGAGGCGCTGGCCGGGGAAGTGCTCGCGAGGGAGACGCTACCGGCATGAGCAAACCCCCCAAGCTCGGCCGCGGCCTGGCCGCCCTGATCGGCGATGCCGCCGCCCCCGCGCCCGCCGAGGGCATCGCCACCGTCCCGATCGAGCAGCTCAGCTCCAGCCCCTACCAGCCGCGCCGGCACTTCGACGAGGCGAAGATGGCGGAGCTCTCGGACTCGATCCGCGCCCGCGGCGTGCTCCAGCCCCTGCTGGTCCGGCCCAAGGACGAGGGCTGGGAGATCATCGCCGGCGAGCGGCGCTGGCGTGCGGCGCAGATGGCGGGGCTGCACGACATCCCGGTGCTGGTGCGCAACCTCACCGACGACGAGGCCGCCGCCGCCGCCATCATCGAAAACGTCCAGCGCACCGATCTCAACCCGGTCGAAGAAGCGGAGGGCTACAAGCGGCTCTCCACCGATTTCGCGCTGACGCAGGAGGCGATCGCCCAGGCCACCGGCAAGTCGCGCAGCTACATCGCCAACGCCGTCCGCCTGCTCACCCTGCCCGAGGAGGTGCTGGCGATGCTGCGCCAGGGCGAGCTGACCGCCGGCCACGCCCGCACCCTGATCGGCCAGCCCGACGCCGCCGAGCGCGCCAGGCGCCTCGCCGAGCGCGGCATGACCGTCCGCCAGGCCGAGAACCTCGTCGCCCCGCGCCAGCCCAAGGGCGCGCCGGAGCGCGACGCCGATATCGAGGCGCTGGAAACCCGCCTCGCCGAGGCCCTGGGCCTGCGTGTTGCGATCGCCCATGGGCGCAGCGGCGGCTCCCTGACGATCCGCTACCGCGACCTCGACCAGCTCGACATGGTCATCGCCAAGCTCAGCGACTAATTTTCGCGATTTATCTACGTTTTTATCTGATCCCGTAGCCAGTCCAGGCGCGCCGCCTCGCCGGCCCACAGCGCCCGCGGCATGTCGCCCAGCGCGATCCGCCCCGACACGATCGCCGCCGCCAGTGCCGCGTCCCCTCCGGCCGCCTCCAGCGCCTCCGCGCCGCACAGCACCGCGCTGGCGCCCGTCTCCGTCACCTGCGCGACACGCGCGAGGTCCGGCGCGCCGATGGACACGCGGCGGGCATTTTCCGCCAGGAACACCGCGAGCGGGTTGTCCGCCCCGCCGTCACCGCCGCCATCGCCCAGGGCGGCGAGCATGTCCGGGTCCAGATCGCGGGCAAAAAGATCGCGCGCCGCGACGGAACGCTCCTCCGCCACAACCGCCGCGCGCACGGCCTCGCCAGCCTCGCCGATTCCCGCGAGGTGGGGCATCTCTTCACCCGCCTCGGCTGTTTTGCCGAGCGCGGTTTCAAGCTGGGCGAGCAGCGCGCGCCGCCGCCCCAGGCTCTCTTCCGCCGCGAGGACGAACAGCAGCGGCGCCAACTCCACGATCAGCGCCTCGCCCACGCGGTAGCGGCGCGCGGCGAGGATGGCCGCGTTGCGCGCCGCCTCGCTGACCTCGACGGTCCAGCGCCCGCGCGCCACCGGCGCCACCTCCGGCAGCGGCCGCTCGCCGGTGAGCATGGCCGGCTCGACATTGAGCGCGCGGGCGAGGCGGCGCTGCGTGTCCTCCCGGTTGCCGGGCTGCATGCCGTTCTCGATGCGCCAGACGCTGTCCTTGGAGATGCCGGCGCGCTCCGCAAGCGTATGCAGCCGCAGCCCCTGGCGGCGCCGAAGTTCCCGCAGCAATTCCGGACGGATTGGCAGCGCCATGTCGACCTCCGCCGGGATCATGCCCCGATCGGCGTCGTCAATCCAGCCCCGTGTCGAATCGGTTCCGAAAGACCTTCGATTCGAATTGATTCCGATTCGGACTCAATACGAAATCGGCACACCGGAGCAATGACGAGATTCTTCCGGCGCAAAAGAGTCGAGAGAGGGACTCTGGGGCCGGGCTCTGCGCTCCGGCCCCGCTTCCGCTTACGCGCGGACGTTGACGTAGACGAGTTCCGCCGCCGATGTCGCCGCGATCTCGACGCGCTCCTCGTCGGAAATGGCGATGCCCGCGCGCTCCGGCGCTGCGATGCCGTTCACCGTCAGCGTCCCGCGCGAGGCGACGAGATAGACGACGCGGCCAGCCCCCGGAGTCATGATGTGCGTCTCGCCGATTCCGAGCGTGCCGGCAGCAAAGGATGCGTCGGCATAGAGCGGCAATGCCGATTCATCGCGCCCCTCGCGCCCATCCGCCAGCACCGCGACACCGCTGCGCGGAAAGCGGCGTGTCGCCCAGCCCGGCGCCGCCCGCGCCTGGTCCGGCCGGATCCAGATCTGGAACAGCCGCGTCGGCGTCGTCTCGCGATTGTATTCCGCATGCACGATGCCGGTGCCCGCATGCATCACCTGGATGTCGCCCGCCGTCGTCCGCCCCTCATTGCCGAGGCTGTCGCGATGCGTGATCGCGCCCTCGCGGACATAGGTGATGATCTCCATCTCCCGGTGCGGGTGCGGGTCGAAGCCGGTGCCCGGCGCGATGGCGTCGTCGTTCCAGACGCGCAGCGCGCCGAAGCCCATCCGCGCCGGATCGTGGTAGGCGGCGAAGCTGAAATGGTGCCTGGCGTCCAGCCACTCGTTCCTGAAGGCGCCGAGGCCCTCGAAGGGTCGTACGTCGATCATGGTTGATCCTCCGGTTATTCGTTCGATATCGAACGATCAGCCCGGCATGTGGTCCTTCTCCTCCTTCGCCGCAAGGGCGCAGGCGCCGCCCGGCACCTCCGCCGCGGCGTGGCCGAGCTTGCGCAGCAGCGCCGCCAGACGCTCCAGCTCGGGGCGGGTGAGCCCACTCATCGCGCGGGCGATGTCGGCGGCATGTCGCGGGAACAACGCCTCGATCAGCGCCCGGCCGGCATCGGTCAGCCCGACACTGACGCTGCGCCGGTCGCTGCTGGCGCGGCAGCGCGCGATCAGCCCACGCGCCTGCAACTTGTCGAGCACGTCGGTCATGTTCGCAGCCGAGGTCAGCACCTTGCGGCCCAGCTCGCGCTGGCTCATCGGCCCCTTGTGCAGCAGCGCCTCCAGCACGCCGAGCTGCGTCGTCGTCAGCGCGTTGGCCGCAAGCCGCGGCTCCACGGCGCCGACCACGGCGCGTGCCGCGCGCAGCAGCTTCACATAGGCCCCGACCGCCGCGATCGTGCAGGGGTCCTCAACGCCGACCATCGTCCCCCGAGGCGGGGTTGCACCGTCCATCTGCCTGTGTCCGCTTCACCCACCCGTCATGGGTGGCCCATCCTCACCGGCACATCATCACCGGCAGCGTCGCGTGCTCGAGAACATGGCGCGTGACCCCGCCCAGGATGAGCTGGCGCAGCCGCGAATGGGAATAGGCGCCCATCGCCAGCATGTCGGCGTCGAACTCCGCGGCACCCTGGAGCAGCCCGGCGCCCACGTCGCGCTCCACCGGGCGGAAGACGGCGATATCGGTGGTGACGTCGTGCAGCGCGAGATAGGCCTGCAGATCCGCCGCCCCCGGCCCGCGCCGGTGGTATTCATCCGCGGTCAGGATGCGCACCGCGGCGGCGCGCTTGGCCCAGGGCAGGGCCGCCTGCACCGCCGCCGCCGACTCCGCCGTGCCGTTCCAGGCGATGGCGATGCGCGTGCCGACCGAGGCCGGCGCCGTGTGCGGCGCGATCAGCACCGGCCGCCCGGAATCGAACAGCACCGCGTGCAGCGCGTCGGAGGAGGAGACGTCCTCGCCCACCTCGGGATGCGGCACGATGGTGAGGTCGGCAAGCCGGGCCTGCTGCGCCACCAGATCCTCCTCGCGGCCGGTGATGGCGGCGAAGCTCGCCGTCGCCGTGCCCGCGCCCGGCCTGGCGTCGGCCAGGGTCAGGCCGTGGGTGGCGACGAAGCGGGCGAACATCTCGTGCACGGCGCGGGCCCGATCGCCGGACTCCTTCTCTGTCGCCGTCATCATCTCCTCGATCATCGCGCCGGACAGCCCCTCGCCGGCCAGCGGCGCGACGTCGCGGGCATCGACGCGCACGTGCAGCGCCGTCACATGCGCCGTCCAGGCCCGTGCGACCATCAGGGCCATCGTCAGCGCCGCCTCCCCCGCCGCGGTACTCGTCAACGGCAGCAGCAGCTTGCGGATCGCCATGGCGGTTCTCCCTCTCGGTTCCGGCCGAAAGGTTAGCACAGACTGTCGGGCCGTCGTCAGGCCGCTGTGCCGGCCGCTCAGCCGACCGCCCGGACCATGCCCGCGCGGGCGAGGGCTGCGCGGATCGCCCCGGCCGCCGCCGCCGTGTCCGTCGCCTCGACGGCGAGCCAGTCCCCTGCGCCGGGGTCGGCGGCGAGCGCGCGCTCCAACACGGCGAGGTCGGCGTCGGAGGCGTCGCCGCTGCGCGCCGCCACGCGCGCGCGCAGTGCCGCCGCCGGGGCCGTCAGCCAGACGCCGAGAAACGGCGCCGCGCCGGCGGCGCGCCGCAGCAGCATCCGATGCGCCGGGTTCATGAACGTGGCATCGGCGATCACCCCATGCCCGCGCGCCGCCCCCGCCATCGCCGCCCCCGCCATCGTCGCCATTGTGGCGAAGACCGCCTCGCTCGCCGCCGGCGTGTAGGCCTCGGCACCCAGCGCCACCTCGGGCGCCACGCCGTGCAGGCGCTTGCGGATCTCGTCCGAGCGCAGGATCAGCGCGCCCGGCGCGGCACCGAGGCCGGGCGCGAGCAGCCGCGCCACGGTCGATTTGCCAACCCCGGGCAGGCCGCCGACCGCCAGCACGAAGCCGGGCGGCGGGTCGAGCCAGGCGCGGGCGCGGGCGAGCCCCGCGCGCCCCGCCGCGGCCTCGCCCTTCGTCGCCGCGACATGCGCGCGGATCATGGCGCGCAGCGACAGGAACAGCGGCAGCCCGACGACCAGCCCCGCATCCCCGTCCCGGGCGACGAAGCGGTTCAGCACCCGGTTCGCCGCCGCCCGCCCCGCCCGCACCTCGAGGTCCATGAGCAGGAAGGCGAGGTCGTAGCCGATGTCGAAGCAGGCCAGCGCCTCGTCGAACTCGAGCGCGTCGATCGGCGCCGGGCGCCCGCCCCAGAGCACGATGTTCCCCAGGTGCAGGTCCCCATGCAGCCGGCGCAGCCGCCCCGCCCGCCCGGCGAGCCACGGCCCGAGCCCGGCCAGCGCCGCCTCCGCCCCCGCGCGCCACGCCTCGACCGCCGCCGCATCGAGCCCC
>JAGWQN010000143.1 GCA_028869995.1 Rhodospirillales bacterium
AGCGCGTGTTCACGGGCCAGGAACGGCGCGCCTACACACGAGCCACCACGGCGCAGAAATGCGTGCGCGCCGGCGGCAAGCACAACGACCTCGACAATGTCGGCTACACGGCGCGCCACCACACTTTTTTCGAAATGTTGGGGAACTTTTCCTTCGGCGATTACTTCAAGGAACAGGCGATCCACCATGCCTGGACCCTGCTGACGCGCGACTTCGCGATCCCCGCCGAGCGGCTGATGGTCACCGTCTATTCCGAGGACGACGAGGCGGCAGCCCTGTGGAAGAAGATCGCGGGCCTGCCCGAGGCGCGCATCGTGCGCATCGCCACCTCCGACAATTTCTGGCGCATGGGCGACACCGGGCCCTGCGGGCCATGCTCGGAGATCTTCTACGACCACGGCCCGGCCATTCCCGGCGGGCCGCCGGGTTCGCCCGACGAGGATGGCGACCGCTTCATCGAGATCTGGAACCTCGTGTTCATGCAGTTCGAGGAGGGGCCGCCGGGAACGCGCGTGGCGCTGCCGCGCCCCTCGATCGACACGGGCATGGGGCTCGAGCGTTTCGCCGCCATCCTGCAGGGCAAGCACGACAATTACGATACCGACACGTTGCGCGCGCTCGTGCTCGCGTCCGCCGAGGCGACCGGGCGCGACCCCGACGGGCCGGACCGCGCC
Organism: Rhodospirillales bacterium; assembly: GCA_028869995.1. Lineage (GTDB taxonomy): Bacteria > Pseudomonadota > Alphaproteobacteria > Acetobacterales > Acetobacteraceae > JAJXXT01. The sequence continues at coordinate 675 of JAGWQN010000143.1, forward strand.
AGCCACCGCGTCGTCGCCGACCACCTGCGCAGCACCGCCTTCCTGATCGCGGATGGCGTTCTGCCTTCCAACGAGGGGCGCGGCTACGTGCTGCGCCGGATCATGCGCCGGGCCATGCGCCATGCCCACCGCATGGGAGCGGGCGAGCCGATCATGGCGCGGCTGCTGCCGGCGCTGATCCGCCAGATGGGGGCGGCCTATCCCGAGCTCGGGCGGGCGGAGAAGCTCATCGCCGAGACGCTGACGCTCGAGGAAACCCGCTTCCGCGCGCTGCTGGAACGCGGCCTCGCCCTACTCGCCGAAGAGACGGCGAAGCTCGGCAGCGGCGAAAGCCTCGCCGGCGGCGTGGCTTTCCGCCTCTACGATACCTACGGCTTCCCCCTCGACCTGACGCAGGATGCGCTGCGCGAGCAGGGCCGCCGCGTCGATGTCGCCGGCTTCGAGGCGGCGATGGCGGAGCAGCGCCGGCGTGCCCGTGCCGCCTGGGCCGGGTCGGGTGAGGTCGGGCAGGATGCCATCTGGTTTGCGTTGCGTGAGAAGCTCGGGGCGACCGAGTTCCTCGGCTACGCCACCGAGCGCGCGGAGGGCGTGGTGCTGGCCCTGGTCGCGGATGGGGCCGAGGTTGCCGAGGCCACTCAGGGCGCATCGGTCGCCGTCGTGCTGAACCAGACGCCCTTCTACGGCGAGAGCGGCGGGCAGGTTGGCGATAGCGGCATGCTGGTCGGCGACGGCTTCGAGATTCGCATCGACGATACGCAGAAGCGAGCGGGCGACCTGTTCGCTCATCACGGCACGGTGGTGACGGGGTCGGTCGCCCTCGGTGCCGCGGTGACGGCCGAGGTGGAACACGCGCGCCGCGGCGCGATCCGCGCGCATCATTCGGCAACCCACCTGCTGCATGAGGCGCTGCGCCGGCGGCTGGGGACGCATGTGGCCCAGAAGGGCAGCCTCAACGCGCCGGACCGGCTGCGCTTCGACATCTCCCATCCGGCGCCGATCGCAGCGCCGGACCTGCGTGCCGTCGAGCGCGAGGTCAACATGCGGATCCGGGAGAACTCCGAGGTGACGACGCGGCTGATGACGCCGGAGGCGGCGATCGCCGCGGGAGCGATGGCGCTGTTCGGCGAGAAATACGGCGAGGAGGTCCGCGTCGTCAGCATGGGTGCTGGGGAGGATAGCCGCTCGGCCTGGTCGATCGAGCTCTGCGGGGGGACGCATGTCGCGCGCACCGGCGATATCGGTGCCTTCCGCATCCTGGCCGAAAGCGGCGTCTCCGCCGGCGTGCGGCGCATCGAGGCGGTCGCCGCGGCCGCCGCGATCGACGCCGCGCAAACCGACGAGGACCGGCTCGGGAGCATCGCTGCGTCGCTGCGCACAAGCCCCGCCGAGGCCGCCGAGCGCGTCGCCTCCCTGCTCGAGGACCGCCGACGGCTGGAGCGCCAGGTGGCGGAGCTGCAACGCAAGCTCGCCTCGGGCGAGACCGCCGCCGCCGGCGTCGAGGAGACGGCATCCGGCAAGCTCGTGGCACGCAACCTCGGCGAGGTGGCGCCCGGCGAGCTGAAGGGTCTCGCGGAGACGATACGACAGCAGAATGATGCCGATGTCGTGGCGTTGATCTCGACGGCGAACGGCAAGGCCAACATCGTCGTGCACGTAGGCGGCAGCGCCAGCGGGACGATCAGTGCCGTGGACCTGGTTCGCGCTGCCGCCGCGGCGGTCGGCGGCAAGGGCGGCGGCGGCCGGGCGGACATGGCGCAGGCCGGTGGACCGGATGTGGCGGGCGCGGAGGCGGCGCTCGCGGCTGTGCGCGCGATAATGGGTAAGGGGAACGCAGCATGAGCGAAGGCAAGGCGGCCATCGTCACCGGCGGAGCACGGGGTATCGGACGCGCCTGCGCGCTGAGGCTGGCACGCGCCGGCTTCGACGTGGCGCTGGTGGACCTGCTCGAGGCGGAGATGGCGCGCACCAGGAGCGAGATCGAGGCACTGGGCCGGCGGGTGATGACATGCCGTGCCGACGTCGCGGATTTCGCGCGTGCGCAGGCGGTGGCCGATGAAGTCCGGGCCGGCTTCGGGCGGATCGATGTGCTGGTGAACAATGCCGGGCGGGCGCAGCCGAAGGGCATCCTCGACATCACCGAGGCGGAATACGACACGACGCTGGCGATCAATCTCAAAAGCTGCTTCAACTATATTCGCGCCGTCGTGCCGGTCATGCAGGCGCAGGGTCACGGGCGAATCGTTTCGATGTCCTCGCTCAATGCCCATTCCGGTGGCGTGACGGCTGCGGTGAGCCGTTTCGCCTACGCCGCCGCAAAGGCGGGCATCATCGGTATGACCCGTGCCCTGGCCAAGGAACTGGGCCCTGCCATCCTGATCAACGCCGTCTGTCCCGGCCTGATCCGCACCGAGATCGCCAAGAACCCGGTGATCGAGGAGCGGGGAGCGGCGATCGCGCGCGATGGCATCGCCTTGCACCGCGTCGGCACCACCGAGGATGTCGCGGCCCTGGTGGAGTTTCTCGCCGCGAGCGAGCCGTGCTTCATCACCGGCCAGGACTTCAAGGTGGACGGGTTCCAGTACAACATGTGATCTCGGCAGCCCGTGCCGCCGGGCTGGCCGACGGCACGCTCGTCGCTCCCCGGGGGTATGAAACGAGGCGCGCCGAACCACGGAGTTCGACATGACCGACATCGTCATCGCCGGCTACAAGCGCTCTCCGTTTCACTTTGCCAACAAGGGCCAGCTGATCGGGACACGACCCGACGATCTTGCCGGGATGGTCGTCAAGGCGCTGGTGGACGAGACGGGGGTCGACCCCGAGGCCATCGAGGACGTGATCGTCGGCTGCGCCTTTCCCGAGGCGGAGCAGGGTTTCAACGTCGCGCGTATCATCTCGTTCCTTGCCGGCCTGCCGCAATCGGCGGGCGGCGTGACCGTCAACCGCTTCTGCGGCTCTTCCATGCAGGCCATCCACCAGGCGGCGGGCGCGATCATGATGGGCGCCGGCGAAGCCTTCGTCTGCGCGGGGGTCGAGAGCATGAGCCGGGTGCCGATGGGTGGGTTCAACCCGATGCCCAATCCGGGGCTGATGCAGACGTTCCCCGACATCTATCTTTCGATGGGTGAGACGGCGGAGAACGTGGCCGGCCAGTATGCGCTCTCGCGCCGGGAACAGGAGGCCTTTGCCGTGCGTAGCCAGGCCAAGGCGGCGGCGGCACGGGAAGCGGGGCGGCTCGCTGGCGAGATCGTCGCGATCGCGACCGAAACCGGAACGCTCGCGCGGGATGGCTGCCTGCGTCCCGAGACGAGTGCCGAGGGGCTCGCGGGTCTGAAGCCTGCGTTCCGGCCCGATGGCACGGTGACAGCGGGAACGTCCTCACCGCTCACCGATGGAGCGGCCGCGGTGCTGGTCACCCGTGGCGATTTCGCCCGCGCGCAGGGCCTGCCGGTTCTGGCCAGGATCCGTGCCATCGCCGTTTCGGGATGCGCGCCGCGGATCATGGGCATGGGCCCGGTGGGTGCTTCGCGCAAGGCGCTGGCGCGGGCCGGCATCGCCGCCGAGGACATCGATATCGTCGAGATCAACGAGGCCTTCGCCAGCCAGGCGATGGCGTCGTTGCGCGAGCTCTCCTTGCCGGAAGAGAAGGCCAATCTCGATGGCGGCGCGATTGCGATCGGCCATCCCCTGGGCGCGACGGGAGCGCGCATCACGGGCAAGGCGGCGGCGCTGCTCCGACGCGAGGGGGGACGTTTTGCCCTCGCAACGCAATGCATCGGCGGCGGGCAGGGCATCGCCACCGTCCTTGAGGCGGTGGCGTGATGTGCCGTGCCGGGGGCCGACTGGCATTGGGGCCACCATCGTGCCACGCGCGCTCGCGACGCCGGTCGGTCTGGCGTGACCGACGCGACTGCCGCGTCCGGTCGGACGGGCGGCGGCTCTGTCATCGCGTCGGCGGCCACATCGCGACAGGGCCTGGGCGGGAGCGGGGGAGCGGTGGCGCACCGCAACGACCCGCCCTCGCCGATATTGCGTGGTTTGGCTAATCTCGCGGCATGTCGCAGGCTGTCTCCGACCAACCACCGCCGTCCGACGTGCCGCCCGGTGCCGGACCAGGCCAGGCGCTGCCGCCGGGCAGTGTCGCGGTGCCGGCGGGCGAGGTGTTCGCCATTGCCTCCGAATATTTCGAAGCCGGACGACTGGACGCGGCCGAGCGGATGCTGCGTCACATGCTCGCCGCCCGGCCCGAACAGCCGGAGCCGGTGCATCTCCTCGGCCTGATCGAGCACAAGCGCGGCCATGGCGAGGCGGCGGCGGCGCTGGTGGAGCGGGCGATCGCGGCCGGCGGGCGGCGGCCGGTGCACTACCGCAATCTTTCTGAAATCTACCGCCTTCTCGCCCGGCTGGACCCCGCGCTGACCGCGGCCCGCCGCGCGGTCTCGCTCGATCCGGCCGATGCGCTCGGCCTCTTCAACCTGGCCATGGTGCTTTACGACCGGCTGGAGGTGAAGGCGGCGACCTCGGCTGCGCGGGCCGCGCTCGAGATCAAGCCCAACCTGCCGCAGGCGCACATGAAGCTGGGTCAGTCCCTGCTGCTGCAGGGCGAGTTCGCCGAGGGCTGGGAGGAATACGAGTGGCGCTACCAGATCCCCGGCGCCGCTCCGCTGATGCCCAAGACCGATCGCCCGCATTGGGACGGACGGCCGCTGGGCGAGGGAGAACGACTCCTGCTGATTGCCGACCAGGGATACGGCGACGTCATCCAGTTCGCGCGCTACATCTCCTGGGTGCAGGCCCGGACCCGGGAGGTTGTGCTGGCCTGTTCGCGGGAGTTGCTGTCCACCATCGACCGGATCGTGCCCGGCCTGCCCGCCTTTCATCGCTGGGAGGCCTGCCCTTCCTTCGTCGCCTACTGCCCGCTCTCCGGCCTGCCGAGACTGGCGGGTACGCGGCTCGAGACCATTCCCGCACCGATTCCCTACCTCAAGGCGGAGAGCACGCTGGCGGCGGCATGGCGCGAGAAGCTGGCGGCGCGGGTCACACCGGGCTTCAGGCGACTGGGGATCACGTGGGCGGGGCGGCCCACGCACAACAACGACATCAACCGCACCATCCGCCTGGAGACGCTGGCCCCCGTCTTCGACATCGCCAACGTCGCCTTGATCTCCCTGCAGAAGGGGCCCGCGGCTGCGGAACTCGGCGGTTATCGCGGATCGGCGCCGCTGATCAATCTCGATCCCGAGATCAACAGCTTCGATGACACCGCGGCCATTGTGGAAAATCTCGACCTCGTGCTCTGCGTCGATACCTCACTCGGACACCTTGCCGGTGCGCTGGGAAAGCCGGTCTGGCTGATGCTGCCGCATGCCCCGGACTGGCGCTGGCTGCTCGGACGATCGGATACGCCCTGGTATCCGACGATGCGGCTGTTCCGCTGTCCCGGCCCACGCCGCTGGGACCTGTTGCTGCCCCAGGTCGCCGAGGCGGTGCGCGCCTGGGCCCAGTCACCGGACTGGGCCCCGGGCTTCGCCGGCCCATAGCGACCCGGCCGCACCGACGCGGCTGCCCGCCTCGGCCCTGCGGCGCTACGCGGGTCGCCGCTTGTGGACCAGGAAGCCGGCGATGGCGTCGCGCATCGCCTCCGGTTCGTCGGCGCGGATCGAATGGCTGCTGTGCTCGAAGATCCGCAGGTCCGAGCCGGGAATGAGGCGGGCGATCTCCTCGGAGAATTCGGGCGGGCAGATCCAGTCGTGCCGTCCCGCCATGATCAGCGTGGGCGCGGTGATGCGGGCGAGCTCGGGGCGCAGATCGAAGCTGCGCAGGAAGCCGCCGGGCCCGAAGGCGCGGTTGAGCGGCACCGGCGAGACGGTGCCGCGGCCGCGCGTGATGGCCGCCACAGCGGGGTCGTAGCGGCGCGAATAGGCCGGGCCCATCGCGTCGTAATAGTCGCGCAATTGCGCTTCGGTCTGGAAGTCGCCGGCCCAGAGCCGCTCGCAGACGCGCTGCTGCGCCGCGTTGCCGTGCCGGGCGACCCATTCCTGCGCCTTGGGGATAAATCCGCCATGCGCGGCGGTGACGATCAGCACCAGATGCGACACCGAATCCGGATAACGCGCGGCATGCGCCATCGCCACCATGCCGCCATAGGAGGTGCCGATGGAGACGATCGGGCCGAGGCCGAGGTGCCGGCGCAGCGCCTCCATGTCCTCGACATTCTCGTCGAGGTTGTAGAGCGCGGGATCCCCCTGTCCGGAGCGGCCCTGGCCGCGATGGTCGAAGTAGACGAGTTGCAGCCGGTCTGCGAGCGGCGAGAAGGCGGGCTTGAAGCCGGTATGGTCGCCGCCGGGGCCGCCGTGGATGAGGAAGGCCGCCGGCTTCTCGCGCATCCGCGCGCCGTCCGGCACCAGGCCCGCGCCCTCGATGTCGACATAAATCGTGGTGCCGCGGATGCTCGCCAGCATGGTGGTTCTCTCCTTGAGGTGCGTCGTCGTGGGCGAACCTAGAGCAACCTCCGGCCCGCCTGAAACGTTCCGGCTCAGGCGGGCCGGAGGCTGCTCCAGATCCCGGGTTTTCCGGAGCGGACAAACCGCCCCGGTGGAACGTCGGGGGTGGATCTTGCTGCACCTTGCCCGGCGAGGCCACGGCCGCCCTTCCGCCGGGCCGGGGCATGGTTCCGACATGGTCTCGGCCCCCGAAGCCCTGATACCCGCTGCATGGGGGGAGGCGCGGGGCCCTCACCCAAGCCAAGGCGCGGGCTCCCGCACGCTGTCGCTCGCCGCGATCCGGGCAAAGGCAAAAAGTTTCGCGGGCCCTCAGCGACGGGGAGCAATCTTGCCGAGCGGCGCCCGGCGCCGGGCGATCGCTGCAAGCTCGATCCGGGGATCGCGGAAGTCCTGGACGGCGCCCGGAGGAGGCGCCATCGTGACCGCCGGAGGCGCCATGGAATTCGAGCTGAACGAGACCCAACAGGCCCTGCGCGACACCGCGCGGGCGTTTGCCGCGGGCGAGTGGGCGCCGCATGCGGCGACCTGGGATGCTGGCGGCATCTTCCCCGTCGAGGCGCTGCGCGCGGCCTGCCGGCTCGGGTTCGGCGCGATGTACGTGCCGGAATCGGCGGGCGGCACGGGCCTCTCGCGGCTGGAGGCGGCGATCGTCTTCGAGGAACTCGCCGCGGCCGACCCTTCCACCACGGGGTTCCTCACCATCCACAACATGGTCGCCTGGATGATCGCGACCTATGGCAGCCCGGCGCAGCGTGCGCGCTGGTTGCCGCGGATCGTCGCGGGCGACATCTTCGTCTCCTACTGCCTCACCGAGCCCGGCGCGGGGTCGGACGCGGCGGCGCTGGCCGCGCGCGCGGTGAGCGAAGGCAACGCCGGCTACCGGCTGACCGGCCAGAAGGCCTTCATCTCCGGCGGTGGCGCGACCGACCTCTACCTGGTGATGGCCCGCACAGGCGGCGCGGGTGCGGGCGGGATCTCGTGTCTCGCCGTGCCGCGCGAGGCCGAGGGACTTTCCTTTGGCAAGCCCGAGAAGAAGCTCGGCTGGAACAGCCAGCCCACGGCGATCGTGAATTTCGATGGCGTGCCGGTGCCGGCGGAGGACCGCATCGGCGAGGAAGGGCAGGGCTTCCGCATCGCCATGTCGGCGCTGGATGGCGGGCGGATCAACATCGCCGCCTGCTCGCTCGGCGGCGCGCGCGCGTGCCTCGACCTGGCGCTTGGGCATGTGCAGCAGCGCCGAGCCTTTGGCCGGCCGATCGCCGATTTTCAGGCGCTGCAGTTCAAGCTCGCGGACATGGCGACCGAGCTCGAGGCGGCGCGATTGATGGTGCACCGCGCGGCGGCGGCACTCGACGCCCGCGCCGCCGATGCGACCTTGCGTTCGGCGATGGCAAAACGATACGCAACC
>JAGWQN010000144.1 GCA_028869995.1 Rhodospirillales bacterium
GAGCCACCTTCCTCGATGTTCCGGGCGGCGCCGAAGAACCGCTTCGGGCGCTGCAGCGCATTCGCATCCACTCCGCCCGTCAGCACCTTGCCCGACGAGGGCACAACCGTGTTGTAGGCGCGTGCCAGCCGGGTGATGCTGTCGAGCAGGATCACCACGTCACGCTTGTGCTCGACCAGGCGCTTGGCCTTCTCGAGCACCATCTCGGTGACCTGCACATGACGCGTTGCCGGCTCGTCGAAAGTGGAGGCGACGACCTCGCCCTTCACGGTGCGGGCCATGTCCGTCACTTCCTCCGGCCGCTCGTCGATGAGCAGCACCATGAGGAAGACCTCGGGGTGGTTGGCGGCGATGGCGGTGGCGATGTTCTGCAGCATCACCGTCTTGCCGGTGCGCGGAGGGGCGACGATCAGCGCGCGCTGGCCCATGCCGATCGGCGCGATCAGGTCGATCACCCGTGGCGTGTAGTCCTTGCTCGGCCCCTTCGCGACGGACTGGAAATTCGGCATTTCCATCTTCAGCCGCCGGTCGGGGTAGAGCGGGGTGAGGTTGTCGAAGTTGATCCGGTGGCGGACCGCCTCCGGCGCCTCGAAATTGATGGTGTTGACCTTCAGCAGGCAGAAATAGCGCTCGCCGTCCTTGGGCGCGCGGATCTGCCCCTCCACCGAATCGCCGGTGCGCAGGCCGAAGCGGCGCACCTGGGCGGGGGAGATGTAGATATCGTCGGGGCCGGGAAGGTAGTTGCTGTCGGCGCTGCGCAGGAAGCCGAAACCGTCGGGCAGGATCTCGAGCGTGCCCTCGCCGTTGATCGCCTGCTCGTTCTCCGCGAGGTTCTTGAGGATCGCGAACATCATGTCCTGCTTGCGCAGCGACGAGGCGTTTTCGATCTGCAATGATTCCGCGAAGCTCAGCAGGTCGGCGGGAGATTTAGCCTTCAGTTCGGCAAGATGCATGGGACCTCTGGGGGGGACCTCGTAGGGGAGGGGCCTGTGCGGCGCCTCGGGGGCGTCCTTTCGGGCGGACCGCGGTCGCGCGGCGGTCGCGAGGGCAGGAAGAATAGCCTGGGGGAAGCCCGCGCCGGGCCGCCGCGGCCGGCCATCGGGAAAGGAGGCGCGGCAAAACGGCACCGCGCGCGGCAGGCGGTAGTTAGTGGGGTGGAATCGGGCCGTCAAGGCCGATCCGCAGTGCGGCGGAGGTTGACGCGCCGCGGGCGCCCTGCCCACGATTGGGTCCGATGACGAGACGAACCGCACACGCCACGACCCTGCCAACCGCCGCCGGCGGGGGGAGCTGAGCGTGGCAGGGTTCTTCCAGGACCTGCTCTGGGTCGCCGGGATCTGGCGCTCGGTGCTGGTGATGGTGCTGGGCCTCGTCGCCTCCGGCGCCGCCATCGCCTATGGCGTGCCGGCCTTCCCGGTGGTGATCCTGTTCGCCGACCTGGTGGTGTTCTGGCACCTGCGCATGCTCGCCATCGAGCGGCGGCGCGAGGCCAGGCTCGACGAGGCGGCATTCCGCACCGCCGCCCTCGAACTCGCCGTGGTCAAGACCCAGCACCGCGACCGGCTCGCGCCGGCCCAGGCCTCGCTGCCGTTCAGCCAGTGGGTCGAGGACATCCGCGCGGGACGGGGCGCATGAGCGTGCTGGCCTGGATCTGGCCGCTGCTCGCGGGCGCCGTCGCGGCATGGTTCCTCGGGGCACGGATCGCCGCGCACCGGGGCAGCCTGCGGCGCGCGGCGCAGCGTGCCGAGGCCGAGGGGCTGCTGGCGCGCCACGGTGCCGCGCTCGCACGCTTCCTCGCCGATCCCGCAGCGCCGGAAGGGCTGCAGCGGCTGCTGCTGGTCTACAGCGATGCGATCCAGGAACAGGACATCGTCATGCGCCTCGCGCGCGGCGCCGTGGCCGGGCACCTGACCCGCATGCCCGATGCCGCGGAATACCAGGACCTCGCGGCCGCCGCCCAGCGCCTGGCGCTGGCGCGGCCCGACCTTGCCGAGGATTTCGCCCGCGCCATGACCACCGGCCTGCTCGCGGCCCTGCTGCGCTCGACCGAGGCCGCAGGCGTCGCCGACGCGGTGCTGACCGCCTTCGCCACCACGCCGCAGCGCGAACTGACCTACGCCGTCACCGCGGCGCGGCTGAGCGACCAGGCGGCACTCGGCTTCCTGCCGGAGATGGTCTGAGGAGCCGGCGACAGCCTAGGGCGCGCCTTGCGCGGCGCGGGCGACCGCCTCGGTGATCAGCCGCCTGGCCTCCGCCGCGTCGCCCCAGCCGGCGAGCTTCACCCACTTGCCCCGCTCGAGATCCTTGTAGTGCTCGAAGAAGTGCTGGATCTGCTCGAGCGTGATCACCGGCAGGTCGGTGTAGTTGTGCACATGCTCGTAGCGGCGCGTCAGCCGCGGCGAGGGAACCGCCACGATCTTCTCGTCCACCCCGGCCTCATCCTGCATCCGCAGCACGCCGATCGGGCGGACATTGATGACCGCGCCAGGCACGATCGGGCGGGTGTTGGCGACCAGCACGTCGATCGGGTCGCCGTCCTCGGAGAGGGTGTGCGGCACGAAGCCGTAATTCCCCGGATAGCGCATCGGCGTGTAGAGAAACCGGTCGACGACCAGTGTTCCCGCCTTCTTGTCCATCTCGTACTTGATCGGCTCGCCGCCGATCGCAACCTCGATGACGACGTTGACGTCGTCCGGGGGCTGGCGGCCGATGGCGATGGCATCGAGGTTCATGGGGCTCTCCGCGGCGCGGTGTCAGAACGGCTTCACGATCACGAGCACGACGATGCCCAGCAGCAGCAGCGTCGGCACCTCATTGGCGATGCGATAGAATTTCTCGCCCCGGCGGTTACGGTCGTTGAGGAAGTCGCGCCGCCAGCGCGAGCAGGCGCCGTGAAAGCCGGTCATCAGCAGCACCAACAGCAGCTTCGCGTGCCACCAGCCGGCGGTCCATGAAATGACGCCCGGCGTGAAGGCCATCGCCAGGCCGGCAAGCCAGGTCACGATCATCGCCGGCGTGGTGATCTGCTTGAGCAGCCGGCGCTCCATCACCTTGAACCGCTCGCTTTCCGCCGAGCCCGGTGCGACCTGGCAGTGATAGACGTAGAGCCGCGGCAAGTAGAACAGGCCGCTCATCCACGCCACCATGGCGACGACGTGCAGCGCCTTGATCCAGAGGACGTAGGGTTCGAGAACGCTCATCGCCAGTTCCTGTCCGCGGCTGCTTCGATCATGGTTGGCAGTTCCTCCAGATCGCGGATCACCCGTGCGCCGGCCTGCCGGTGTCCGCCATCCTCGCCGTGGCGCACCAGCGCGACCACGCGCATGCCCGCGGCCCGCGCGCCGGCGATGCCCACCAGGCTGTCCTCGACGACGAGGCACGCGCCCGGCGCCACGCCCTCGGCGGCGGCAGCGGCCAGAAACAGGTCCGGCGCGGGCTTGCCGCGGGGCACGTCCTCGAAACTGTGCACACGTCCGGCCGCGTCGAGCCCGATGCGCCCCAGCTTGGCCGCCAGTTCCGCGTGCGAGGAGTTGGAGGCGACGCGCCAGGGCAGGCCCCGTGCCTCCACCGCAGCGACCGCCGCATGAGCACCGGGAACCGCCTCAGCCTCGGTGAGCATCGCCTCGGCGACACGCTCCGCCACCTCGGCGGCCCAGCGCGCGGCCAGCCCTTCGCCCAGGCGCGACGCGACCATGGGGCGCATGTCGGGCAGCGCCTGGCCGAGAAAGCGCTGCTGGGATTCGGCCGGCGTCATCGGCCAGCCCAGCTCGGTGAGGCTTGCCGCCACCACCCGGTTGGCCACCGGCTCGCTGTCCACCAGCACCCCGTCGCAGTCGAAGATCACCAGCGCCAGGCTCTCGTTCCCGCCGCTCATGCGGCCGCTTCCCGCTGCGGCCCGGCGCGCCGGTGCGGGCAATCGCGATGTTCCGGGCCGCAGATGCCGCCCGGGCGGAGCGCGCAGAGCCCCGGTCCATGGTCGCGGGCGCGACGCACGAGGCCGGCGAGGGAGGCGATGAAGGCCGGGTCGGCGTTCGCCACCGGGGCCCGGTAAAAGCCGGGTACGCCCAGCTTCTCGGCCAGCTCGCGGTATTCGACGTCGAGCTCGACGAGGGTTTCGCTATGATCGGAGACGAAGGCGATCGGCACCACGAGCACCGCGACCTTGTCGTGGGCGGCGCGTTCGATCTCCGTTTCCGTCGACGGTGAGAGCCATCGCTGCGGGGTGACGCGCGACTGGAAGCAGACAGCGCTGTCGAGGCCGTCGATGTCCATCGCGGCGATCACCGAGGCCACGCAGGCGCGGATCTGCATCTCATAGGGATCGCCTGCGCGGACGATCGATTCCGGCAGGCCGTGCGCCGAGAACAGCACCCGCAGGCCGGTCCCGGCCGGCACCGCGGCGCGGGCCTCGTCCCAGGCGCGGCGGACCATGGCGGCGACCGACCCGACGTAGCCGGGATCGTCGGGATAGCAGCAGATCGTGGTGACCGGCGCGACGAGCCCCACCCGCGCCGCGGCCTCGCGCCAGGCGGCCAGCGAACTACCGGTCGTCGTCGTCGAGAAATGCGGGTAGAGCGGCAGGAGCAGCACCTCCGACGGCTTCCAGGCAGCGACCTCGCGGGCGACCTCGTCGCTCATCGGGTGCCAGTAGCGCATGGCTACGAAGCAGCGCGCGTCGAGCTCCGGCAGGGCCGCCTCCAGCGCCCGCGCCTGTTCCTGGGTCAGCCCGAGCAGCGGCGAGGAGCCGCCAAGGAGAGCATAGTTCTGGGTTGCCGGACCGGTGCGGCGCGCGGCGATGAGGCGGGCAAGCAGCGGACGAGCGACCGGCCCGACACGCAGGATCGCCGGATCGGAGAAGAGGTTGCGCAGAAACGGTCCCACCGCCTCCGGCCGGTCGGGCCCGCCGAGATTGAACAAGACGATGGCGATGCGCGGGCGGCTCATCGCTGCCCTCTACGCCGATTTGCCGGTGCGTGAAATCGCATCGCGACCCCAGCTCATCGCCGCCGCACCAACTCGACCAGCCGGGCGACATGCTCGGGCGGCGTCTCCTTCAGCACGCCGTGGCCGAGGTTGAAGATATGCGGCCTGGCTGCGGTGGCCGCGCGCACGGCACCGACCTCGCGCTCGAGCGCCGCGCCGCCCGCCAGCAGCGCCAGCGGATCGAGGTTGCCCTGCACGACGAGATCCGCCGGCAGTGTCGCGGGATCGGTCTGCGTGTCCATTCCCACCGCCTGCACGCCGGTTGCCCGCGCGTAGGCAGCGAGGCTGGCGCCGGCGAGGCGGGGAAAGCCGATCACGGGCACGCCCGGGAAGCGGGCATGCAGGGCGGCGGTGATGCGCTGGGCAGGCGCGGTGACATGGGCGGCGAACAGGCTCGGCGGCAACAGCCCGGCCCAGGTGTCGAACAGCATCACCGCTTCGGCACCGGCCTCGATCTGGCCGGCAAGGGTCGCGATCGTGCCTTCGGTCAGCAGCGCGATCAGGTCGGCGAAGAAGCCGGGATCGCGCCACGCCAGGGTGCGGGTTTCCAGGAAATCGCCGCCGCGTCCGTCCACCATGTAGCAGGCCACGGTGAACGGCGCGCCGGCGAAGCCGATAAGCGCCGCGTCGCCGGTGGCGGCCGCGATCAGACGCACCGCCTCGCGCACCGGCGCCGTGCGCTCGGCCACACGCTCGAGGCGCAGCGCCGCCAGTCCTGCCGCGTCGCGCACCGGCGCCAGGCGCGGCCCCTCGCCCTCGCCATAGGTCAGGTTCTGCCCCATCGCCCAGGGCAGCAACAGAATGTCGCTGAACAGGATCGCGGCATCGAAGCCGAACCGTTGCAGCGGCTGCAACGTCACCTCGGCCGCCAGCGCCGGCGTCAGGCACAGTTCCAGGAAGCCGCCGGCGCTGGCGCGGGTGGCGCGGTATTCCGGCAGGTAGCGCCCGGCCTGGCGCATGAGCCACAGCGGCGGTGGATCGAGCCGTTCGCCGCGCAGGACCCGCAGGAGCGGCTTGGTCATCGGATCAATTCCATAAGAAGAAATTTTTTAAAGGGTGGTGGCGGAGGCGGGCCTGTGAGTTGCGGGGAACCCCAGCTTCCGCCGTGCCGCCGGGCCGCCATCCACACGCACCCACGCCGCGAGGCGGCTGTTTTTGCTTCTCTGTTCGGCGTTGTCCACGCTCAGGGCATATCTCAAGTTGGGTTGTCCAGATTCGATTTCCATCCCCGTTATCCCGTGCCGGCGGGGTGTGCGGCAAGGTTATCCACGTTATTCTGGCGCCATGGTCGAACGACGGCTCAACCTCCACCTCGTCTCCGACGCGACCGGGGAGACGCTCAACGCCGTCGCCCGCGCGACCGTGGTCCAGTTCGAGCACAGCACCATCGTGCATCATCGCTGGAGCCTGGTGCGCACGCGGCTGCAACTGCATCGTGTCATCGAGGGCCTGGAGATGGAGCCGGGGCCGGTCCTGTCCACCCTGCTCGACCGCGCCCTGCGCGCGGAGCTGGAGGCGGCGTGCCAGCGGCTCGGCCAGAAACTCGTGCACGTGCTCGACCCGGTTCTGGAGGTGATCCAGGAGGAGGTGGGCGAGGCCGCCGGCGCGCGGCCGGGCCGGCAATACGTGCTCAACGCCGACTATTTCCGCCGTATCGACGCGATGCACTACGTGCTCGCGCATGACGACGGGCTGGCCCAGGCCGGCATCGCCGAGGCCGATGTCGTGCTGGTCGGCGTCTCGCGCAGCTCCAAGACGCCGACCTCCTTCTACCTCGCCAACCGTGGCATCAAGGCCGCGAACGTGCCGCTGGTGCCCGGGCTCGAGGAGCCGCCGGGGCTCGAAAACCCGTCCTGCCCCGTGATCGGGCTGACCATCGACCCGCTCGCCCTGACGGAGATACGCCGCCACCGGCTGCGCATGATCGGGGCGGCCCCGGCGGTCCGCCAGGATCCCGGCGCCTATGTCGACCCCGAGGCGGTGAAGGCCGAGCTGCTATGGGCGCGCCGGCTCTGCCAGCGGCGCGGCTGGCCGGTGATCGACGTCACCCGGCGCTCGATCGAGGAGACCGCGACCACCGTGCTGCAGCTGATGGAGGCCTGGCACGCGCGCCGCGCCAAGCAGGCCCCGGCCTGATGGCGGCACTGCAGGCCGTGCAACCCGCGCTGGTGCTGGCATCGGCCTCGGCGGCGCGAGGCCTGCTGCTGCGCGAGGCCGGGCTTCGCTTCGAGGCCGTGGCCGCCACGGTGGACGAAGCGGCGGCCAAGCAGGCGGCGCGGGCGGGCGGCGCCTCGGGCGGCGAGGCCGCGCTGATGCTGGCCGGGCTCAAGGCCGCCGCGGTCGCGCGCCGACGGCCGGAGGCGTTGGTGATCGGCTGCGACCAGATCCTCGTCTGCGGCGGAACCTGGTTCGACAAGCCGGCCGACCGGGCGGCGGCGCGCGGCCAGTTGCTGGCGCTGCGCGGGGCGACGCACCACCTCGAGACCGCGGTCGTCTGCCACCGCCACGGTGCCGAGGTCTGGCGCCATCTCGCCCGGCCGCGCCTGACCATGCGCCCGTTTTCCGAAGCGTTTCTCGACGCCTACCTGGACGCCGAGGGCGAGGCGGTGCTGGGCAGCGTCGGCGCCTATCGCGTCGAGGGCCGCGGCGCGCTGTTGTTCGAACGGATCGAGGGAGAGCAGGCGGCGGTCATGGGCCTGCCACTGCTGCCGCTGCTCGCCTTCCTGCGCCAGCACCG
Source organism: Rhodospirillales bacterium (assembly GCA_028869995.1). Classification (GTDB taxonomy): domain Bacteria; phylum Pseudomonadota; class Alphaproteobacteria; order Acetobacterales; family Acetobacteraceae; genus JAJXXT01. The sequence goes on from JAGWQN010000144.1 coordinate 7,721, forward strand.
GGTGCTGGTGACGTGAGCATGGCCTTGGAAACGCCGGGCCCCGGTCCCGGCCCCGTCAGGAGGTGATCGGATGCTTGGGTCTCAGCGTCATTTGTTCGATATCCCGCGCGACGTCGCCTATCTCGACGCCGCGGCCTATTCCGCCCTCCCCACGGTGGTGCGCGAGGCTGGGCGGGAGGGTGTGCAGGCCAAGGTGCACCCCTGGGCGATGGCCCGCGACGAAGCCATGGTCGAGCGTGTGCGCGCGGCGGCGGCGCGGATGGTCGGCGCCACGCCGGACGACATCGCGCTGGTCGGCGCGGTCAGCCACGCCATCGCCACCGCGGCGCGCAACCTGGAGCTGCCGGCGGGCCATCGCATCCTGCGCATCGCCGACGAGTTTCCCTCGCTCGCCCTGGTGTTCGACCGGCTGGCGGCCGAGCGCGGGCTCGTGCTCGACGTCGTCGCGCGGCCGGCGAACGGGGACTGGACGTCGGCACTCCTCGCCGCCATTGCCCGGCCCGGGCCGCCGCTCGCGCTGGCGGCGCTGACGCCGCTGCACTGGAGCGACGGCGCGCTGATCGACCTCGACCGCGTGGTGCCGGCCGTGCGCGCCGCGGGCGGGGCCGTCGTCATCGACGCGACCCAGGCGGTCGGCGTGCTCGATCTGGATGTGCGGCGGCTGCAGCCGGATTTCCTCGCCTTCCCGACCTACAAATGGGTGCTCGGCCCTTACAGCCTGGCCTTTCTCTATGCCGCGCCGGCGCGCCAGCACGGGCTGCCGGTCGAGGAGAACGGCTCCAACCGGCCGGCCGGCGGCTTCGCCCCCGGCGCGCGGCGCTACGACCGTGGCGAGCGCAACGACCCGATCGGGCTGCCGATGGCGGCGGCGGGGATGGAGCTTGTCGCCGGCTGGGGTGCGGCGGCGGTCGCGGCGCGGCTGCGCGGGCTGACCGATACGCTGGCCGAGGCGGCGCGCGGGCTCGGCCTCGACGTGCTGCCCCGCGAGCGGCGTGCGCCGCACATCCTCGGCCTGCGCCTGCCTGGCGGGATGCGGCCGGGGTTGATCGAGGCGCTGGCCGCGCGCGGCGCCTATGCCAGCGACCGGCTCGGCGTGCTGCGGGTCAGCCCGCATGTCTGGGCGGACGAGGAGGACGTGACCCACTTCGCCGAGGCGCTGCGCGCGGTGATTTGACGCCCCGCCAAGGCTGGGCGATGCCTGGCCATGGCCCAGAACATCTACGACCAGGACGACTTCTTCGCCGGCTACAGCGCGCTGCGCCGCTCGCGCGAGGGGCTCGCCGGCGCGCCCGAATGGCCGAGCCTGCAGGCGATGCTGCCGCCGCTGCGCGGCCGGCGCGTCGTCGATCTCGGCTGCGGCTTCGGCTGGTTCTGCCGCTGGGCGCAGCAGGAAGGGGCGGCCAGCGTGCTCGGCCTCGACCTCTCGGAGAAGATGCTCGCGCGCGCCCGCGCGGAAGGCGGCGGCGCCCGCTACGAGCGGGCCGACCTCGAAACCCTCGTCCTGCCGGAGGGCGCCTTCGACCTCGCCTATTCCTCGCTCGCGGTGCACTACGTCGCCGACTTTCCGCGGCTCGCGCGCACGGTGGCGGCGAGCCTCGCCGCGGGCGGGCGCTTCGTCTTCTCGATGGAGCATCCGCTCTACACCGCGCCCACGGCGCCCGGCTGGGTCGAGCACGAGGGGCGGCGCGTCTGGCCGCTCGACGCCTATCTCGCGGAGGGCGAACGGCGGACCGACTGGCTTGCCCAGGGCGTGCTCAAGCACCATCGCAGCATCGCCACCGTCGTCAACGCGCTGCTCGCCGCCGGACTGCGGCTGGCGCGGCTGGTCGAGTGGGGCCCCGACGCCGCGCAGATCGCCGCGCAACCGGAGTGGGCGGCGGAGCGCGACCGCCCGCCCTTCCTGCTGGTTGCCGCGGACCGGCCGGGGCCGGGCTCGGCTTGACAGCGGGGGGCCCGCGGTTGTGCCATCGAGTTTCATGCCGCTGATCTCTTTCCATTCCCCGATCGGACCGCTCTCCATCGCGGAGGAGGAGGGGGCGATCGTGGCCCTCGACTGGGGCTGGGGCAGCGTGCAGTCGCCCACCGCTCTGCTGCGGCGCGCGCGCGAGCAGCTTGAGGCCTATTTCGACGGCGCCGCGGCGCCGTTCGACCTGCCCCTCGCACCGCAGGGATCGGCCTACCAGCGCCGGGTCTGGGCGGCACTCTGCACGGTGCCGCGCGGCGCGGTCTGGACCTATGGCCAGCTTGCCCGCGCCGCCGGCGGCTCGCCGCGCTCGATCGGCGGGGCGATGGGCCGCAATCCGATCCCGATCATCATTCCCTGCCATCGGGTGGTGGCGCAGGGCGGCCCGGGCGGGTATTCCGGTGCCGGCGGGCTCGCGACCAAGCACTATCTTCTCGGGCTCGAGGGAGCAGCGCTGCCGCGCGCGGCGTAGGCGCATCACCATGAGGAACGAATCATGACGAAGGCGATCCGAATTCACGCCGTTGGCGGGCCCGAGGTGATGCGCTGGGAGGACGTGCCCACCCCCGAGCCCGGCCCGGGCGAGGTGCTGGTGAAGCATGCGGCGGTCGGGCTCAACTATATCGACGTCTATTTCCGCACCGGCCTCTACAAGACCCAGCTGCCGGCGACGCCGGGGATGGAAGCCGCGGGCACGGTGATGGCGCTCGGCCCGGGGGTCGTCGAATTCGCGGTCGGCGACCGTGTCGCCTACGGCACCGGCGCGGTCGGCGCCTACGCGACGGAGCGCGCGGTGCCGGTGGAGCGGCTGGTGAAGCTGCCCGACGAGATCGGCTTCGAGACCGCCGCGGCGATGATGCTGCAGGGCATGACGGCGCAGTATCTGGTGCGGCGCACCTACCGGGTCCAGAAGGGCGAGACCATCGTCGTCCACGCCGCGGCCGGCGGCGTCGGCCTGATCCTGTGCCAATGGGCCCGCCATCTCGGCGCGACCGTGATCGGCGTCGTCTCGACCGAGGCCAAGGCTGAGCTCGCGCGGGCGCACGGCGCGGAGCATGTCGTGGTCGGCCACGCCGACCTGCCGGCGCAGGTCAAGCGCATCACCGGCGGCGCCATGGTGCCGGTGGTCTACGACAGCGTCGGCAAGGACACCTTCATGGGCAGCCTCGACAGCCTCGCCCCGCTCGGGCTGATGGTGACCTACGGTAACGCCTCGGGCCCCGTGCCGCCGGTGGACCCGGCGCTGCTCGCGGCCAAGGGCAGCCTCTACCTGACGCGCCCGACGCTTGCGACCTATGCCGCCAAGCGCGCCGACCTGCTGGCGACGGCGAACGACCTGTTCGACGTGGTGAAGAGCGGCGCGGTGAAGATCCGGGTCAACCAGACCTTCCCGCTGCGCGAGGCGGCCGCGGCGCACGAGGCGCTGGAGGCGCGGCGGACCACCGGCAGCACGGTGCTGATTCCCTGACCGGACCGGCCGTCTGACCAAATCGGCCCCGCTCGGGCGGGACGGGTCATCTTCGGTCAACCGGACGCCTGGCGCATTGCGCAGGAGGCGGGGGCTGCGGCATGAGAGGCGGGTGACGCTCACTCCCGTGACCCAGGGGCCGCGATGACGGCCGGACCGGATCTGCTCGCCGCCATGGCGGGCCAGCGTGTCGTCGTGCTCGGCGACGCGATGCTCGACCGGTACGTGGCCGGCGAGGTCCGGCGGATCTCGCCCGAGGCGCCGATCCCGGTGCTGCGCGCGCGCGAGCGGCGCGAGGTGGCGGGCGGGGCCGCCAACGCGGCGCTCAACGTCGCCTCGCTCGGCGGCCAGGCGGTTCTGGTCGCCGCCGTCGGGCGCGACGAGGCGGCGGCCGGTCTGCGCGCCGCGCTCGCGGGCGTCGAGACAGTTTTCGTCGAGGCGGCGCGCCCGACCACGGTGAAGACCCGCTTCGTCGCCGGCGGCCAGCAGATGCTGCGCCTCGACGAGGAGGAGGCGGGCCCGGTCGATGCGGCGACCGAGGCGGGCCTGCTCGCCGCGACCGCGGCGGCGCTGGCCGGCGCGCGGGCGCTGATCCTTTCCGACTACGCCAAGGGCGTGCTGACCGACCGCGTGCTCGCCGGCGCCATCGCCGCGGCGCGGGCGGCGGGCGTGCCGGTGATCGTCGATCCCAAGCGGCAGGATTTCTCGGCCTATGCCGGCGCCACCGTGGTCGCGCCCAACGCGCTCGAGGTGGCGCGCGCGACCGGGCTTGCGGCCGGCGACGACGCGGCCGCCGCCGAGGCCTGCCGCGCGGCGCTGTTGCAGGCGCGGGCGGAGGCGATCCTGCTCAAGCGCTCGGAGAAGGGGCTGACGCTGCTCGCGCGCGAAGGGCAGGCCCTGCACGTGCCGACGCGCGCGCGCGAGGTCGCCGACGTCTCGGGCGCGGGCGACACACTGGTCGCCGCCTTCGCGCTGGCGCTGGCCGCCGGCGCGGACATGGCGGATGCGGCACGCCTGGCCAACGAAGCGGCGGGCCTGGCCGTCGCCCATCACGGCACCGCCGCGGTGACGCGCGGCGAGCTTGCCCAGGTCCTGCGCCGCGACGAGGCGCTCGCACTCGAGGACAAGATCGCCGACGAGACGACGGCGCTGGCGCGCATCGCCGCCTGGCGGGCGGCGGGGCTGGCCGTCGGCTTCACCAATGGCTGCTTCGACCTGATCCATCCCGGCCATGTCCACCTGCTCGCGCGCGCCCGCGCCGCCTGCGACCGGCTGGTGGTGGCCCTCAACACCGATGCCTCGGTCAAGCGGCTCAAGGGTCCCGACCGGCCGGTCCAGTCCGAGACCGCGCGCGCGACCGTGATGGCCTCCATCGCCTCGGCCGACCTGGTCGTGCTGTTCGAGGAGGACACGCCCGAGCGGCTGATCCGCGCCGTCGCGCCCGATGTGCTGATCAAGGGCTCGGACTACACGCTCGCGACCGTCGTCGGCGCCGACTTCGTCCAGGCGCATGGCGGACGTGTCGTGCTGATCCCGCTCGAAGCCGGCCATTCCACAACAGCAACGATATCGCGCATTCATGCCAGCACCTGAAACCCTGACGGGCGAACGCCTCCTGCCCGCGCATCTCGCCCGCCTCGAGGCGGAGAGCGTGCACATCATCCGCGAGGTCGTCGCCGAGGCGAAGAGGCCCGTCCTCCTCTACTCGATCGGCAAGGATTCCTCGGTGCTGCTGGAGCTGGCGCGGCGCGCCTTCGCGCCGGCGCGCATCCCCTTCCCGGTGCTGCACATCGATACGCTGTGGAAGTTCGGGGCGATGATCCGGTTTCGTGACGAAACCGCGCGCCGGCTCGGGCTCGACCTCATCGTGCACACCAACGAGGCGCGGCTCAATCCGTTTGAGCACGATACCGCCTATTACACGCACGCGATGAAGACCGAGGCGCTGAAGCAGGCGCTGACCAAGGGTGCGTTCGACGCCGCCTTCGGTGGCGCGCGCCGCGACGAGGAGGCCTCCCGCGCGAAGGAGCGCATCGTCTCGGTGCGCGGTGCGGGGCACGACTGGGACCCCAAGCGCCAGCGCCCGGAGTTCTGGAAGCTCGTGAACCTGCGCACGCCGCCCGGCGGCTCGGTGCGGGTCTTTCCGCTCTCGAACTGGACCGAGACGGATATCTGGCACTACATCCTGGCGCGCAACCTTCCGGTGGTGGAACTCTACCTCGCCGCCCGGCGCCCGGTGGTCGTGCGCGACGGCACGCTCATCGTCGTCGACGATGCCGCGCGCATGGGCTGGCGCGACGGCGAGCGCGCGGAGGAGCGGATGGTGCGCTTCCGCTCGCTCGGCTGCTGGCCGCATACCGGCGCGGTCGCGTCGGAGGCGGCGACACTCGAGGAGGTGGTGGCGGAGACGCTTGCCGCGCGTGTCTCCGAGCGCGGCGGCAGGCTGATCGACCGCGACCCCACCGACAGCATGGAACGCAAGAAGCGCGAGGGATACTTTTGAGCCAGCAACGCGCGAGCACGAGACGCTGATGGACCGCCAGGATTTCCTCTCGAGCCAGGCCGGTGTCGAGACGCTCCGGTTCATGACGTGTGGCAGCGTCGATGACGGGAAATCGACCCTCATCGGCCGGCTGCTGCACGAGAGCGGGCAGATCTTCGAGGACCACATGGCGCGCGTCGCCGCCCTGTCGGTGCGCCACGGCACGACCGGCGACGAGCCCGACCTCGCGCTCCTGCTCGACGGGCTCGAGGACGAGCGCGCGCAGGGCATCACCATCGACGTCGCCTGGCGCTATTTCGGCACGCCGCGTCGGCGCTTCATCGTCGCCGACGCGCCCGGCCATGCGCAGTACACCCGCAACATGGCGACCGCCGCTGCCGCCTCCGACCTCGCGGTGCTGCTCGTCGATGCGCGCGCGGGACTGCTCGAGCAGACGCGCCGGCACGCCGCGATCGCGGCGCTGATGGGCGTCGCGCGCCTGGTGCTCGCGGTCAACAAGATGGATCTCGTCGGCTTCGACGAGGCGCGATTCGGCGCGATCGCGGCGGAGTTCGCGACGCTCGCGCATTCGCTGGGCATCGGTCTCTACAGCGCGATTCCGCTCTCGGCGCGGTTCGGCGATAACGTCACCCGCCCGAGCGAGCGCCTCTCCTGGTTCCATGGGCCGACCCTGCTCGGTCATCTCGAAACCGTGACGATCCCTTCGCTGGCCGACGGCCCCTTCCGGCTGCCGGTGCAGGGCGTGGTGCGGCTCGACGAGGCGACGCGCGGCTACCAGGGCACGATCGCGCGCGGCCGGGTCGCGGCCGGCGATGCGGTTCGCCTCGCGCGCAGCGGCCGCGAGGCCCGGGTCGCGCGCGTGATCGGTACGGACGGGGATGTCGCCGAGGCCCTTGCGGGCGAGGCGGTGACCCTCGCCTTCGACCAGCAACTCGACATCGCGCGCGGCGAGGTGATCGGCGCGGGCGAGGCGGTGCCGATGGCCGCCCGCTGCGAGGCCGATCTCGTCTGGCTCAGCGAGGCGCAGATGTTCCCCGGCCGCTCCTACCTGTTGCGGATCGGAACGGCGACGGTGCCCGCGAGCGTGATGCGCATCCGCGACCGGCTCGATCCCGAAACGATGACGCACGCCCCGGCGGAGACGCTGAGGATGAACGACATCGCGCGCGTCTCGCTGCAGCTCACCGCACCGGTGCCGATGCAGCGCTACCACGACAGCCGCGATCTCGGCGGCTTCATCCTGATCGACCGCCAGGACGGCGCGACCGTCGCCGCCGGCATGGTCGCCGAGATCCAGGCGGCGACGGATGTGACGCGGCATGTGACCGCGGTCGACCGGGCGGCGCGCGCAGCGCTGATGGCGCAGCAGCCGGCGCTGGTCTGGTTCACCGGGTTGTCCGGGGCGGGGAAGTCCACCATCGCCGATCTCGTCGAACAGCGCCTGCACGCGGAGGGGCGGCATGTCTTCCTCCTCGACGGCGATGCGCTGCGCACCGGGCTCAACCGCGACCTCGGCTTCGGCGAGGCCGACCGTGTCGAGAACATCCGCCGCGCCGCGGAGGTCGCGCGGCTGATGTGCGAGGCGGGGCTGATCGTGCTCGCCTGCTTCATCTCGCCCTATCGGGCCGACCGCGCGGCGGCGCGCGAGCGCTTCGAGGATGGCATGTTCGTCGAGGTGTTCGTGGACACGCCGGTCGATGAATGCAGCCGGCGCGATCCGAAGGGGCTCTACCGGCGCGCCTATGCGGGCGAGATCCGCAACTTCACCGGCGTTTCCGCGCCCTACGAGCCGCCGCTGGCGCCGGAACTGCGGCTCGACACCCTCAACCGCACGCCCGGGCAGGCGGCGGATGAGGTGGTCGCGATGCTGCGCGAGCGGGGAATCATTCCGGGCTGAAGCGGCGGGGCTGGGCGGGCGCGGCGTGCTTTGTCGCCGCCGTCCGGCGTGGCATAGAGACGCGATGACACAAGGGGGTCTCGCGTGAGCGCCACCGTCCAGGAACTCTGCCGCTGCGGCAGCGGCCTCAGGGCCGCGCGCTGCTGCTCGATGGTGGCGGGCTCGCTGCCGCCGGCCGCGGCCTCGCGCCATCTCGTCCCCCTGGTCGAGCGCGCAATCCAGGCGCATCGCCACGGCGCGCCGGAGACGGCGGAGAAACTGGCGCTCGAGGTGCTGGAACTGGCGCCGGACCGGCCGGGCGCGCTCTCCGTCCTCTACGAGATCCGCAAGGCGCAGGGGAACCGGACCGCGGCCGAGGCGCTGGCCCGTCGCCTGGTGGCGCTCGATGCCAATAATTTCCCCGCCACCAACGAGCTGGCGCTGCTGCTGCTCAACAAGGGCGACCTCGCGGAGGCAGAGGTGCATGCGCGCAACGCCGTGCGCATCGCGCCGGAGAACGCGCAGTCGCACAACCTCATGGGCATGATCCTGACCGAGGCGCAGCGCCCGCAGATCGGCGAATACCACTACCGCAAGGCGCTCGAGCTCTCCGGCGCGCGCGATGCGATCCTGCTCGCCAATCTCGCCTGGAACCTCAAGAACCAGGGGCGCATGGAGGAATCGCGCACCCTCTACGAGGAGAGCTTCGCCGCCGCGCCGGCGGTGCGCCAGACCCTGCTCGGCTGGGCGCGCATGGAGGAGGCCGACCGCAACTTCGAGCGTGCCGCGGAGCTGCTCGACAAGCTCGAGGCGATCGCACCCGACGATGTGGGCATGAAGGTCTCGCGCGCGGTGGTGCTGGGGCGGCAGAAGAAGCCGGCGGAGGCGGTGGCGGTGCTGGACGCGCTCGCCCATACCCGCGAGGGCGCGCGGCTCGGCCCGGCGGAGCTGCTGGAAAAGGGAAGGCTGCTCGACAGCCTCGGCGACTACGAGGCGGCCGGCCAGGCCTTCATCGAGGGCAAGAAGCTGACGCGCGAGCTGTCGGGCCAGCACTATCTCGACCAGCATGCCAACCAGCTCATGGCGCGGCTCAAGGGGTTCTTCACCCAGGGCCGGCTGCGGCTGCTGCCGCGCGCGGGGGTGCGCACGGACGTGCCGCAGCCGCTGTTCATCCTCGGCTTCCCGCGCTCGGGCACGACGCTGGTGGAGCAGACGCTCTCGGCACACCCGATGATCGCGGCGGGCGACGAGCTGCCGCTCATCAACGACCTGACGCAGATGATGCCGCGCATGCTCAACTCGCCGCTTGCCTATCCGGAGGCGCTGGCCGAGCTGTGGATGGCCGACCAGCGCGACGGGCTCGACCGGCTGCGCGACAACTATCTCGCGCGTGCCCGCCAGATGGGCGTGGTCCGCGACGAGGCGCCCTGGTTCACCGACAAGATGCCGCTCAACGAGACGCATCTCGGCCTGATCGCGCTGCTGTTCCCGGCCTCGCCCCTGGTCCACGTCATCCGCCATCCGCTCGACGTGATGGTCTCGGCCATCTCCAACCTGTTCACGCACGGCTTGTACTGCGGCCACGCGCTGGAGACGGCGGCGACGCACTATGTGCGGGTGATGGAGCTGGTCGAACATTATCGCACCGAAATGAGCCTGAAATACCTGCCGGTGCGCTACGAGGACATGGTCGCCGACCAGGAGACGACGGTGCGCGCGCTGCTCGGCTTCGTCGGCCTCGACTGGCACGCGGGCTGCCTCGCCTTCCACGAGAACCGCCGCTATGCCCGCACCGCGAGCTATGCGCAGGTGACCGAGAAGCTCTACGACCGGTCCGTGGGGCGCTGGCGCCATTACCGCTCGGTGCTGGAGCCGGCGATCCCGATCCTCGCGCCGCTCATGGAGAAGCTCGGATATTCCGCCGAATGAGCCACGCCCGGCCGCGGGCGCGCCCATGAGCGCCGCGGTGAAGGCCGCGCCGGCGGGGCTGACCGCGCCGGTCCCGGTCGGCGAGATCTTCCAGGTTGCCGCCGAGTACGAGCGCGCCGGCAAGCTCGCCGAGGCGGAGCGGCTGCTGCGCCACGTGCTCGACGCGCACCCGACGCAGGCGGACGCGCTGCACCTGATGGGCATCGTCGTGTTCCGCCAGGGGCGGCGCAAGGAGGCGCTCGCCTTCATGGAGGGCGCGCTCGAACACGGCGTCGACACCCCACTCTACCTGCGCAACATCTGCGAGCTCTACCGCACCCTCTGGCGCCACGACGAAGCCCTGGCCGCGGCGAAGCGCGCGGTGGCGCTCGCGCCCTCCGATCCGCTGTGCCTGCACAATCTGGCCATCATCCATTCCGAGCGCGGCGAATACGACGAGGCGCTGGCCTGCGCGCAGGCGGCGCTGGCGATCGACCCGAGGCAGCCGGGCGCGCATTTCGTGCGCGCCGAGGTGCTGCTCGCGCGCGGCGAGCTGGCGGAGGGGTGGGAGGAATACGAGTGGCGCTTCCAGATCGGCGGCGCGGCACCGCTGATCCCGCCCCAGCTGGTCCGCCAGGACCGCCCGCAATGGCAGGGCGAGCGGCTGGACGGCAAGACGCTGCTGCTGATCGGCGACCAGGGATTCGGCGACGTGATCCAGTTCAGCCGCTACATCCCCTGGGCGCGGGACCATGCCGGGGCCGGGGCGCTCTGCATCGGCTGCGGCAAGGAGGTCGGCGGGCTCATCCGCCAGCTCGCGCCGCGCGCCACGATCTTCCAGAAATGGGACGATTGTCCGCCCTATGCCGCCTATGCCGCGCTTTCGGGCCTGCCGCGGCTCGCCGGGACGCGCGTCGACTCCATCCCCGCGCCGATCCCCTACCTGCGGGCCGATCCCACGCGGGTCGCGCATTGGAGGGAACGGCTCGGCGCCCTGGTTCCGAGAGGGTTCAGGCGCGTCGGCCTGGTCTGGGCGGGGCGGCCCGCGCACAACAACGACCGTAACCGTTCCACATCCCTATCGACCTACAAGCCGCTGTTCGACCTTCCCGGCGTCGCGTTCGTGGCGCTGCAGAAGGGGCCGGCGACGCCGCAGGCCGGCGGCTTCTTCGCGCGCGCGCCGCTGGTCAATCTCGGTGCCGAGATCCACGACTACGCGGACACGATGGCGATCATGGAGAATCTCGACCTGATCGTCTCGGTCGATACCTCGGTCGTGCATCTCGCCGGCGCAGTGGGCCGCCCGGTCTGGGTGATGATTCCCCGCGCGCCGGACTGGCGCTGGCTGCTGGGGCGCGAGGACACGCCCTGGTATCCCTCGATGCGGCTGTTCCGCCAGACGAGGCCCAACGCCTGGGAGGACGTGGTCGCGCGCATCCGCGCGGCGCTGCCCGCCCATCTCGGGCTTCAGGACGCCGCCCGGCCGCGCTAGCTGTGGATGCTCAACAGGTTGTCCTCGGAGAGGCCGAGTCGGCTGATGGGTGTTTGGAGTTTGATGCCGCCGTGTGGGCGATGCCAGTTGTATTGATGCAGCCAGGATTGCAGCTCGGCGGCACGGTGATTGGAGGTTGGGTAGGGCTTTGCGTAGGCCCACTCGCGTAGGGCTGTCTGGATGAAGCGTTCAGCCTTTCCGTTGGTCTTGGGCGAGTAGGGCTTGGTCCGGATGTGCTTGAGCTTGA
>JAGWQN010000145.1 GCA_028869995.1 Rhodospirillales bacterium
GCCGGCAGTGCGCACGATCAGGCCCATCCCCTTGGGGATTTCCAATTCGGCCATGATATCCTTCAGCCGGCGTCGATCGGCGGCCGAGGTGATCTTGCGCGAGATGCCGCCGCCGCGCGGCGAGTTCGGCATCAGCACGCAGAACCGACCTGCCAGCGAAATATAGGTGGTGAGCGCCGCACCCTTGTTGCCGCGCTCCTCCTTGACGACCTGGACGAGCAGGATCTGCCGGCGCTTGATCACTTCCTGGATGCGGTAGTTGCGCAGGAAGCTCGCCGCGCGACGGGCCCGGGCTCGGGCCTCTTCCGCGCCGTTGCCCTCGAACGTGTCGCCCGCGCCCTCGAGCGTCTCGGGCGGCACCGCGGCTTCGCCGAGATCGTCGCCCGCCGCGCCGAGATCCTCATCCCCGTCGCTCGCGTTCTCGCCTGCTTCGCGTGTGTCCTCGCCTGCCTCAGGACCTGGCTCGCCGGCCTCATCCCCGGCAGACCTCGCCTCGGCGGCTGGCGCGCCCGCATCCTCGGTCGGCGCCACGACGCGGTCATCCGCCTCGCCTTCGTCCGCGCTGTCCGTCGCGTCCATGCCCCGCTCGCCGCCGGCGGGCTCGCTCGCTGCCGCGTCCTCGTTCTCACCGGTGCTGTCCTGTTCCAGCTCGGCCGGAACCTCGTCGCCCGCTTCGTCACGCGCCTCGTCACGCGCCTCCCTGGGGCGCTCGTCGCGGCTGCGCCGCTCCGGCCGCGCCATGGCGAGCGTTTCCGCTTCCTCTTCGAGACGTGCCGCCTCGGCCTGCAGCGCGAGCAGCTTCTCGCGGTCGGCGACCGGTATCTGATAATAGTCGGGGTGGATTTCCCCGAAGGCGAGGAAGCCGTGGCGCCCGCCGCCGTATTCGACGAAGGCGGCCTGCAGGCTCGGTTCTACCCGGACGACCTTGGCGAGATAGATGTTGCCCTTGAGTTGCCGCTTGTTTGCGGTCTCGACGTCGAAATCCTCAACCTTGTGGCCATCCAGCAGCACCACCCGCGTTTCCTCCGCGTGGGTGGCGTCGATCAGGATCCGTTTGGTCATTCGCAGCAAATCTCCGGTGGTCCGGCGTGGGCGCGCCATCCGCGCGCGGCCGGCGATTGATCGGGGTCAGCACCTCGGGCACGGCGCGATCGGCCACGCTCGCTATGCTGACAGGTGAGGGGAACTCAGGCATGGACCCTGCTCTTTCGTCCGGTTGCGAGAACGGTTCCGTGGCGATCGACCAGGTAACCGAGCTCCGTTTCGTTCGGGCCCCCCGGCCGAATGGTCCGGCGCCTGCACTGAGGCTGCCCGGGACCGCGAATCGGCCGCATCGCCTGTCGAGCGCCGCAACCGGCGGGAGAAGGCCCTCCCATCAGGGGGACGCATTCCCGGGCGGCGTCGCACGACGGTTCTGACCATGACGGAAACCGAGGCTTGCCGCAAGCGTCCAGCCTCGGTATCGGGGGGCACGGCGAGCATGACGACACGTTCATCAGCGTTCAATGTGCAATTTCCGATTCGCTATGGTAAATAAGCCTCGTATGTCCATGATACGAGTTGCGCCATGCTGACCCGCCGTGTTTTCCAGCGTACGGTGATGCCCGCTCTGGCGAGCCTGCCGACGCTCGCCGCGGTGGCCTTCAACGAGGCCGCCAGTGCCGCTCCCGTGCGCTCGAAGCTGCCGCTGGTGATGCTCGATCCCGGCCATGGCGGGATGGATCCCGGTGCGATCGGCGTTTCCGGGACGTTCGAAAAATATATCGCCATCAACACCGCGATGGAGCTGCGCCGCCAGCTCCTCGCCTCCGGTCGCTACCGGGTGGCGATGACGCGCACCCGCGACGTGTTCATCCCGCTCGACCAGCGCGTGGTCGATGCCCAGCGGAACGGCGCCTCGCTGTTCGTCTCGATGCATGCCGATGCGATCGCGGACCCCGCGGTGCGCGGCGCCAGCGTCTACACCCTGGCCTCCCACCCCTCCGATGCCCAGTCGGCGATGCTCGCGCAGAGCGAGAACGCGGCCGACCGCTTTGCCAGCGGCCAGGGCAGCGGCGCGCCTTCCGCGGCGGTGACCAACATCCTCGCCAGCCTGGTGCGCCGCGAGACGCGCACGGAGTCGGCGCTGATGCAGCGGGCCGTCGTCGACAGCCTTGCTCGCAACGTGCCTCTGCTGGTCAACCCCGCGCGTCATGCCGGCTTCATCGTGCTGCAATCGGCGGAAATCCCCAGCGTGCTGGTGGAGATGGGCTTCATGTCCAACCGCGCCGACGAGGCGGCGCTGCGCCAGCCGGCGCACCGGGCCGTGGTCGCCGCGGCGCTCAAGGGCGCGGTCGACCGCTATTTCGCCGCCGTCGCCACCGGCGCGCCGCTGGGCGGCTAGTCCCGGCCACCTCGCCGGGACGTCATCATCCCGCCATGGATTCGCCCGCCCGTCCGGTGTAACTGCGCGCCATGGCTCCCCCCCTCCAGGCCGGCCCGCGGCTGGTCCCGCCGAGCGATCCCAATTCCCCAGACCGCTCGCCCAACAAACGTGGCCGGCCTGAGAAGCCGCGCCGGCGGCGCCGGTTCTCGCTCTTCGCCGGGCTGATCTGGCCGCTGCGTCTGCTCGCCACCCTGGTGGTGGCGGCCCTGGTCGCCGGGCTGGTGATCGGCGCCTACGTCTTCGAGCGCGACACCGCGAACCTGCCCAGCCTCGAGACCCTGCGGCACTACCAGCCGAAGCTCATGACGCGCCTCTACGCCGCCAACGACCAGCTACAGGCGGAACTGGCCACCGAGCGGCGCATCTACGTGCCGATCACGCGCATCCCGCTGGTGGTCCAGCAGGCCTTCATCGCCGTCGAGGACCACAATTTCTACGAGCATCCAGGGATCGACCCGGCGGCGATCCTGCGCGCGGCGGTGACCGACGCACTGCAATTCGGCCAGCACAAGCGCCCCATCGGCGCCTCGACCATCACGCAGCAGGTGGCCAAGAACATGCTGCTGAACGACAAGGTCTCGCTGCGGCGCAAGATCCGCGAGGCGGTGCTCGCGATGCGCATGGAGCGGGTGCTGTCCAAGCAGCAGATCCTGCAGCTCTACCTGAACCAGATCTACCTCGGCGAGGGCGCCTACGGTGTCGGCGCCGCCGCGCTCGCCTATTTCGACAAGCCGATCGAGAAGATCACCCTGCCCGAGGCGGCGATGCTCGCCTCGCTGCCCAAGGCGCCGGCCTATTTCGACCCGTTCCTGCATCCGCGCCAGGCGCGGATCCGGCGCGACTACGTCCTCGACCGCATGGTCGATAACCGTGCCATCACCCTCGCCCAGGCGAAGGCGGCGAAGGCGCAGCCGGTGACGCCCGTGCCCTACACCAGGCCCCGCACCATCGCCGGCGCCGATTATTTCACCGATGAAGTGCGACAGCGGCTGATCGCCCGCTTTGGGCTCAAGCGGACCGAGACTGGCGGCCTCACGGTCCACACCACGCTCGACCCGCGGCTACAGGCGCTCGCCGACCGGGCCCTGCACGACGGGTTGCTGGCCTATGATCGGCGCCATCCGTCCTGGCGCGGTCCCGTCGGTCACATCGCGCCGCCCTCGGGCGCCTGGGCCACCGCCGCCTGGGCCAAGGCGCTGGCGCACCACCCGGCGCCGCCCGGCATGCTGGCACAATGGCAACTGGGCCTGGTTGTTGCCGAGACACCGGGGTCGGCGACCATCGGGCTTCTGCTCGACGGCAAGCCGGTCACCGCCGCGCTGCCGCTGTCGGCGCTCGGCTGGGCGCGCCACGAGGATGCCGCGGGCAATCTCGGCCCGCCGCCGCGCCGGCTCGCCGATGTCGTGGTGCCTGGCGACGTCGTGATGCTGCGCGTCACGCCGCCCGCCAAGGGCAAGCCGCTGGCGATTGCGCTGCGCCAGATTCCCGCCATCAGCGGCGCCATCCTCGCCCTCGATCCCGCGACCGGGCGCGTGCTCGCCATGTCGGGCGGGTGGAACTTCGCGCTCAGCCAGTTCGACCGGGCGACACAGGCACAGCGCCAGCCGGGCTCGAGCTTCAAGCCGATGGTCTACCTCGCGGCCATGGAGAAGAATATCTCGCCGTCGCAGCGCTTCCTCGACGCGCCCTTCGTCCTCGACATGGGCGCGGCCGGCAAGTGGCGGCCGGGTAACTACGAGAACAGTTTCGGCGGCCCCACCTCGCTGCACACGGCGATCGGCCAGTCGCTGAACCTCGTCACCGTCCGCCTGGCGGCCCATATCGGCATGCGGAGCGTGGCCCGCGTCGCCGAAGCCTTCGGCATGGCGAAGAAGCTGCCGCTGCTGCTTCCCGCCGCCCTCGGCGCCATCGACACCACGGTGCTGCGTGAGGCCGGTGCCTATGCCTCCCTCGACACGCTCGGCCTCAAGGTGGTGCCGCACTTCATCGACAGCGTCAGCGATCGCAACGGCCGCGTGCTGTGGCAGGCATCGGGCCTCGCCTGTCAGGGCTGCAACGATCCCACCGCCCCGCCCACCATCGTCGACAACCACCCGCGCATTGCCGACGCGCAAAGTGTCTTCCAGGTGGTGATGATGATGCACGGCGTCGTCATCAACGGCACCGGAGGCGGCACCCAGCAGCAATTCGCCACCATGCTCGCCGGCAAGACCGGAACCACCAACAACGCCGTCGATGCCTGGTTCTCGGGTTTCTCGCCCGATCTCGTGACCGTGGTCTGGGTCGGTTTCGACAATCCGCGCAGCCTTGGTCCCAACGAGCAGGGCGCGATCGCGGCCCTGCCGATCTGGCGGGAGTTCATGAAGGGCGCCCTCGCCACCCGGCCTAAGCTGACCTTCACGCCGCCGGCGGGCGTGACCGTTGCTTCCTGGCAGAGCGCCCACGGCCCGGCGCTCGATGCCTTCAAGCCGGGCCAGGCGCCGGGCGTCTCGGGTCCGCTCGACACCGGCGGGCAGGGGACGGCCAGCGACGCTGCCGCCGGTGCTACCGGCACGGCTGCGCCTGCGTCCGGCGGCGTGGACAAGTCCCTCGGCGGACTCTATTGACCGGTCCAGGACCAGGAACCGGAACATGTCCACCGAATCCGATCAGCTTGCCGCTTCCATCGAGCAGTCGCTGGCACTGCTGAGGAGGCATCTTTGACTGGGATGCCGCGCTGCGCCGCCTCGCGGAACTGAACGCCGAGGCCGAAAACCCGTCGCTGTGGAATGATGCCGCCCGCGCCCAGAAGCTGATGCGCGAGCGCACGCGCCTGGCCTCGCAGACCGAGGCCGTGCAGCGCATCGAACGCGAACTCGCCGACGCGCGCGAGCTGATCGAGCTCGCCGAGGCCGACGGCGACGCGGCCCTCGTCGGCGAGGCCGCCGCCGGGCTGCGCGCCACCGCTGCCGAAGCCGCCCGCCGCGAAACCGAGAGCCTGCTCTCCGGCGAGGCCGACGGACGCGACTGTTACCTCGAGATCAACGCCGGTGCCGGCGGCACCGAGGCGCAGGACTGGGCCGAGATGCTGATGCGCATGTACACGCGCTGGGCCGAGCAGCACGGCTACAAGGTCGAGGTGATGGAGATGAGCGAGGGCGTGCAGGCC